>JANWWR010000091.1 GCA_025055835.1 Gemmatales bacterium | reverse complement strand
GGGGGGGCGTCAGCCGGCTGTGTTGTGGGTGCCTTTGGGGGTTCCACCTCCCGGGGGGCTGACGCCCGCCGCTCGGAAAAAAGTGCCCGCCGCTCGGTAAGAAACGTCTGCTACTCCGCAAAGCGCCCAAGTTGCAGAGTGCTAGGCCGTAGCTCGGTTGGCCAAAGTCCTTGCTTGTCCTGGCGAATTGGGAGTACACTACTTTGCTGCGAATCTAGCTCCACTTCCGTGCGGGGGTTGTCACCATGAAATCGCGGATGGGGGTCTTCGGTGCAGTGGTTTTGGGAGCCTTGCTTGCCAGCGGTTGCGGAGAGCCTAGCCCAGCCCAGTACGCCGCTGCCAAACTGCCCGGCCTCATCAAGAAGCTGAAAGATCCCGATCCCGAAGCCCGGGCGCGGGCCACCGACGAAATCCGGGCCTTGGGCATTCCCTACACCAAGGAAGCCTTGCCGCACTTGTTCGCCAACTTCGACGACGAGCACGAAAAAGCCCGCCGCTACGCCGCCGAGGCGGTGGCGTTTTATCGTGAGGATGCCATTCCCGGCGTCATGGAGGCGTTGCGGAGCGCGTCGCCGCGGCGGAGGGCGATGGGGTTCGTCGCCCTGGGCACCTTCCCCGGCGAGATCAAGGTCAAGCTCCTCAACGAAACGCTGCCGCTGCTCAGCCAAGGCTTGCAAGACGAAAACCTCGAAGTCCGCCGGTTTGCCGCCGCCGCTGTCCGTTTCCACGGCTCCCTGGCCAAGGACACCCTCCCCCTGCAAATCAAGCTCCTTGAGGAAGAGAAAGACAAGGAAGTGCTGCAAATGATCCTGTTCAGCCTGTGCACCATGGGCACGGACGCCAAGGACGCCCTGCCGATTCTCAACCGCATGAAAACTGAGGGCATTAACGACGAACGGCTCCGCAACCTCCTGGAGCGGGCCATCTTCTTCGTCGAAGGCAAGGACAAGGAAATCGAGAAGGAATGGGCCGAGGAGGAACAACGCAAGCAGCAACAGCAGGGTTCCGCGCCGCCGAAGCCGGAGTGAACATGAGGCCCCTTCCGCGTTCGCCGTCCGCCTGTCCCGCCATCGTGACCATGCCATGTCAACGGCTCGTTGGGGGCGTGTGGGCAGCGCTAATTCTCGCGGTAAGTCTGCTTGGCTGCGGCGGTCCGGAGCGGGGCGCGACGACGGAGCCGCCGGGCACCGCGAAATCGATTTCCGCCTCTCCCACCGCCGCTCATACCGATTCGCCCTGGCTGAATGCCCGGCCCGGAGTCCGCTACGTCGGCGACGATGCCTGCGCCAGCTGCCACGTCACCTATGCCCAGACCTACCATCGGCACTCGATGGGCCTTTCCCTGTTCCCCGTAAATCAGGCCCCGTCGATCGAGCGGTTCGACGCCGCCGCCCGCAATCCGTTCAAAGTCGGCAACATCGAGTACGCCGTGGAGCGGCGGGACGGTAAAACCTTTCATCGGGAGACGCTGCGGGACGGCAACGACAAACCCGTCGCGGAGGCCGTCGTTGAAATTGCTTATGCCGTCGGCTCCGGGGTCAGCGGACGGTCCTATCTCATCAATCACGATGGCTGGCTGCTGATGTCGTCGCTGACCTGGTATCCCCGCAAGCAGGTGTGGGATCTGTCGCCGGGCTACAGCGTCCGCAATCACCATTTCACCCGGCCAATTCTGGGGGAATGCCTGTTCTGCCACTGCAATCAAGTCCGCCGCGAACCGGAAGCGCTTAATCGCTACCATGCGCCGATCTTCGAGGGCTTCACCATCGGCTGCGAACGCTGCCACGGTCCCGGCGAACTGCACGTCCAGGCGCGCTTGGCCAACGAGCATTACGAAGGCATCGACCGCACCATCGTCAATCCGAAGCACCTCGAACCGGAGTTGCGGGAAGGGGTTTGTCAGCAGTGTCACTTGCAGGGGCAACATCGGGTGCCGCGGCCCGGCGTCGAGGTGTTCGACTATCGGCCCGGTCTGCCACTGGAGGATTTTCTCTCAGTTTTCGTGCGGCATCCCGATCTGGCAGTGGGCAACAAGTTCGTCGGCCAGGTCGAGCAGATGTACGCCAGTGCTTGCTTTCGCGGCAGCAACGGGGCGATGGGCTGTGTCACCTGCCACGATCCGCACTATCTGCCGCCCAAGGAGGAGCGTCCGGGGTGGTATCGGCAACGCTGCTTGAATTGTCATGCGGATCGCGGCTGCTCGGCCCCTTTGGCGGAACGACGGGCCACGAAACCCGAGGACAATTGCATTGTGTGTCATATGCCCGTCAATGAGGCGAACATCGCCCACACGGCGTTCAGCGACCATCGAGTGCTGAGGAAGCCAGCGGCGGAGGCGTTGGCATCGCCGCGGCGGCTGCCTCCGGGAGACTTGCCGCTGGTGCCGTTCCGTCCGCCGACCGACCCGCGCCGCCAGGCGGGGCTTCGCCGCGACCTGGGCATAGCTCTGATCATGATGTCCGAGAACCACCCGGAACGCTTGCAGCAGGAGTTGGCCCGGGCCGCGTTGCCGCTTTTGGCTGAGGTTCCGGTAGCTGAAGCCGGCGACTTCGTGGCCTGGGAAGCGAAGGCCAATGCGCTGTGGCAGCTGGGTCGCCATGACGAAGCCGCTGAGGAGTTCGCCGCCCTGCTGGCCCGCGCCCCGCAGCGGGAATCGACGCTGGCCAATGCGGCCTCGCTGGCCACCGAAATGGGCCGTTGGCGGGCTGCCCGCCTCTACTGGGATCAGGCCGTGCGGATCAATCCCTATCGCTGGCGTTATCGGCTCGGCTTGGCCACCGCTCATGCCCGGCAGGAGGACTGGCATTCCGCCTGGTACGAGTGCAAGGCGGGCCTGCGGCTGCATCCGTTCAGCCCGGAGCTGCGGCAGCTGGCGATCACTTGCCAACTGGCCCTGGGCGACAAGGACGGAGCCCGGAAGGACCTGGAGGTCCTCATCGCTCTGGAACCGCACGCCGCCGAACGGCATCGCCAATGGTTCGACAAGCTCGCCGCCCAGCCGTGATCCCTCCGGCGTCCGATTTTTCGGCATCTCCGTGGCAGTGACACAGGCATGTCAAACCCCGTCTAGTCCCGAGGCGGTCCAAGATCGCGGAGTAGTTGACGGGCTTCAACAGAATCAGGATCGGCGGCCAGAGCGGAGCGAACCCAGTTGCGGGCTTCACTAAGCCGGCCAAGATGGGCCAGCAGACGAGCATTTTCCAACCGCACCTCAACGTTCCACGGCTCATTGTGGGCGATCCGTCCCAGACGGGCGACCTCCCGAAGAAGCCCGACGGTTTCGCCAAAGCGTTTCAATTCCGCCTCGGCCTCGGCGGTTTCGCCGGCAGCTCGGCAAGCGTCGGCGAGCATGTGGCGGGCTTTCTCGTCATGCGGCTGAAGTACCAGGGCACGGCGAAATAAAATCTGGGCGCGTTTCGGCTCGTCTTCGTCGAGTTCCATTTTCCCTGCCAGACGCAGGGCCGGGACATAATTCGGATCCTCCGCCAAGGCTTGGGCGAGGAGCCGACGGGCCTCTGATTTTTGATGCAGGGTCCAGCGCGCGGCGGCCTCGACGGTGCGGCAGGAGGGACTGTTGCGAAGCCAGGACGGAGCGGCTTCGAGAACGGCCAAGGCCTCTTGAACGAACCCTTGCTCAACAAGCAGTTGAGCCAGTTCCTCGCGGACTTCGGCGGCGACATGGGGTTCCAGGCGGCGTTGAAGCGCTTGGCGGTAGGCGTCGATGGCCGAGCCTTCCCGCAGCGTGTCCCGGTAGATCAGTCCCATGAACCGCCAGGGTCGACCGTCCTCGGGATCAAGCCGAGCCACTTCCTGAAGTTCGGTCAGAGCCGGGGCAAGGGCGTTGAGGTCGATGTAGAACTGAGCCAGGCGGCGATGGGCTTCGACGTGATCGGGATGCCGCTTCACGAAGTTCCGCAACCGCTCCAGCAGGTCCGTAAGCGGAGCGGAGCGACCCAGGTCGCGGAGATGAGCGACGGCCTCGGCCAGTCCAGGCGTGGCCTGATCGGCCAGGTCGCTCTCCTCAGGGATCTCGCCAAACTCCCGCACCGCCTGGGCGAGGGCCGCTTCGGCACGTTCGGTGACAGCCCGCCGCGGATCGGCAAACGGTCCGAGCGCAAACATGGGAGGCCACACGAGCGGATCATGGAAGGAAACCACGGTACCGATGCCGACGGGAACAGCGAGGGATCGTGCCGAGTCGGCAAGGGCATCCGCCAGCTGCTTGATGCGATCGCCGTGGAGCAGACGGCGTCGCTGCTCGAGCAGTTCCCGGCCCTGTTGGAGCCAGATTTCGCCGCGGAGCAACCGAGCCTGTTCGACCCAGCCTTCGGCTTCGAGGCGGTAGGCATACTGCTGGGCCTCGGCATAGCGGGCCTCTTCCAGCGCCCGCCGGGCCTGACCGAGCCAGCGGTCCGACCCATCATTGCTCCGCATCCACCAAAGAGCTGCTCCAAGCACGGCAGCCAACAGCAGACCGATCCCTACGAGTGGCCAGCGTCTCGGTGTCACCAAATGCGTTGCCTTATCCCAGGGTTGAAGCGTGCCTTCGTTGCCTGAAAGGAGCTTAACCCACTTTTGACAAATTCGCCGTATTCCGATCAGATTTCAGTTGACCTTGCAAAAGATGATGTCAGAATAGGCGTTGCGGAGGTGAGGAACAACTCCAGTCCGGGTCTCGCAGAGCCTGACCGTTCTTCGTACGGCTCAAAGGTCGGGTTCGCATAAGCGGACGGGGTTCAATTCCGCGAGAAGAGTCTGACGCTTGGACGTTGCTGTTCTCTCGAAAGTTCCCGGATTCGGGAGAGGATGGTTCCCGACCACGATCGGGTTCCAGTTGGTGCGTCCTGAAGCGGCCAAGGTTTTCGGTCATCATCGTCATCAGGGAACCTGGAAGTGAGCGTGGCAAGCATGAAGAAGACGTCGTGGCAAGTCCGACTGGCGAGCCTGGTCTTGATCGCAGGAGTGGCTTTCGTCTTGACGGGGTGCACAGGGCGCGTGTCCAAGTCCACCTTGGATGCCGAGGCCCACATGCGCAACGCTGGCAAGGTCTACACCAAGTTTATGCAGGAGAACCGGGGCCGTGGTCCGACCAGCGAGGAAGAGCTTGCCAACTTCCTGAAGAAGCTTTCGGACAAGGACCTCGAAACTCTCGGCATCAACCCGGCTGAGAAGGACAAGGTGCTGATCTCGCCGCGTGACGGCCAGCCTTACGGG
Source organism: Gemmatales bacterium (assembly GCA_025055835.1). Taxonomy (GTDB): domain Bacteria; phylum Planctomycetota; class Planctomycetia; order Gemmatales; family HRBIN36; genus JANWWR01. Next base: position 11,328 of record JANWWR010000091.1, on the reverse strand, counting down.
ATTGTGCCCAACGTGGACATGACTTCGATGATGGGCAACAAGATGAAGAGCAAGCCGGGAGCACCGAGTCGGCCGCCCATCGCCATGTATGAGAAGAGAGGCTCTGGAGGCAAGCGGTACGTCTGGTTCGTGGCCGGCGGCGGCGTCACGGAGATGGAGGAGGAGAAATTCAAGGAGGAGGTTCCCGACGCCAAGTGAAGTTCGCCCAGAGGTTAGTAAGTAAAGGTTTTCATAACTGGCTTGCGTTTCATTAAGATTCTGTTACATTGCGGTAAATCGGAGAGGACGCGGCAAGAACGCAGTTAATTCGTCATCGTAGCTCGTTCGGCCTCTCCGTGGGTTTATCCGTGTTGTCCCATTTCCGGTTTTGAGGAGGTGAGCATGGTCAAGCACAGGTCCAGGCCCCCAGGGGGCTTCACGCTCATCGAATTGCTGGTGGTCATCGCGATCATCGCAATTCTGATGGCGCTGCTTCTGCCGGCCATTCAGAAGGTCCGCGAAGCAGCCAACAAGATGCGGTGCAGCAACAATCTCAAACAGATCGGCATCGCCCTGCACAGCTTCCACAACGACTACGGCCGGTTCCCGACCGGCGGCTACGACTGGTGGGTGGGCATCGATTACGGCCAGTATTCCGGCCAGCCTGTGATGAGCGGCGCTCAGCCGCGTCAGGTGCCCTGGCAGACGATCGGCTGGATGCACCAGATCCTGCCCTACATCGAATTCGACCACATTCACAAGATGTACTCGATCGAAGAGTGGAACAACCCAGGGCCGATCTCCCGTACGCCGATTCCGATCTACTACTGCCCCAGCCGTCGGCATGCTCAGCACATCAGCCCCAGCGGCCGGGCCATGAACGACTACGCCTCGGCCATTCCAGGCTTCAAGAATTGGCCTGGGGACATCGACCCCTTCTGGTGGGGTGATGGCTACGACCATAACGGCGTGATCGCTCGGGTTCACAGCGGCGACATGCGGAACTACGGCCGACGCGACATCAAGATCACCTTCGCTCACATCATCGACGGCACGGCCAACACGGTGGTGGTGAGCGAGAAGTGGCTGCGCAGCGACCGCTACTTGGGCAACGACTGGATGGACGACTGCGGCTGGGCCAGCGGTTGGGATCCGGACATCATCCGCATGACCGCCATTCCGCTGCTGCGCGACAAGAATATCCCACCGTGGAACGTATTCAATGACGAATGGCGGCAGGGCTTCGGTTTTGGCTCGGCTCATCCGGGCGGTGTCAATGCCCTGTACGGCGATGGTTCAGTCCGTAATGTCTCCTACAACACCGATGAATGGATCTGGTGGCGGCTAGGCGACCGCCGCGACGGAGTTCACGTCCAGCAGGATTGAGGCAGCACCAAGCCGTCGAACTACCTGAAGTACAACAGTTCATTCCAAGAGGCCGTCGGGTTTCACCCCGCCGGCCTTGCTTTTTGGAAAACCTCCGGGAATCTCCGCCCAGCCCACACTGATTAAAACTTTTCGTGAAACCTTGACGAAGAACGATTCTTTGTTGAAATTAGGGAAATTCGGCAAGCAGACGGCAAGCCTGCTTCGATTATTGAAGACAGGAGAATCCGTTTATTGTTGGTTGTCTGTCTTTTCCACGGGTCCCAGGAGGTGAGCATGAAGAGAGCATGGACAAGAAGAAGGGGCTTCACGCTGATCGAGCTCCTGGTGGTGATTGCGATCATCGCCATCCTGATGGCGCTGCTTCTGCCGGCCATTCAGAAGGTCCGCGAGGCGGCCAACAAGATGCGGTGCGGCAACAACCTGAAGCAGATCGGCATCGCCCTGCACAGTTTCCACAATGACTACGGCCGGTTCCCCACCGGCGGCTACTCATGGTGGACGGCGGTGGACTACGGGCAATGGTCCGGGCAACCGGTGGCCACGGGTGCCCAGCCGCGTCAGGTGCCGTGGCAGACGGCCGGGTGGATGTTCCAGATCCTCCCCTACATCGAATTCGACCACGTTTACAAAATGTACTCGATCGAGGACTGGGGAGCAGCAGGCCCGATTTCCCGCACGCCGATTCCCATCTACTACTGCCCGAGCCGACGTCATGGCCAACACGTCAGCCCGAACGGTCGGGCCATGAACGACTATGCCGCGGCCATCCCGGGCTTCAAGAGCTTCCCGGGCGACGTCGAGCCATTTGGCTGGGGTCACGGCTACGATCACCAAGGCGTCATCGCCCGCGTCCATGACGAACCCATCCAGAACTACGGCCGACGCGACATCAAAATCACCTTTGCCCACATCGTGGACGGCACCGCGAATACGGTCGTGGTGGCGGAGAAGTGGCTGCGTTCGGACCGCTATCTCGGTAACGACTGGATGGACAACGAAGGCTGGATCAGCGGATGGGATCCGGACATCGTCCGCATGACCGCCCTTCCGCTGCTGCGCGACAAGAACATTCCGCCGTGGAACACCTTCAACGACGAGTGGCGGCAGGGCTTCGGCTTTGGCGCGGCCCATCCGGGCGGTGTCAACGCCCTGTATGGCGACGGCTCGGTCCGCAACGCCGCCTACACGATGGATGAATGGATCTGGTGGCGGCTGGGAAACCGCATGGATGGCGTCCATGTGCAGGGTGACTAAGCCGAGCCTCAATTAGGACCTAATCAAGTGCAACGTTTCGAGGCCGTCGGATTCCGCTCCGGCGGCCTCGCTGCTTTTCACTTCGAGAGAAGCAACTTGCGTTGGCCCTTCCGGGACAGTTTCCGTTCACCGTTCGATGCGGGCCTTGGCCTTCCCCTGAGCAGCGAGGCGGTGATTGCGGGCCGTCTCCCGGTCGCCAATCGCCTCGTAATACTCGGCCAGAGCATGATGGGTCGGCTGATGATCGGCGTTCTGTTCCAAGGCACTTAAAAGCCACGGCAGGGCCTTGTCGTAATGACCCAGCGTGACCAGCAGCCAGCCGATCTCGTGGCGGATTTCCACGTTCCGCGGATCGTTCTTAAGCGCGCGAAGCAGAGCGTCGATTCGCTTGATCTTGCGATGCACGTCCTTGGCCCGAGCATCGTACTTCTCGGCCTCCTCATCCTGACCAAGTTCCCGATAGAGGACCGCCAGGGTATTCAGTGTGTCCTCATCGCCGGGGGAGACCCGTTCTGCTTGGCTCAGCCAGCTCAATGCCTCGTCGGTGCGGTGCAGGTCGGCGGCCAATCGGCCTAAAAGGGCGAACACCTCCGGCGGTGTTTCCGGATGCTGGTTCCGCCATTCCTGGAGCAACCGCAGAGCCTCCTCGGTTCGGCCCAGGGAGCGGAGGCACTTGGCGAGGCTCAGCGTCATGGCGGCGTCATCGGGCTTGCCCTGGGCCGCGGCCCGAAGGTGCGGCAGGGCCTCGCTGTAGCGGTCCAGGCGACGGAGCATTTCGCCGACGCGGAAGGTAATCTCGACATCACCCGGCTTCAGTTCGGCAGCGCGGAGGTAATCCTGCAAAGCGGCATCGAGTTGCACGCCCTGCTCCCACGCCTTGCCCCGCAGCAGCCAAGCCTTCCAGGCTGTCGGCTCCTTTGTCAGCCAGTACGAGGCCCAGCGCTCGGCATTGCGGAGGTCATGGAGCGTCAGATAGCCGACGACGAGGGCTTCCAAGGCTAAGGGCGTTTCGGGGTGCCCGGCGGTGATCAGTGCCTGAAGCGTCTCTTCGATGCCGTCGAGTTCGCCGGACTGAGCCAGCAACAACACGTTTTCCAGATCGACTTCCTGACGGGGATGACCCAACCGGGCCGCTTCGGCTAGTTCCCGCCTGGCGGCAGACACTTCGCCAAGCCGACGCAGCGTCCGGGCCAACAAAAACCGGATTCGTGCATCGGCGGGCTGAAGGGCAGCGGCGTGGCGTAAATGGTCGGCAGCTTGGCTCAGGTCGTCGCTTTGCAGGGCCTTTTCGGCCTCGGCAGTATGCTGCCAGGCGCGAACGGTCGGGTAGGCGAAGAACCATCCGCCGGCCAGGATCGCAGCCGCGGTCAAGAGGATCAGGATGGCAAACGCGAACTTGGGAAGGAGACGCTTCCAGAGCACAGGAGAGGCTGGCGAGGGCAGTGACATACCCATGACAACGCCCTTTCGGCCAGGGTCATCGGCCCGAGCGTTCCGGCCGGTAGGGTTCCCCAAGTCCGGGCAACGTCTGCGGCGTGAAGGCCTTCGGCTGCCTGGTTTCGCCCTTGCCCTGCCGACGGGCTTGGAGTTCGGCGGCCAGACGACGGGCTTCGGGATCGGTCGGGTCCAGTTGCAACAAGCTCAGCGTCCACAATGCCGCGTCGGTCTCGTCGCCCAGACGCAACGCCAGATTGGCTGCCTCCCGACGCAAGGCCAGCGTCTTCGACCGCTGGCTGCCGAGACTTTCCAGGTTCTTGCTTTTCTCGTGTTCCAGGTCGTAGATGCTGCGGCGTATTTCCATGAGACGGCGGATGTCGCGTTCCAGTTCGAGGCGACGCCGGTTGTACGGTTCTGCTTCCTCGTTGCGTCCCAGTTCAAAGAGGACCGAGGCCAGGATGTGATTGGCTGACAGGTCGTGCGGCATCTTCTCGTAAGCCTTGCGGGCCCACTCCAGAGCCTCTTCCAGCTTCTCCTCATCTCGGGCCAATTGGGCGCGGAGCAGCCAGGCGTCGGGGTACTCGGGATCGCGGCGGAATACTTCGTCCAGGCTTTTTCGTGCTTCGTCGTAACGCTGCAAAGCGCGGAGGCAGCGGGCCATGCCGACCCAGCCGGCCAGGTCGTCTGGATGATATCGCACGATCTCCCGGTATTGCTCGAGGGCTTCGGGATAGAGCTTCGAGTAGCTCACCAGGAGAAAAGCCAACTGGTGCCGGGCCTGAATCTGATCGGGTTTCAGTTCGAGGACGCGGCGATACTCGGCCGTGGCAAGGTCGGCCCGATGCCGTCGCTCGAAGAGAATGCCGAGGAGCAAGTGGGACTGCCAGCGGTTGGGAAAGAGCTTCTGCCAGTAAAGCGCTGTGACGAAGGCGTCGGCGAGGAAATTGTTCTGCAAGTAGCCGGTGGTCAGGGCTTCGAGAATCAGTTCGGAGTCCTCGTGGCCAGTTTCGACTCGGCTCTTGAGGGCCTCCTGAACTTCGCGGATGGCCCCGGACTGGGCCTGAATCAGTTGTTTCTCTAACTCAATGGCCGATTCCGGCCAGCCCAGCCGTTGAGCGATGACCAGTTCCTGCCGGGCCGTGGCGTAGTCGCCGTCACGACGGGCGACGCGGGCCAGATGGAAATGCACCTCGGGACTGTTCGGCCAGATTTTCAGGCATTCCTGCAAATGCAGCCGGGCGTTCTCGAAGTCAGAATCCCGAGCCGCTGCTGCCATCTGCCGCCAGTGATACCAGCCCCGCAAATGCGGCCAGATGAGGAAATAGCCCGTGGCAGCGATGATCGCCAGGCAGGCCAGCAACACGACGCCAGCAGAGAACGGACGCTCCCGCAGGTTCCCGAGGAAGCCCTGCCAGCGCAGCCACGACTCAGCTTGCTTAGACGTCTTAGCGGAGCGTGCCGTGCCCGCCATGATGCTGTCACCCGTTACCCACCCGATGAGCCGGGCAAAAGAAACTTTGCCACAGCACGACTCATCGTTCTCTCCTATTCCTACCGGGGAATGGAAACAGACACAAGGCCCGATCGGGATCGCCTGGCGGCTGCCGATCGGGCCTCGGAGGTGAGCCTGCTTTTATTCTCTGTTACCAAAGCGATGCGGATCAGCTGGCGGCTCGCAGATCAGCCAGTTCTTCCTTGACCGGCGCATAGTGGCTCGGCTCCATCGTGAAGCTGGCCGTGCCGCTGGAAAAGTTCCGCAGTTCGCTCGTGTACCCCATCAGGCAGGCAAGCGGGACGTAAGCCGTCAACGCCGCCCGGCCCTTTTCCAGCATCGAGTTGAGAATCTCGCCGCGGCGTCGGCTGACGTCGCGGGTCAGATCGCCGAGGTACTGCCCGGGTGCGGTCACCTGCACCTTCATGATCGGTTCCAAGAGCACCACGCCAGCCCGCTTGGTTGCTTCCAGAAACGCTTCCTCGGCACACCGCTGAAAGGCCAGTTGGGAACTGTCCACTTCGTGATGCTTGCCGTCGATCAGCGTGCATTTCACATCGACGAACTGGAACCCGTACTTCGCACCCCGCCGGGCCGCCTCCCGGAAACCCTTCTCGACGGCGGGAATGTACTCGCCGGGCACCGCGCCGCCAACGATCTCATCGAAGAAGTACAGGCCGTTGGGATCGGGCTTTTCGCCCTGCTCCACGGCGGCAGCTTCGAGGGCTTCCCGTTCCTCACGGCTGAGCGGTTCCAGACGCAGAACGATAACGGCGTACTGCCCGCGCCCGCCGGTCTGCTTGATGTAACGGTTCTCGAGTTCGATCGGCTTGGCCAGCGTCTGCCGATAGGAGACCATCGGTTTGCCGGTAGTGACCTGCACCTTGTGGTCGCGCTGGAGCTTGTGGATGGCGACTTCGAGATGCAATTCGCCCATGCCGCTGAGGATCAACTGGTTGGTTTCGTGATTGGTCCAGCAGCGGAGCGTGGGGTCATCGCGGACCATCTTGGCCAGGGCTTCGCTGAGCTTGGCCTCGTCCACGTTCTTGGCCGGAATGATGGCCTGCGAGATGACCGGCTCCGGGAAGCGGATTTCTTCCAGCAGGATCGGCTGGTTCGCATCGCACAGGGTATTCCCCGTGGCCGTCTGCTTCAGACCGACGACCGCAACGATGTCTCCCGGTCCGGCTTGGTCAAGCCGATCTCGCCGCGCCCCCATCATGCGATAAATGTGGCTGATCCGTTCGCTGCGGCCAACCACGCTGTTGAGCACCGTCATGCCCGGCTCCAGGCGGCCGGAGTAGATGCGGACATAGACCACGTCACCGTGGGACTCGGCAACCGTTTTGAATGCCAAAGCGGCCAGAGGCTCCTCGGCTCCGGGTCGGCGGCTGGTCTTTTCTTTGGTCTTCGGAACCATGCCTTCAACGGGCGGTCGGTCCAGGGGCGACGGCAGATATTGCGTGATCGCGTCCAGAAGCAGCCGAATACCGTGATACTGGAACGCCGAGCCGCACAGCACCGGGAACAATTGCAGAGAAAGCGTTCCCTGCCTCAAGGCCTTGCGCAACACCGCCTCGGGCACCGGCTGGCCCTCAACGACGAGGGTCAACACTTCGTCGCACACATGGGAAGCCGCTTCCAGCAACCGCTCCCGCGCCAGGTTGGCCTCTTCGCGGTACTGTTCGGGAATCTCCACGAGTTCGTAGCGGAGATGCTTGGGATCGTCCGGATCGTTGTGCCAGAACTTCATTCGCACCAGGTCGATGACCCCGCGGAACTCGCTGCCCTGCCCGGCCGGCAAAGCACAGACGGCGACGCGGGCTCCGAGCTTCTGTTCGATCTGCTCCACGCAGCCGAAGAAATCGGCCCCGACGCGGTCGAGCTTGTTGACGAAGCAGATCCGCGGCACGTTGTGCCGGTTGGCCTGGTGCCAGACCGTTTCACTCTGCACTTCCACTCCGCCGACGGCACAGAAGACGCCCACCGCCCCGTCCAGGACACGGAGGCTGCGTTCTACTTCGGCGGTGAAGTCCACGTGGCCCGGCGTGTCGATAATGGTGATGCGATGGTCGGCCCATTCGACGCTGACAGCGGCGCTCGAGATGGTGATGCCTTTCTCGGCTTCGAGCGGGTCGAAATCCGTCGTGGTGTTGCCGGAATCCACGTCGCCGGCCTTGTGCTTGGCCCCGGCGAAGTAGAGAATCCGCTCCGTGGTCGTGGTCTTGCCGGCGTCCACGTGAGCGATAATGCCGATGTTTCGCAGTTTCTCGATCATGATCTCACCCGGCACGTTGTCCGTGCCGCCAAAAAACAACAACCTCACGCCGCGGTTCGCCTCGCGGCGGGAGCACAAAGTCAAAACTCGCCAACCGGGAGAGGAGGCGGCTGCTTGGGGCGGCGATCGCGTCGTCGCCCATGCCGCCAAGCAGGATGGTAATTGCTTCCCTGTTCCCGCGGCTGGGTCTGCCAACGGCCGAAGACGTCGGCCCCGCAGACCTGCTGTGCAGGAGTGTAGCATTATACTGTGAAGTTCCTCCGCCGAAAAGAGTGAATCTCGGCTGAAAAACCAGGTCAACTGCCAGGCAGGCAACCGTGCCGCAGGTTTCGCACGGGCCAACCGTCTTCCTTTCCCGGATTCGGTTGAGGCAGTTCCCGAACAGTACGCTGGTCGGAGCATCGGTTTTCAGTTACACTCAACTCCGTTCCTGAAATCCTCAGGGGGTCCGCCCAGCAGATTCGTATTGGAGTCTCGCACCAAGGAAGACACCGATGCACCAAACCCCGTTTACGACTGGCCGTTTCCCTGTCGCCTTGCTGGCTCTCGTTGCGGTCCTGCTGCCGAGTTTGGCCTGCTCGTCGCGGCAGGGACCGCCGAGGAAGCCCACGCATCCCGTGGAAGGCAGAGTCCTCTTCGAAGGCAAGCCGGTACACAATGTTCTGGTCGTCTTCCATCCCACCGGCCCGGACGCCGCCGATCAGCCGCAGTCCACGGCCAGGACAGACCACGAAGGTCGCTTCAAGCTCTCCACCTACGATCTGTACGATGGCGCTCCCGTCGGCAAATACGCCGTGACGATCACCGCCGAGGAGGATCAGGGCAGCATCGGCGAACTGCCGGGGATCTACGCCTCGCCGCAGACATCCGGCATCACCGTCGAGGTCCGTGAAGGCATGAACAGCCTGGCTCCGTTCCAGCTACGGCGTCCTGAACAGTGAGGAAACCATGCTTGCAGCAACCGGCCCGCTGTCGCCAGGAGCAGAGATTAACCGCAAACCTTCCGGGTTTACGCTGCTCGAACTGCTGGTCGTCATCAGCGTGATCAGCGTGCTGATGGCCCTTTTGCTGCCAGCCGTGCAAAAGGTCCGTTCAGCCGCCGACAGGATGCGCTGCCAAAACAACATGCGACAGGTGGGAATCGCCCTCCACCATTATCACAATGATTACCAGGCCTTCCCGGCCTCGGGCTGGACCACTGCCGGACCGCGTAATCCCGCGGGCAAATTCGTCGGTTGGCGGGCCTTAATCACGCCATATATCGAGCAGGATAATATCCGCGGGTTGTACGACACAAATCTGCATTGGTGGGAAGAACCAAACCTGTCGCTGTCGGCTCATGCGATTCGGCTCTTCTGGTGTCCGGCGACGCCGGATCGGCCGGTGGTGTTGTCGGCCGTCCCGAAACCGCCGCGACCGGCGATCACTTTCGCCCGTCCCGCCCAGGGCACGGACTATGAGGCAATCATGGGCGTGGCCGCCTCGGTGGATCCTGTCCGTTATGCGACGGCGGCGACGAATCGGTCGGTCATGTTTCGCAATTCGGTGATTAATCTTTTGCAAATCTACGACGGAGCGTCCAACACGATTATGGTCGTCGAGTGCAGCGGGCGTCCCTTGGTGTATCGAGGACGGGTCGCACGCCCCGATCTGCCTAATGATCAGGGCATTTGCTGGATCGACAGCGAAGGCGGATTCAGTCTCGACGGCAGCAATCAGGACGGCTCCTTGCAGGGGCTAGGTCCAGTGTTAACGCCTAAGGCTATCAATGCCACGAACGAGAACGAGCCGTATTCGTTTCACACAGGCGGGGCCAATTTCCTCTTCGCCGACGGGTCCGTGCGGTTTATCCGCGAAAACATCGAATTGCGTCCCTTTGCCGCATTGTGCACCCGCAACGCCGGCGAAATTGTGGACCTAAATGATTTTTAGCTCCGTCCCTCCTCAGCAGGCTCGGCCTTATCCTCTCAGCCGCAAAAGGAACCGGCCACAGACCCGGCCTGGCCCTGGACTTCCGGAAACGCAAGGGATAGAAACTCGTAGGATCGCCCTTCTTCAGGAAACCTCGCCGCTTTACGGAGGATGCAATGCTACTCCGAGGTGCGATTGCAGGATTTCTGGCGGTGCTGACGCTCTCGGCGGCTGTCGTTCGGGCGGACGATTGGCCGCAGTGGATGGGGCCTGGCCGCGACAACGTGTGGCAAGAAACCGGCATCCTCGACAAGTTTCCCGCCGACGGGCCGAAGGTCTTGTGGCGTCAGTCCATTGCCGGGGGCTACGCCGGTCCAGCGGTGGCGGGCGGTCGGGTTTTCGTCCACGATTACCTCACCGACGGCGACACGCGACGCCTCAGTTCCCCGGTCTCCCGGGCAAACCTCAAAGGCAAGGAACGGGTGTTGTGCTTCGACGCGAAGACCGGTGAGCCGTTGTGGAAGTATGAATACGACTGCCCTTATCACATTTCCTATCCGGCGGGACCGCGCTGCACGCCGGTTGTTCAGGAAGGAAAGGTTTGGACCCTGGGAGCCGAAGGCCACCTCCACTGCCTGGAAGCCTCCACCGGCAAGGTTCTTTGGGTGAAAAATCTTAAAGAGGCCTATAACGTCGAGACGCCCATGTGGGGCTTTTGCAGCCATCCACTCATCGACGGCAAAAAACTGATCACCCTGGCAGGCGGCGACGGCAGCGTCGCGATCGCCCTGGACAAGGACACCGGCCAGGAAATCTGGCGGGCTTTGTCGGCCCGGGAACCCGGCTATTGTCCGCCGGTGATTATCGAACATGGAGGCAAACGTCAATTAATCATCTGGCATAGTGAGGCGATTTGCGGCCTGGATCCGGAGACGGGCAGCGTCTTTTGGGAAGAGCCGCTGAAACCGAATTACGGGATGTCCATTGCTGCTCCACGGCTTCATGGCGATTTGCTCTTTGCCGGGGGCATTGGAAATGTTTGCGCCTGCCTGCGGCTGGCCAAGGATCGGCCCGCCGTGCAAGTCGTCTGGCGCGGCGACCGGGAAACAGGTGTTTATCCGGCCAATAGCACGCCCCACTTGGAAGAGGGGACGATTTACGCCTGCGATTGTCAGGTGGGCACGCTGCGAGCGGTGAATCTCGAAGATGGCAAACGCCTGTGGGAAACCCTCGAGCCAACCACCGGCGGCCGACGGGGAAGCCACGGAACGGCGTTTATCGTCAAGAACGGCCCGCGCTTCTTCCTGCTCAGCGAGACAGGCCATCTGATTATCGCCAGACTGACGCGGGACGGTTATCAGGAGATCAGCCGGGCGAAAATCCTGGAGCCGACAGGAACCTGGTCGGGCCGGGACGTGCTGTGGAGTGCTCCGGCCTACGCTAATAAGTGCTGCTTTGTCCGCAATGACAAAGAACTGATTTGCGTGTCCTTGGCAGCGGAATGATGACAAGCCCCCGTAGCTCAGTGGATAGAGCACCGGTTTCCTAAACCGGGTGTCGCAGGTTCGATTCCTGCCGGGGGTAGTGG
>JANWWR010000036.1 GCA_025055835.1 Gemmatales bacterium | reverse complement strand
AGCTGCCGCGGCAATTTCCGACGTGGTCTACCGTGCGATATTATTACGACCAATGGCGGCAGTCGGGTATCTGGCAACTAGTAGAAGAGGTTGACAAGAAAGGGGCATCTGGCCGACCGGATTTGCAGCCTGCCGAAAATGCCACGGCTCATGAAGATCAAGCTAAAGCACCCACGAGAACTTCTTAAACAGTTCGGCAAAACCGATAAGGAAGCTAAAGTCAAAGAGCTGAAGAACGCTTTGACGTGGCGAGGCAGCCATGCGTGAAGTGAGAAGATGCGCGACTTGGGTCATCGCCGCAGCCGCGATGCTGATGGGGGCAGCAGGCTGCGTGTGTGAGCGACCTTTGCGCCTGGCTGCGGAGGATGGACGGGCGGCGTTGTCCTCGTCGCACTGTGCGGATGGGTCGGCAACCCAGCCGGTGTATGAAAGGGAAACGGCAGTCAGCCGGTGGATGCGTTCCGATCTTCCTGATGGCGGATCGGTCGCTGCCGTGGATCATAGGGAAGGGCATTCCAGCTCGGAAGGCGGCGATGCCGTGGCCGCCGGAGTTCGTTCCGAAGAGCCAGGCACAGATATCCCTCCACCGCGAATGCTTTCGCCGGACGACGCTCCGTCCGGTCAGGCTCCGAACGCCGTGACTTTAGATCAGGTGATCAATGCGACGTTGCTGGCGGACCCGAGGCTGCGAGCCGGTTTTGAGGCGATCAATCAGGCTTACGGGGAGGCATTGCAAGCGTCGTTGCGGCCAAACCCGACATTTTCCATCGCGCAGACGCTCCTGCCCTTAACAAGACCCTTTACGGTGGATGCCCAGGGCGGACCGCCACAGTTGGATGTCGGCATCTCGTACCCAATCGACTGGTTCGTGTTCGGCAAGCGTGCGGCCGCGATGCAAGCAGCGCTATTGAACGTGAGGGTCAGCGAAGCGGAGTTTGCTGACCTGGTGCGTCAGCGAGTGGTGGAGGCAGCCACTGCTTACTACGACGTCCTGGAGGCGAAATCTCTGTTAGAACTTGCCCGCCAAGACGCAGCAAATTTTCGGCAGGTGGAAGCGATCACGCAGAGAGCGGTGGAGGGAGGCGGCCGACCAAAGGTCGAGTTGGGCCGGGTACGCCTGGATCGGTTGCGAGCGGAGCAGAGTGTTCGCGATGCGGAAAATGCGTTGGTGGCCGCCAAGGCCCGTCTGCGGGCAGTCATGGGGTTGGGCGACTTCGATCCGAGCTTTGACGTCAGCGGCACGCTGGACGAGATTACCGTCCCTGATCTGCCGACCGTGGAGGAGGCCTTTGGCATTGCCGTAGAGAATCGGCCTGACATCGCTGCCTTGCAATGGCGGATCCAGCAAAGCCGCGCTCAGATGCTTGTCGAGAAACGGCAGGCCTTTCCCGAGGTTGTTCCGCAGATTGGCTACACCCGTCAGTTTCAGCGGAAGGCGATCGGCTTTCCGGACGCCAATTCCTGGGGTGTCGGTTTGGAGGTGGGCCTGCCGCTGTTCGACCGCAACCAGGGCAACCGGTATCGCGCCGCCTCTGTCGCTGTCCAGCAGCAATTGGAACTGCAAGCGGGGCTGGTCGAACTCCGGGCGGAAGTGATTGAGGCAGATCAGAATCTTCGCACGGCGTTGGCCAACGCCAGGGCGGTCGCGGAGCAGCAACTTACCTTAGCCAACGAGGTACGCAACAGTCTAAACCGGGCCTATGAAGAGGGCGGCCGGCCGCTGATTGACGTGCTGGACGCCCAGCGGAACTTTCGGGAAACCTATCGACTTTTTATCGAAAGCCGAGCCAACCTAGGACGGGCGGCAGTGCGGTATAACGCAGTCCTCGGCAAGAGGGTAACTCCATGAGCCAAAATGCGGTTTACACTCCCGAAGCCAAGCTGTCGTCCGCGACCACGGCCCCTCCCGCTGCCTCGCTTTGGTCCCGACTGTGGTCCATCGGCCAGTTTCTTCTCGCTTTGTCGGGCACGACTGCGTTCCTGGTCTTTCTACTCCTTGATCCTTTAGCCGGGCCGATTCCCCCGGTCGAGCGGGTCGCCCCGCCTTCCGAAATCGTCACAATTGTCGGCCCTGGGCTGATCCACGTCCGGCCGGGAAGCCCCTTCGATCAGAAAATCCAGGTGACGAAAGTCCGCCAGGAGCGGCTGACGGAGCCAATTCTCACGATCACTGGCCGAGTCGTCGCCAGCTTGCGACCTGGCCTCAGCCGAGAGGACGACTACTGGCAGTTTGACTCGGTTGACACGCTCACCGCCTTCAATGATTGGAAAAAAGCCCAGGCGGACATCAGCTTCCTGGAAACCCAACTGGAACAAGCAAAACAGTTGGCCTCGGCAAGAGTGGCTGCCCAGCAGGCTTTGGTGAAGCGTTTGGAAAAGCTTGTCGAGGCCGGCACCGACACGCTCAAAGACCTCGCGGCCGAACGCGCCAATCTCATTCAGGTGGAGATCACGGGTCGTCAGGAGGTGCACCAGGCGGAGACGGCCTTACGGGCTGCTCGCCGAGAAGAAGCCATCCAAGCGCGGAAACTTCAACAGGCCGGCTTAAGCATTGAGTTGCTCCGTTCCGTCACCTCGGAGGTAGACATCGTGATGGCGGACGTGCCGGAAGGACGGCTTAGCCAGGTTCACATCGGGCAGGGGTGTGTCGCACGATTCCTCGGCCTGCCGAAGGAGCGCTTCCCGGGGCGCGTGCAGAGCATTGCCAATGTATTGTCCACGGAAAAGCGTTCGCTGCGGGTGCTCTTCACCATCGATGACCCGGACGACAAGCTGCGGCCGGGGATGTTCGCCGAAATTGGATTGGGCACGGATCCGCGTGAGGCCCTGTTGGTTCCCGCGGACGCCCTGCTGCACATCGGACGGGCGGATTACGTCTTGGTGGCCGACGGCGAAAACGTCTGGCGCGTGGCGGAGGTACAGGTCGGTGATCCCTATCGGAACGAAGTGCAGATTCTCGACGGCCTGAGGGCGAATGAACAGATCATTGGCCGCGGGGCCATTCTCCTCAAGCCGCTGGCGGTGCGGGCCTTGCAAGTGTCGGAGGGCCCGCGATGATCGCCTGGCTTATCGAATCGGCCCTTCGGCTGCGCTGGCTGGTGTTGATCCTCGTCGCATTCATCGGCGCAGCCGGAATCTACTCTTTCCGTGAGCAGCCCATCGACGCCTATCCAGACATCTCGGCCCAGATGGTGCAAGTCATCACCGTTTACCCGGGACGGGCCCCGGAAGAAGTCGAGCGGCAAGTCACCATCCCCATCGAGATCGCCATGCGCACGGTGCCGAAGGTCGAGGTCATCCGCTCGCGGACGATCTTTGGCTTATCGGTGGTGCAGCTGATCTTCGCGGAAGGTACGGAGAATTACTGGGCACGGGCTCGCGTGCAGGAGAATCTTGCTGCCGTCGAGTTGCCGGAAGGGGCCGCGGCTGAGCTTGGACCGCTGGCCACCGCCTATGGCGAGGTCTTTCGCTATGAACTCCTCTCGGACGGCACGCACAATCTCATGGAATTGCGTGAACTCAACGATTGGGTGGTCATCCCCCGGCTGCTGCGGGTCCCCGGTGTGGCCGAGGTCTCCAATTTCGGCGGACTCGAAAAACAGTTCACCGTCACCTTCCGCCCTGCCGACCTTGACCGTTTCGGGCTCTCTTTGAAGGACATCATCCAAGCGATCCAGTCAAACAACGCTTCCGCCGGCGGAAGCGTGCTGCCCCGCGGCAGTATGTCCTTTGTCATCCGCGGCAGTGGTTCCATCCAATCGCTGCGCGACATTGAGAACACTTACGTCAAGTCCGTGGGCGGCACGCCGGTCTATCTCCGCGACGTGGCGGCCGTCGATCTCGACAATCTGACACCCTCCGGCATTTTCAGCAAGGACTATCACGATGAAGGCGTGGAAGGAATCGTCCTCCTGCGGAAGGGGGAAAACCCCTCGCGGGTGCTGGCTGAGGTGAATGCGGCGGTGGAGGAACTCAATTCCGACGTCTTGCCGCCGGGCGTGCGCGTCGCCCCCTTCTATGATCGGCAGTACCTCGTCGATGCCACGTTGCATACCGTTTCCCACAGTGTTCTTCTCGGCATCACCCTGGTGGTGCTGGTGTTGTTGTTGTTCCTCGGCCGGCCCTCCATGGCCGCCTTGGTCGCACTGACGATTCCCTTCTCGCTGTTGTTCGCACTCATCTTGATGTACATCACCGACATCCCGATCGGGCTGTTGTCGGTGGGGGCGATCGACTTCGGCATCATTGTGGATGGAGCAGTCATCATGGCCGAGCACATCGCCCGCCGGCTGGGAGAAGCCCGTCAAAAGGGGGATCCCCGACCGATACCGCAACTGATTCTGGCCGCTGCTCGGGAGATTGAGCGGCCGGTCTTCTTCTCCGTCCTCATCATCATGGTCGCATACCTGCCCTTGCTGTCTCTGACGAGCATCGAGGGATTGCTCTTCCGCCCGATGGCGTTGACGATGGTCTTTGCCCTGTTCGGTTCGCTGTTGTTCGCCCTCTTTGTCGTGCCGGTGCTGGCCAGCATCATCTTCCGCCGGGGATACCTGGAATGGGAGAACCCGCTGTTGTCTTTAGCCCGGCCAGTTTACGGTTGGATGTTGCGCGGCTTACTGGCGGGACGCTGGCTTGTCCTTGCCATCGTCATCTGCGTCATCGCGGCCGTCGTCAAATTCCTGATTCCCAGGCTTGGCATCGAGTTTTTGCCGTACATGGACGAGGGCGTGATCTGGGTCCGAGCGAATTTCCCGGAAGGAACATCGTTGCGGCAATCCAGCGCCTACGGCCGGAGGATTCGCGAAGTTGTCCTGGAATTTCCGGACGTCCGCTTCATCTCGGTTCAGGCTGGGCGGAATGACTCCGGCACGGATCCCTTTCCCCCCAGCCGCTTGGAGATTATGATTGGGCCTCGGCCCATGAAGCAGTGGACGCAGTTTCGCACCAAGCACGAACTCGTTGCTGCCATCGGCAGGCGGCTCCGCGAGGAGTTTCCCACCACCCGATTCAACTTCACCCAGCCGATCATTGACAGCGTCACCGAGGATACCAACGGAACCTCCGCCAATCTTGCCGTCGAGTTTTCCGGTGCGGATCCCGACGTGCTTCTCGACCTGGCCCGGCGAACCGTGGACCTCATCCGCGCAATTCCCGGCGCTCAGGACGTCAACATTGAGCAGGAAGGACCTCAGCCGCAACTGATCATCACCCCGGATCGCCAGCTGTGCGCCCGTCACAATGTGAACATCGAGGACGTGACCGAGTTGATCAACGTGGCGTTAGGGGGCATGTCGGTCGGCACGGTGTACGAAGGGGAGCGGCGCTTCGACATCGCCGTAAAAGTTGATCGTGAGGTGGTGAACTCGCCCTTGGCCATCGGCCGGATACCCGTCCACACCACGGACGGTCAGCCCGTTCCTCTGCACCAGGTGGCCCGCATCGAACTGGTGGATGGGCAAACGATCATCGCCCGGGAGAACAACCGCCGACGGATCACGGTGCGTTGCGACATCGTCGGCCGGGACCAAGGCGGCTTTGTGAGCGAAGCCCAGCGTCTATTCGAAGCAACCATCCGCCCGACCATGCCGCCAGGTTATCGAGTCTCCTGGCTGGGGATGTTCGAAAACCTGGACCGCGCCCGCACCCACTTCGCTTTCCTGATCCCCGTGACCGCTTTGCTTATCCTCATTCTGTTGGTAATAACCTTCCGCTCCCTCTCTTCCGCCTTGATCGTCGTCGCGGGAATCCCTTTCGCCTGCATCGGAGCGTTGATCGCTCTTTACGTCCGCGATATGCACATCAACGTCTCCACCGGCGTCGGCTTTTGCGCGTTGTTCGGGATCGCCATCATGGATGGCGTGCTGATGGTCCGCGGGATCAACGTCCTTCGCGAGGCCGGGCTGGACCTCAAGCAAGCCATTCTTGCCGGCGCCCAGCAACGCCTTCGGCCCATTCTCATGACCGCCATCGTCGCGATCTTCGGCCTGCTGCCGGCCTCGCTCGCCACCGGTCTTGGCTCCGACGTGCAACGGCCTCTGGCCACCGTGATCGTCTGGGGGCTGTTCAGTGCCTTGATCCTGACGCTTTTTGTCCTCCCCGTGCTCTACTTCGTCGTTAGGCCCTCGGTCAGCAGCAGCGCCTCCCACCAGGACTTCGCTCACTGACGATCGTTCCCCAACGGAGCGGCTGGACCTTTTAGGCCAATTTCAACGAGGCCCAGCGCGTCATGGCCCGCCGCTCCGGCAAGCTCCTGACGCAACGCCGCCGACAGAAAGTGGAGAAGGACTCCCTGCGGCGTTCCTCCGCAGATAAAAACTTAGGTCCTTCTAGACATTGCATTCGCCCTTCGACGAGGTCGTCTCCCTTGATGCCGACAACGGATCTGTCAAATCTGTGCGCTTCCGGGCCGCGCCTCGACCTGGTGAAGATTGACGCCGAGGGCGCGGAGGCCCGGGTCTGGGAGGGTATGCAGCAAACCCTGAAGCGGTTCCCGCACGCGGCCGTCGTCCTGGAGCTGCACCTGCAACGCGACCCGCCGCAGGCCGTCGGTTTCCTGCACGAGATCGAACGCACCGGGTTCGCCCTGCGACTCATCAGCTACGAAGGCGATGTCGTTCCCATCGGACCCGACACGATCCCGGCCCGCCCGCAGGAGCACTGGTCTCTCTGGCTCCAGCGGTAAAGGTTCGATGCTCTCACCAGGATAAACCGGAGAGGTTCGGACGTGTATGCTTTTCGCTTGTCGAACTGTCTCTCATGGCAAAGTGCGGTATTCCGAACACGGCT
>JANWWR010000015.1 GCA_025055835.1 Gemmatales bacterium | reverse complement strand
AAACAGCGGGATGCTGCGATCCGCGAAAAGAAGGAGTTGCAGGAACGATTCGAGGCACTCGACAAAGTTGATGACCACGTCTGGCGACTTAAAGTTGAAGCTCCCATCCCCAATTTTGTCAGCCGAAGCAAACGCCATACGAGATTCATTTCTGTATGCAATCTTAAAGGGGGCGTGGGTAAGTCCACTTTAACTGGTAATCTTGGGCTGGGCCTGGGTCTGAAAGGCCGCTACGTTCTGATGATCGACCTGGACTTTCAAGGGACGCTCAGCAGTTATGTCGGCGACCCCGAAAAACTGGCTGTGGTCCGGTCCAACCACGCAACGTCCAAAAAACTATTATTGCCGGATGCTGAGGCTAAATTGGTCCATCAATTAGCCGTGCCGGTTCCTGGAACGAGCAAGGTGGATCTGATACCCACGGACGAGGGATTGGAGTTGGTCGAATATTCGCTCCAGGCACGCTTCTTTGTCCATCGTCAGCAGGATGTCCGCTTCCAGTTGCGCAAGTTGCTTCACGACGAATCCGTAACCAATCGCTACGATTACGTCTTGTTCGACTGCCCGCCGCGCATGACTACAGCCTGCATTAATGCCCTGACCTGTTCCGATGTCATCCTGCTCCCCACTTCGCTGGACCAATTGGACGTGGCGGCCGTTGGCCGAACATTAACCTGGATCAAGGAATTAAAGGATTACCTGGATTGTGAACTGATCGGTGTGGTATTGATGAAATGCTCCTTGCGAAAAGGCAAGCTGGTCAAGGAGGATGCTATGCGGCTGCCGAGTTTGCAGGAGAAGCTGAATATGCCCGACATCGGTAGCGCCGTACTGCTGGATGCCATGATTCCTGACAGCCCGGCGATAGCCCGTTCCGCCGCGCTGCGCCGACCGAGCGTCCTCGACGAGGAAACCAGGCACTGGTTCCTTGATCTGGTTGACGAGGTCGAAGGGAGAATCCGCCATGAAGCTGGCTGAAATGGCCGATCTGCTCGACGGCCTGGCTTCGTTTCTGGATAAGCATCTCCAGAAGACGCCCTTGAACGATCTCCGGGAACTGAGCCACTGCCTGCGTCAGTTCGGCGACGAATCCGTGCAAACTTTCAGCCGATTTGTCACGGAAGCGAAAACGGGACAGAAATCTGCTTCACGAGGCGGTCGGACCTCGGCTGGCCGCTCGAAAAAACCTGGTCCCGAACAGGTGGCTGCTCTGGCGGAGCGCATCCAGCACTGCAAGGACAACATCAAGAACGTGAGTTACTCGGAAATCCATTCAATCAAGACGGAGCTGGACAAACTTACGGTTCCGCAAATCCGCGAGGTCGCCAGCAGGGTCCACGGTCCCGTCACCCGAAAGCGAAAAGGCGAAATCACCAGTGAGCTCAAGGCCTGGCTGGAAAACCTCAAGCAAAACGCCGATCAGGCGTCGTTTACGCTGGGCGGATTGACTTCCGCGATCTCCGGGACAACGGCCGGTCAGGCTCCCGCCTCCGACTGAATCGCACCTCGATGGGCCGTCCGCTATGATGAACGGGAGACGAGACAGAGGGGCTGGGACTTCTCTCCCCAAAGAAGGACTGGCCAGGACGGAAGGGAGAATGTGACCGTGCAACCAAGCATTGCCATCGTCGGCGCGACGGGTGCCGTCGGCTGTGTCATGCGGCAGCTTCTTTTGGAACGCCGGGTACCGTTCCGCTCTATCAAGTTCCTCGCCTCCGAACGCAGCGCCGGCAAGCTGATCGAGTTCGCCGGACGAACCCATGAGGTCGAGCCGCTTCGGCCCGAGGCCTTTGAAGGGGTGGACTTGGTGCTGTCCAGCACTCCGGCCGCCGTCAGTCGTGAGTGGAGTCCCATCGCTGCTCGGGCCGGGGCCATTGTGGTGGACAACTCCAGCGCCTGGAGAATGGATCCCGATGTGCCGCTGGTCGTTCCCGAAGTCAATCCCCACGCCCTGGACCGCATTCCCAAGGGGATCGTCGCCAATCCCAATTGCTCGACAATCCAGATGGTTGTTGCCCTCAAGCCGCTGCACGACTTGGCTCGAATCAAGCGAATCGTCGTCTGTACCTACCAGGCATCGTCCGGCAAAGGGGCAACGGGTTTGTGCGAACTGGACGCCCAGATTGTCGCCTTAGGCCGCGGCGAGCCGCTGCCACCGGTCAAAGCCCATCGGGACCGGCTCGCCGGCAACGTGCTGCCGCACGACTGGAAACTCGGCGAGGACGGCTATTCCGAGGAAGAATGGAAAATGATCCGCGAGACGCGGAAGATTCTCGGCGACGAGAGCATTCTCGTCAGTCCGACGACGGCTCGGGTGCCGGTGCGGACGGGACACTCGGAGGCGGTCAATGTCGAGTTCCACAACCCGATCACGGTCGAACAGGCGCGGGAAGCCCTGCGGCGTGCTCCCGGCGTGATCGTGCTGGACGATTACGCTGCGGGGGTCGTGCCGTTGCCGATTCACGCCGAGGGACGGGACGAAACCTTTGTCGGCCGCATCCGTAAAGATCCGACCGTGCCGCATGGACTCAACCTCTGGGTGGTGGCCGACAACCTGCGAAAAGGAGCGGCCACGAACGCCGTGCAGATTGCCGAGGTGCTTCTGGCCCGAGGCCGCGTCGGTCGAAAACTGGCCCCGGCCCGCTGACTCATGCGGAACCTGAAACTCGTCGTCAGCTACGACGGCACCGACTTCCACGGCTGGCAGACACAGCCTCAGCAGCGGACTGTGCAGGAAACGCTGGAAACCGCTTTTCGCGAGTTGACCGGCGAAAAGGTCTTCGCCAACGCCGCGGGACGCACCGACGCCGGCGTCCATGCTCTGGGTCAAGTGGTCAATATCCGCACCGAAACCCGGCATCCGGCCTCGGTCGTGCTGCGGGCCTTGAACGCTCATCTGCCTCCCGACGTGGTTGTGCGACACGTCGAAGAGGCCGATTTGGGGTTCGACGCTTGCCGTCATGCCCTCCGCAAGCTGTATCGCTATGTCCTGCACGACGGCAAGGTACCCGACCTGTTTCTCCGCCGTTACTGCTGGCACATCCCCTACGGCAAGCTTGACGATCGGGCCATGCGGCAAGCGGCGTCGGTGCTTGTCGGCACCCATGATTTCCACAGCTTTGAGACGGAATGGCCGAATCGGCAATCGAGCATCCGCACCATCACCCGGCTGAGCGTGTGCCGACTCGGAGACCTGCTTTGGATCGACGTCGAAGCCGACGGGTTTCTTTACAACATGGTCCGCAGTATCGCTGGTACGCTGGTGAACATCGGTCGCGGCTACTGGCCAGTGGAAAAAATGGCTGACATTCTGGCCGCTCGGGACCGCCGACAAGCCGGGCCAACCGCACCACCGCAAGGATTGTTCCTCGTTCGCGTCGAGTATCCGCACTATGGTCCGACCCACCAGCCGCCCTCGCCTCCGGAGGAACAATCGCCATGAATCTTGCCGATCCATTGCCGATTCAACCGCTCGACCGACCCCCAAATGCCGTGGTCCGCGTGCCCGGCTCCAAGAGCATCACGAACCGGGCGATGGTTCTCGCCGCTCTGTACGCCAAGTCCGAATGTCTTCTGCATGGTGCTTTGCAAAGCGAAGATACCGAAGTCATGGCCGAGGCATTGCGGCGGCTCGGCTTCGCCATCGAACCGGACTGGCAGAACCGCCAAATCCGCGTCAGCCGTCCACTTGGTTCCGAGGTAATTCCCGTCCGGAAAGCCGACTTGTTCTGTGCCAACTCCGGGACCACGATGCGGTTCCTGACGGCGATGGTCGCCCTGGGGCGTGGACGGTATCGGCTCGACGGTGTGGAGCGGATGCGGCAACGGCCCATGAGGGACCTACTCGACGCACTTCAGCAACTTGGGGTGCGAGCCTGGTCGGAGCGAGGCGACGGTTGCCCGCCGGTGATCGTCGAGGCGAACGGAATGAGCGGGGGCACGGTGCGACTGCGGGGCGACACCAGCAGCCAGTTTCTGAGCGGACTGCTCATGGCCGCGCCACTGGCTCAGCGGACGATCCGCATCGAGATCGTCGGCCCGCTCGTGTCCCAGCCCTATGTTCAAATGACCTTGACGATGCTGCGGCAATTCGGCGTGCGGGAAGTGAGAGAACTTCCCGGTCCCGTGTTCGTTCTTCATCCGCCAACCGATCCTGCCCCGGCGGAGTATTCCATCGAGCCGGACGCCTCGGCAGCCAGCTACTTCTTCGCCGCGGCAGCGATCACCGGCGGCAGTGTCACCGTCACGGGGCTGCCTTACGACGGGTTGCAGGGAGATGTGCATTTCGTTGATCTGCTGGAAGCGATGGGCTGCACGGTACGGCGAGGGGCCGAGGGCATCACGGTGATCGGCGGAGCGCTGCGGGGCATCGACGCCGACATGAACGCGATCAGCGACACCGTCATGACCCTGGCTGTCGTCGCCTGCTTCGCTGAAGGACCAACCACCATTCGCAACGTCGCCCACATCCGGCTCAAGGAAACCGACCGCCTGGCTGCCTTGGCTGCGGAGTTGCGACGGGCGGGCGTCGGCGTCGAGGAGCGGGAAGACGGCCTGACCGTTCATCCTGCTCCCTTGCGTCCTGCGGTCTTCGAGACTTACAATGACCACCGCATGGCGATGAGCCTGGCCCTTCTGGGTTTGCGGGTCCCCGGCATGGCGGTCCGCGATCCGAAGTGCGTCGCCAAGACGTATCCCGGATTCTTCGCCGATCTGGAACAGCTTCGCCGCTGAAGGAACGATCATGAAACGCTTCTGGCCCGTGGTTTTGGTTCTCGGCGTCGCTTCCTTGCCCGTGACAGGACTATGTCAGCAGCCGCCTTCAGGACCGGCATCCGCCTTCGCCTCGGCTGTTCAGGAATGGAGCAAATCGCCTTACCGCCTGACCCTGGTGATCCACGTGGACACGCATCCCCTGCTGACGCCGGTATTCGCCGCCCGGGTCCGGGATGAAGTTCGTGACGCGCTTCAGCGTGACCTCGGCGACTTGTGCAAGGTCGAAGCTGAGCCGGACCATCCGCTCATGCAGGACATCCTTCAGCGCGGCTGGAGCACCTTGGACAACCGGAAATACAACATCGACGACACCAAGGTCCATTTCGTCCGAGTCGGTTATGAGGAAGGCCAGTACACGGTGCAGGCCCGCCAGGTGGACGGTTCGACGGCGCTCATCAGTCCGCTGCGAAAAGCCCATACGCCGGATCGCCAGTGGGTCGCTCGTCTGGTGGCGCTGACGGTGGCCCAGGACTTCGGCATGGTCGGCCAGGTCGGCCGGGTGGATATCCGCACCGTGCAACTGCTGCTCAAGGGCACCGGATTGAACGACCCGGAGTCCGTGGCCGTCCGCACTGGCGAGGTCTTCGCCCTGTCCGAAATCCGCTTGGGACCGGAAGGCAAACCACAAGGCATCCCCGTTCCCGACGCCTACCTGGTCGTCTCCGACGTGCGACAGGGCGAATGCACGACCCGGCTGTTCAGCCGCTACCGCGATCCGATCAAGACGAAGCCGGATCGCCAGCTGCTCGGTTATCGGGCCTTGAAACTGGGCACGACCCGTGCTCCTTTGCAATTGCGGGTCGTGGATGCCGTCACCCGCGAACCTCTCGCCGGCTGTGGCGTCAAGGTCTTTCCTTCGGGTTTCGAGGCCCTGCAATCCGAGGAACTGACCACCGATGCCCGCGGCCGGGTCCGCACCAAGGACACCTACAAGAACGTGGTCTTCGTCCGGCTTAGCATCGCCGGCGTGGATCGGGCCGAGGTGCCGTTCCCGCTTCTGAGCGACGGCGTGATCGAGTATCCGCTGTCCGGGAGTCAGGAAGCCGACGCTCTGGCCCGGCTCGAATACCGCAATCGCCAATGGAATCGGCAAGTACGGGAGTTCGACCTGAACATGGACAATGAAGCGGCCCAGGTGCGGGAAATCATTGCCAAAAGCGGCGAACAGGCAGCGGCGGCCAAGGCCAAGGAGATCGCGGCTCGACATCAGATCGACATTGAGCAACTGGCTCGAGAACTGGAAGAAGTCCGCGATGCCGGTCGGGGCGCGCCGCAACAGATTCTCGATGCCGCTATGGCTCGCGGGCAAAAAGCGCTGGCCGCTTTGCGGGCCAAATCGAAAGCGTTTGCAGAATTCGCCGAGGAGGTCGAGAACCCGACCCCGGCCAAGGTCGCCCTCAAACGGGCCCGCTTGGCCGATCGCGCCTTCGATGCTCCCGCCGCCATCGCTGCCTACGAGGAGTCCCTCAAGCTCGACGACAACCAGCCCGAGGTCAAGGAACGGCTGGAAAAGATTCGCCGGGCCTGGCAGATCAAGAACCCGCAGCACGCCCAGGCTCGCCGATTCATTTTCGAGGAATGGGGCAAAGTCGAGGGCGAGGCCTTGGAGAAGGGACTCGAGACCGTCCGCAATCACTTCAAGACGCTGGTGGGTGCGGATGACTTCTTCACCGGCTACCGGCTGTTCAAGACCAATCAGGAGCACCTCCAGAGGTTGGCGGCGCTGCGCGATCAACTCGGCACGTCCAATGGCGAAGACGTTCAGGAGCAGATCGACGCCATCGCGCGCCTGGCCGAGGAACTTATCAAACTCAATGAGGAAGTGGCAGCCTGGATCGACCGCGTTTCGGGTTGATGCCCGCCGGTCTGCGAGGCGGTCCCAAGACCTTCCGGCTTGCCTGCAAATCGGAAATCATGGTCACGCGGGATAGGAAGATGGCTCGATCCTCTTCGACATGCGAAGCCGATGCCATGCCCGTCATCCTGCGTGATGTGCCTCCGGGATACCACTGGGGCTGGTATTCCCGCGAAGAGCCTCGGATGCATCTTCAAATCGTGGATCGCCAGCATTTGCACCTGGGGTACAAAGTCTGGCTGGAAGACAGGGGAAAGCGTGTGTTCCAACCAGAACCGGGGATACCCGCCAAGGTACTGAAAGCGCTGCGCGAGGCATGCCAGCGGGAGCGGCAACGTATTGAGGCCGACTGGGTGTCCTTCATGATCGTCAATGGTTGGTTATCGTTTCGGCTCAAAGGCTCGGTGGTGGAACTGACGGCCTATCCGGGTCAACGGCACTCCTTTCGCCGCTCCTTGGATCTCAAGGACTGGCTAGCGGATCCCTCTTTGCTTCGAAGAATCACGTCCGAGTCACTTCGGCTCAACGATGAATTTGCATGGCTCGAACTGTTCCCGGATCGGCCCGAAAGCCGCCGAGTTACGATTCCCCTGGCCCCCCTGCTCTGGTCGGACTGAGGCAACAAGGTGGGCAGGTTCGGAAGAGTTCTCGGCGGTCAGCCGGCGCGGCGAAGCCAGCCTTCCCGAATCTGAGCGATCTGCACGAGCCGCTGAGCTTCAGGGGCGTAAGGATCGAACGGAGCGACACCCGGCACAACACGCCGCAGCACTTCGTAAGCGGCCCGGCGGACTTCGACATTTCGCCGCTCCAGAGCCTCGACAAGGATCGGCACCGCCGAGACTCCGCAGGCCTCCAGCTCCCGCATGGCCTGTTCGCGGTGAGACTCGGCCAGTTGCTCAATCAATGCCCGGAGTCGTTCCGGTTCCGAGAGCGATTGCGGCGTGGCGGCTGAAACGGCCAGATGGGTGAGCATCTCGGAGCGGGATGGCGTGAAGGACAAGCTGGCCTGACGTGCCAAGGTTTCCTCGGCAAACTCTCGGCCCAGGTAGCGAGCGATTACGAGCGGATTGCGAACGATCTCCTCCGGCGTACCGTGGGCCTCGACCACGCCATCGGTGATGACGTAGCTGCGGTCGGTGATCTTCAGGGCTTCGCGGACGTTGTGATCCGTCAGCAGCAGACCGATGCCATTAGCCCGCAACCGACGCACAATGCCCTGGATTTCGTTGATCGTGATCGGGTCGATGCCGGTGAACGGCTCATCGAGCAAAATGAGCAGCGGTTCGCAGACCAGACAACGGGCGATCTCCAACCGCCTTTTTTCGCCGCCGGACAACAGCGACGCAATGCTTTTACGAACGCGGGTCAGCCCGAACTCCTCCAACGCCTGGTCAGTCCGTTCCCGTCGTTCTTTGGCGGTGAGTCGTCGTCCCAGGCTCCGCGACGCCGGCATCGCTTCGAGAATCGCCAGGATGTTCTCCTCGACGGTCAAGCGGCGAAAGATGCTGCTCTCTTGCGAGAGATACCCCATGCCGAGGCGTGCCCGGCGGTACATTGGCCAGTGGGTCACATCCTTGCCGTTGAAGAAGACCCTGCCAGCGTTGGGCGTCACCATGCCGGTCGTCATGCGGAAGCTGGTCGTCTTGCCCGCACCATTAGGCCCAAGCAACCCGACCACTTCCCCCGCGTTGACCTCGAAGCTGACGCCATTAACGACCTTGCGACGACCGTAGATCTTGACCAGTCCCCGCACTTCGAGCAATGCCATGCTGAGTCCTCGCCGATCCCTGGCTACGCTCGGCCCCAGCGTATAGCCGAGATGCCGGTATCGAACAAGCCCAAACGTGCTTTGGAGAAAATGAACGAACTTGCGAGACGAACCAAAGGAGGGAGGACAGTATAATTCGCGGCATACGTCTTGGGCCCATTCCGTACACCGATGCCGCCAGGAGACCATGCATGCGCTACTTGAGAGCCTATTCTTTCTTTTTCCAGTCACCGAACTGGGCGCGGAATCTCCTGCTGTTGTCCCTCTGCTTAGTGATTCCGGTAATTGGACAAATCACCCTGAGCGGCTACATGTTCCAGATGATCGAACGTATGCACCGACGGGGATCGGACGAGGAAGTCCCGGACTTCGATTTCAATCAGTTCCTTGAGTATCTTCTCCGGGGCATCTGGCCGTTCCTGGCCGATTTCGTACTTAGCATGCTTTTCACCATCCCCTATCTTCTGGGTTACCTCGGAGTGATTTTCGTTTGGGTTCTCCAGGACCAAGGGGTTGTTTCCGCGGAATTGGCGATCGGGGTGACCATCACTGTCGTTGTGGTGGTCCTGGCGTTGGTGATCCTCATGATAATCCTCCGCTACCCGGTTGTCGTACGCTGCGGGTTGCAACAGGACTTTAAGGTAGGTTTCTCCCCTGGTTACCTCCTGAGTTTCCTGCGGCTGGTCGGCGGAGAAGTTCTGCTGTCGCTGGTGTTTATCCTCTTCACCGGGTTGGCTGTCATGGCTGTCGGCCTGATGCTGTGCTGCGTCGGGATCATTCC
Source organism: Gemmatales bacterium (assembly GCA_025055835.1). Lineage (GTDB taxonomy): Bacteria > Planctomycetota > Planctomycetia > Gemmatales > HRBIN36 > JANWWR01. The sequence goes on along the minus strand of JANWWR010000015.1, from coordinate 28,018 downwards.
TGCGGCGGTTCTGATCCTGATCGCTCAGTATCACCTTTTCTTCCAGCTCTATGAACTCTACCTGCAACGGGGCGGTGAACCGGTTCCGCTCAAACCGATGCCGTCCCAGGCGTCGCCTCTGATGCCGGAGGAGATCGCCGAAGATTCCGAAGGCTACCCCACCTAGGCGGCCCGTTGCTTGGATCGCGTCGGGTGATCGAGGTTGATTGTGCGGCGGATCATGTAGGCAGTCTTGCCCTGGCTCTCGAAATAGGTCCGGGCGATCATTTCGCCAAGCAGTCCCATCGAGATGAATTGCGCGCCGATGACCGTCAGCATCACGCTCAAAAGCAAGAGCGGATTGCCGGTCATGTCTTCCGACCACAGCAGCTTCCCGAGGATGACGACGAACAGCGTCAGAAAGCCGGCCGCGATGCACAGCAGCCCACCGGTGCCGAAGACGTGCATCGGCCGGGTCAGATAGGCATCGAGAAACTTGACGGTGATGAGGTCCAACAGTACGCGGATAGTCCTGGACAAATTGTACTTCGTCTTGCCGAACCGGCGGGGATGATGCCGCACCGGAATCTGCGTGATGCGATGGCCGCTGTTGTGAACCAGCACGGGGATGAAGCGGTGCATCTCGCCGTAGAGCGAAAGCTCCTCGGCCGCCTGACGCCGCAAGGCCCGCAAGGTGCAGCCCATGTCTTGAGAAGGCACCTTTGTCACCCAGCGAATGAGAGCGTTAGCGATCCAGCTGGGAATCTTGCGGTGCCACAGGGCGTCCTTGCGGTCCTTTCGCCAACCGAGGACCACATCGTACCCTTCACGGAGCCGGGCGAGCAGTTCGGGAATGTCGGCGGGATCGTTCTGCAAATCGCCGTCCAGGGTTACGATCACGTCGCCGGAAGAGCAGTCGATCCCAGCCCGCAGAGCCGGGGTCTGGCCGTAGTTGCGGCGAAGCTGCACGACCTTGACGCGGGGATCGGCGGCGGCCAGTTCGGCCATGACCTCGGCGGAGCCGTCGCTGCTGCCGTCGTCCACCAGGATGATTTCGAACTCCAGCCCGAGCGGTTCCAGGGCGCGGAGCAGTTGTTCATGCAGCGGACGCAGATTGTCCCGTTCGTCCTTGATCGGAATGACCACAGACAGGTCCACGCTGTTCCTCCCTGTACAGTTGCGTGAAACCTCCCACGACGAAAACGATTCCCCCCAGCAGGCTCGCGGTGGCGAGCATGGCCAGCCACAAGAGGCCAAGCGCCACGGCCTGAGCCTCTGAGACGCCGACTGGAGCCAGCAACAACATCAGAAACGCCTCACGAACACCGACGCCGTTAACGCTTATTGGCAACATGGTCAGCAGCGTCACCAGCGGCACGACGACGGCCAGGGTGGTCCACGGAGCGTCCAGTCCCAAGGCTTGGCTGAGAATCCACACCTGCAAGATACCTGCAATCTGGACAAGCAAAGATAAGCCCGAAACCACGGCTAGCGTGCGATGCTGACTGCGATACAGGCTCAGAGCATGGGTCATTTCACGGAAGCGCTGAAAACGTCGGCCCAGCAGGGGCAAAAGGAGCACGAAGAGGAAGCCCCCGGCAGTTGCTCCCCAGACCAGAAGAAGCGACCACCACGGCAGCACGCGAACATTGACCAGGGAAGCGAGACAGGCCAGAAGCAGCAGCATCATCAGTCCCGCGAAGCGCTCGCTGAAGACGCTGAGGATGGCTGGCCAGCGTCGGCCCGGTTTCCCGGCCAGCAGCCAGGCCCGCACCACATCGCCGCCCATCGAGGTGGGCAGGAAGAGATTGAAGAACATGCCCACGAAATACAGGGCGATCAGACGGTGCAAGGGCGTGGTGAACCCGACCGCCTGGGCCAGGAGTTTCCATCGATAACTGCTGATCACCTGGGCGAGGCAATACAGCCCCAGAGCGGCCAGACACAGGTCCAGACGAGCGCCTCCGACAATCAGCGCCAGCGGCTCCCAGTCCGTGCGATGGATCAGCCAGGCCAGAATGCCGAGGCCGATGACCAGACGGGCAACCAGTCCGAGCCACTTTCGCCGGGGTGTTGCGGTGGCTTCTGTGCATCCCGACTCATTCACGCTCAACCGTCACCTCCGTATGGAAGGGCGGCGAACCGAGCAGGAAAAACCAGGTCACGTTTTCCTCGGCCATGTCCACGAGAAGTTCGTATTTCCCCGGTTTATGAACTGCCGGAAGGCTCAACGTCAGATCGAGGCTTTGTCCCGGATTCAGCGTCTCCTCGAAGAAGCCAGCTCCACCTGTAAAAGCAGACTTGCGATCCGGAGTCCGCAGCAGATACCGCAGGTGAAAGCCATAGCCCGCGGCCTGCCGAAACCGCCACGGAAATCGGCTGCGATTGTGGACGCGAAATCGAGCGGCCACCGGACGGCCCTGGGGCAAGCGTCTGGGCACTTCCAAAGGCTCGATTTCGGCCCAGTAGGGTCCGGGACGATAGTATTCGCAAACCCAGGTGCGAAAAACATCCGGACTGTGTTCCAAGCCGTTTTCCACCAACCATTCCTCGTACCAGTCCAGCACCCATCGGAGACGCCCCGTCGCTCCCCAGGGAATATGCCCATAACGCAAGGACAGTTGCCCGTGAGCGTCTGCCAGGGTGTGATCTGCCTCCACCAGCAGACACATGGCGGCAACCAGGCCCGTGCGGTCCGAGCCGCGGCGACAATGGATCAGCAAAGGGCGCTGGGCGGTGTCGAGGATGTCCAGCAGCTCTCGCAATTGCTCGGTGCCGGGAACCATCCCGCTGGAGAGGGCGACGTCGTATTGCTGGACGCCGAGCCGTTTCAGTATCCGCGTTTCGTTTTCGTACCAGGCGAAGCCAGGACAGCTTCCACGCAGGTTTAAGACACTGCGAATGTTGTGCTGCTGGACGACTCGCTCCAAATCCCCTTCGTCCAACTGAGCACTGCGGTACACCGCCTCGGAGACAACCGGATGCAGGTTATCCCCAAACAGCACCCGGAGGGTTTCCGCGGCGAATAGGCAGACCAAGGCGAGAATTGCGAGGCGGACCCCGTCATACAGCCAAGGCCTGTGGACCCGGGGGCATGGCGAGTGCTCCGCGCGCTTTGAAGGGGCATTGGCACCGTCTCCCTTCGTAGCTGAGGCATCGGCTTGGCCTGCCGCTTCGTTTCGTGCCATGTCCCGGACTCCATCCTGACTCTAGCTTCCCTTCCTCCGGATGCGAGACTGGCGGATGCAAGGCCGACAAGGAAAGCTGCCCGCTGAGTATCGCAGAAGGTCTTCGTTCCGCAAAGGCCAACCCGGCCCGGACCTCGGACTTGGGCCATTCCGACAATCTGGGTGAAGCCGGGGAAATTCGGGTAGAAATCCAACAGTTTAAGCAACGAAAATGTAATAGGGAGAATATGGACTTCAGTCCTTGGGGCCGATAATGACCGGATATGATTAAGGAAAAGGCTTTAGCCTGACGGAGAAACCGATGCCCGACAACGTCGCTCCGCCTGAACCTAATCCCGTCGCCGAGAGCGAAGCGTCCCTGGAGGTTCTGGAGCAGCGCCTGCAACGTCTCGAAGATATCGTAGCAGCGTTGTGCGATCTTCAGGGCATGGAAGATCGGCTCTACGAGCGCTTGGTGGAACGCTTTAAGAAAAAGACGCAAATTGCCGACGGGCCTCCGACGGCCACCGTCGTGCCGAACTCCAGTGCGACCTCAACCGGGGACGATTCTGCAAAGGCGGGTTGGACGATATTTGGCCAGATGGAGGCGGCGACGGCCCTGGGGGAAATCTGGCAGGACCTGCGACTGATGTGGAAGATGATGCGTGACCCGTTCTACAGCATCCCCTGGCTCACCAGGCTGGTTGTGCTTCTGCCCCTCGTTTACATCGCCTGGAGCACCTTGGCGGGTTTCCACAACGGCGTGCTCGGTCCAATCCTCGTCGGCTACATCATCGATGTGGTGCTGTTGATCCCGTTGCTCTACCTGACCTTCAAAGTCTGGCAGCGGGAATTGCGGCGTTATCGGCAGGTGCAAGCAAATTACGCCGCTCGCCGATGAGTCGAGCCAGGCCTATTGTCCGTCCGGTCAATCCAAACGAAGCCTGACACGAATCGCAGCGAGCGGCGTTTCGTCAACGAGCGTCTGATCAGGTGCCGGACTTGTTCAGTTCCAGCTTGATGTTCCTGTCGCCGCCGGAGGGGATCTCCCAGGTCAACGGCGTTTTTTCCACGGATTCGTAATTGGGATGGATGGCCGGGCCGGTCGGTTTGGGAGCGCCGCCCTTGGCCATCTTTTCCATGGCCTTGATCATGTCGGCGGGGTCCTTGGGACTTTCCGACGGTCCTCCGGCGGCGGTGGCCTGACGCTTAACCGTCACCTTGTAAGTTCCCGGGATGGCTCCATCACCCGTGTTCCGGGTAGTCAGTCGGAACGAGCCGTCGGGACCGGAAACGCCGGAGGCCGGTTGGCCAGCGCCGGTGGGCACGAAGGTGATGATCACGCCTTCTACCGGTTGCCCGTCCAACGTGACCGTTCCTCCCGAGGGCACCGGCTTGCCGCCGACGCCGCCGCGTGGACCGCACCCCGCGGCGAGCAACAGGGCCGAGCTGAGAACGAAGACCATGCTTAAAGCGACACGACAGCGAGTCATCGAATTCCTCCCCTGGCATCAGGTCAGCGCGTTTCCGCGAGTTGGCGAGTCGAGATTGCCACCCTGGGACTCAATGAATCCGATTCAGCACGGGAATGCAATCAAAAAGCCGGGACCGGCTCTGAGCGGGCCAGCCCCGGCTGTTGCAAGTTGGTTAGCAGGTTACTGCGGCAGGCTGAAGCCTCGCTGGTCATTGCGGCAGCCGAGGTACTGGTAGGTCCAGTGGTCGATCTGCTGGCTCAGATGCACCACGGAGCCGTCACCCATCAGGAAATTAGCTCCCGAAGGATGCCGCGACCGGAACCCCCAGGACACGTTCCAGTTGCGGTTGGTGAACGGCTGAGCAGCACTGCAACTGTTGTCGTGGTCCTGGATCCTCAGGTTGATCGGCGGTAGCGTCGTGCAGTGTGCGGCACCGCCGTTGTAGTGCAGCCACTTCGGAAAGCTGTCCCAGGCGTAAATGTGGTCGTGCGTTGCCGGTCGGCATTCGCCCACCATGATCGTGTTGGACGTGCCGTCGATAAGGTCGTCCAGACGAATCTTGGCCCCCAGCCGGTTGAAGCAACCCCGGATGTCCTGGCCCCACGGGCTGTTGCCGTGGTCAGAGCTGGGACCGTAGCCGCCCACCGCGGGATTGTTCCCATTGGCATTGCAATAGAGCTGATACAGGTCCGCACCGCAGCCGCCTGGCGAACACTGTGGACCCAGCGATCCGACATAGCTGAATGCTGGGCGAGTGAAATCCCAGTCGTCGCTGGGGCACTGGAGGTACTTCGGGGTCGGCAGCTGGCGGAAGGTCGGCATCGCCTGGATGTTCCAATATCCGACTGGGGTGTGCTCCGTCAGATAGGGCACGAACAGGCGGTAGGTGGCATCCTGTTCCATGTAAGGCAGCAGGTACAGATGCCAAGTGCCTTGGTCTTGCCCCCAGTCCATGCCGGGGTTCCACGGGTCGGTCTTGCTTCGCCAGTTGAGCTTGCCACCAGGCGGCAGACGGCCGTGGTCGTTGTAGTACATGTGCAGGGCGATACCGATGTTGTGCAGATTGCTGCCGCAGCGCATCCGGTTGGCCGCCTCACGCACCTTCTGGATCGCCGGCAGCAGGATCGCCATCAAGATGGCAATGATGGCGATGACGACCAGCAGCTCGATGAGCGTGAAGCCCTGTCTTCGCCTACTTCCCGACTGGAGCATGCCCAAACCTCCCTCGTCAGACAAAGGAAATGAACAGGAATGCAACATGCGTTGCCTGCTAGACCGGTCTCCGCTGGCCTCTTCCGAAGTGTTCAAGTTCCGACTCAAGTGGCTCGCCTTCATCGCCCGACACATACAACCCGCCTGGCGGGAAAAAGTTGCGAAGCTTGGATGAATTATCGCGGTTTCTGAGTCATCTTCATGACACTAACTGCCCCTTTCCCCCTTGTCAAGCACACTGATCGCCGATTTTGACAAATTCGCAAGGACTTAGGATCGGAACAAAGATTCCATGCCGCTTCTAACGGATTTCCACGATTCAGCAGCATTGAGAGGTGCTCGAGCCGAGGTCCAGGCGCAGCTCGGATGCTTGCTGAGCGGTTGCCGCAGCGTTACCATGACGGCCACATGGTTGTAGGGCAGTTTTAACCGTGCCTCGAGGGAAAGGTTTGACATGGCCAAGCCACTGAACATCGGTATGATCGGCTACGGGTTTATGGGCCGAGCGCATTCCAACGCCTACCACAAGGTGAACCACTTCTTCGACCTCGCCTACCGTCCCGTACTCAAGGCCGCTTGTGCTCGCAGTGCCGAGAAGATCAAGGCCTTCGCTGACAAATGGGGCTACGAAAGCACCGAAACCGACTGGCGGAAGCTGGTTGAGCGAAAGGACATCGACGTCATTGACATCTGCACGCCCAACGACACCCACATGGAGATTGCCCTGGCCGCCGCAGCCAACGGCAAGATGATCCTGTGCGAGAAGCCCCTGGCCCGCAACGGCGAAGAGGGCCGCAAGATGGTCGAGTCCGTCGCCAAGGCCAAAGTCCCGAACATGGTCTGGTACAACTATCGCCGCGTCCCCGCCGTCACCCTGGCCAAGAAGATCATCGACGAGGGCCGCCTCGGCCGGGTATTTCACTACCGTGCCAAGTTCCTCCAGGACTGGACGATCAGCCCCGATCTGCCCCAGGGCGGGACGGCACTTTGGCGACTCGATGTCAACGCCGCTGGCAGCGGCGTCACCGGCGACCTGTTGGCCCACTGCATCGACACCGCCATGTGGCTCAACGGCGGCATCGGCGAGGTCTGCGCCATGACGGAAACCTTCGTCAAGGAACGCAAGCACACGCTGACCGGCAAAGTGGAAAAAGTCGGCATTGACGACGCCTGCGCCTTCCTGTGCCGTTTTGAGAACGGTTCCTTGGCCACCTTCGAATCTACCCGCTACGCTCGGGGCCATAAGGCCCTGTACACCTTCGAGATCAATGGCGAGCACGCCTCGATTTTCTGGGACCTGCACGACCTGCATCGGCTGCAATACTTCGAGTACCGCGATCCAATGCTCCAGAAATTCAAGGAAGCGGCCAAGGCAGCTGGCGTCACCGTCGAATACCAGGAAGCCGGAACCCTGCGAGGATGGCGGTCGATCCACGTCAGCGATGGCGACCACCCGTACATGGGGCATTGGTGGGTGCCCGGTTTGCAGATCGGTTACGAACACAGCTTCGTCCATCAGGTGGCCGACTTCATCAAGGGACTTGAAACCGGCACGCCGGCCATGCCCGATTTCGCTGACGCCCAGAAAACGCAGCTGGTCTGCGATGCCGTCCTGAAGTCCGCCGCTGAGCGGAAGTGGGTTCCCGTCGGAAAATGAACTCCAGGCGGATGGTCTGCCCCCGGGCAACCACGCCGAGCGGAGATGCGGAGAACGGTACGGCCATGCGTGTCACTCTGGATTACGGTCGAACCGGCCTGTCTGTTGAACTGCCTGACCGAACCATCGGCCCGCTGACCATCCGGGACGTGCCGCCCCTCGAAGATCCCATCGCTGCCGTCGAAGAGGCCCTGGTCAACCCGCTCGGCACTCCGCCGCTTCGAGAACTGGCCCGGGGCCGCAAGAATGCCTGCGTCGTGATCTGCGATATCACCCGGCCCGTCCCCAACCGGATCATCCTCCCGCCGCTCTTGCGAACGCTGGAAGAAGCCGGGATTCCGCGGCAGAAGATTCTCATTCTGGTAGCCACCGGGCTGCACCGGCCCAACGAGGGAGCCGAGCTGGAGGAGATGGTCGGTGCGGAGATCGTCCGTAATTACCGCATCGAGAACCACCGAGGAAAAAACCTCGAAGAGCATGCCTTTCTCGGCACCACGCCCCGCGGCGTGCCGGTGTACATCGACCGCCGCTACGTCGAAGCGGATCTCAAGATCACGACCGGCCTGATTGAACCGCACCTCATGGCGGGATACTCCGGCGGTCGCAAGGTCATCTGTCCCGGTCTGGCCGCCCTGGAAACGGTCAAGGTCTGGCACGGACCGGACTTTCTGGAAGACCCGCGGGCCGATTGCGGCATTCTCGATGGCAACCCGGTCCATGAGGAGAACACCCGGATTGCCTGGATGGCAGGCTGCGATTTCATCGTCAATGTCTGCATTGACGGCCGACGCCGCATCACGTGGGTCGGGGCCGGGCATATGGAACTGGCCTGGCTGGAGGGGGTTCGCTTCTGCGAACAATGCGTCAAGGTCACGCTGGATGAGCCGGTGGACGTCGTCGTTACCAGCAGCGCTGGCTATCCGCTGGACACGACCTGGTACCAGGCAGTCAAGGGCCTGACCGGGGCTTTGCCCATCGTCAAGCGGGGCGGGACGATTATCCTGGCGGCCAGCCTCAGCGAGGGCATCGGCAGCCCGGAGTTTCAGCAGCTTCTCCGGGACAATCCCGATCTGCGGGAATTCAAGCGTCGCATCCTGGGCAAGGATTACTTCGTCATGGACCAGTGGCAATTGGAGGAACTGGCCAAGGTGCTTGAGAAGGCCAAGGTGAAGGTGTACAGCGATGGTCTGCCCGCTGAGACGCTGCGTCAGTGCCACGTCGAGCCGGTGGAAAGCGTCGAAGCGGCGGTCAGCCAATGCCTGGCGGAGTACGGACCCGACGCCCGCCTGGCCGTCATTCCCAAGGGACCCTACGTTCTGCCAGCACTTCGGGCCTGATTCATGATCCTTCCGCCAACGCCTTGTTCCCCACCTGGGACCGCCAGTAGTTGAACAGATCGGCTACGGTCTGGGCCATGGGGATACGCGGCTGCCAGCCGGTCAACGACTTCAGGGCGGAGACATCGACGCGAACCGTGGCGGTGTCCACCGGCCGCAACAACGCAGGATCGACCTCCACCCGCACCTTGACGGAAGACAGGCCAAGCATGAGATCAAGATACGTCTGCATCGGCAAGGTGATGCCGGAGGCGACGTTGAACACGCTGCCAGCCTGAGCGCGCTGCATGAGAAGCCGATAGGCCGCAACCACGTCCCGCACGTCGGTAAGATCCCGTTGAGAGGCGAGGTTGCCGACGCGCAGCACGGGGGGCTGAAGGCCCTTTTCAATGGCCGCCAACTGCTCGGCGAAACTGGCCAAGGCATAGCGAGGCGACTGCCCCGGTCCGATGTGGTTGAAGGGCCGGACCCGGATGATGTCCATGCCGCGGGAACAAGTCATCTCGAAGCTGAGCAGGTCGGCCGCGGCTTTGCTGGTGGCATAAGGGCTGTTGGGTCGAAGCTCTGTTCGTTCCGTGATGGGCTGGGTCGGGTCCGTCGGTTCACCGTACACCGCTCCGCTGCTGACGTAGAGGATCCGCGGTCTGCCTCCCCAGGTCAGCACGGCATCGTACAGACGACGGGTCGCGGTCAGGTTCCCTTCCCAGGCGGCGTCCGGCTCCCGGTAGGAGCGGCTGACTTCGGCATATCCCGCCAGATGATAGATGTGCGTCGGTGCGAAATCCCGGAGCACTTCAAGAACGCGGTCCGGTTCGAGCAGGTTAACCGAGACCAGAGGCACGCTTCGGGCCAGATCCGGGGCGTGTTCGGGCCACTGGCGATGAAGAGAAAGGCCCACCAGTTCGCCAGAGGTTTCCTGTCTCAGCAGCCGAGTCAGGTGGCAGCCGACGAAACCCGTTGCTCCCGTGATCAGAATCCGCGGCCTGTCGGCTGAGGACATCAGACCAGCACTCCGTACTGCTTTTCGTAGTAGCGGAGATATTCGCCATTACGGATGGCGGCAACCCAGTCGAGATTCTGCTGATACCAGCGGATGGTCTCCCGCAGGCCCTCGTCAAACGGAACCTGGGGCCGCCAGCCTAGTTCGTTCTTGATCTTGGTGCAGTCGATGGCGTAGCGAAGATCATGGCCGGGACGATCCTTGACGAAGCGAATGAGACTGGTCGGCTTGCCAAGGGCTTCCAGCAGGGCATGCGTGATTTGCAGGTTGGTCCGCTCGCACTCGCCGCCGATGTTGTACACCTCACCGACCCGACCGCGACGCCAGACGAGATCAATGGCCCGACAATGATCGAGGACATGAATCCAGTCGCGGACATTGGCCCCGGTGCCGTACACGGGGACGGGCTGGTCGTTGAGCAGGTTGGTGATGAACAGCGGGATCAGTTTTTCGGGAAACTGATAGGGTCCGTAGTTGTTCGAACAGCGGGTGATGACAGCCGGTAGGCCAAAGGTGTGATGATAGCTGCGTACAAGCAGGTCCGCTGCCGCCTTGCTGGCCGAGTAGGGACTGTTCGGGGCCAACGGCGTCTCCTCGGTGAAGTAGCCCGTCGGGCCGAGACTGCCGTACACCTCATCCGTTGAAATCTGCACGAAGCGGGGAATCTGAAATTCGCGCACCGCGTCCAGAAGGGTCTGCGTGCCGAGAACGTTGGTGCGGATGAACGGGCTGGAGTCGTGAATGCTGCGGTCCACATGGCTTTCCGCGGCGAAGTTGATGACCGCATCGACACCGGGAACGATGCTGCGGACAATCTCGCGGTCGGTGATGTCGCCGCGAACGAAACGGTAGCGGGGATGATCGGCCAAGTCGGCGAGATTGGCGAGGTTCCCCGCGTAAGTCAGCTTGTCCAGATTGATGACTTGGACCTCGGGGTCGCTTTGGAGCAAGTAGCGGACGAAGTTGCTTCCTATGAACCCGCACCCCCCTGTCACCAATACCCGCGTCATGACGTTGGTCCTCTATGGCGGGCCATCCCGAGGCCCCACAGTTTCAATCCCGTTGTATCACATCCTTGCGGGACCGCAAACTCGATGGCTTCATCGTGTCTGAAATCGGGTACGCTGGGGTAGAAGAGTGCCATTGCGTGATTCAGAGGGAAACAGTAACTGGTTCCTCCGGGCCGGGGGCGAATCGAGAAGGCGGCGCTGCCGACGCGTTGGGCTTCTCTACAATGTCTGCTCCGGCGAACAATGCAAGAGCGTGGTACCGCTCCGAGCCAAGGGTGGTAGATATTCATGGGCAAGCGAAAACCCAAGCTGAAGATCAAGCATAAGACGCACAAGGGAGCGAAAAAGCGCTTCAAGGTTTCTGCCAACGGAAAGCTCCTGCGGAAACAGGCCGGGAAACGGCATTTGAACAGCTCCAAGTCGGGCCGTCGCAAGCAGCGGCTGCGGCAGACGGTCGCGGAAACGGGCAAGGTGGCACGCAAGATCATCATCGCTCTGGGCGAGGCGTGATCGGATCGGTCCCCTTCGGCATGAGCCGCCTGGGAGCGAAAGGGAGTCGTTGACATGCGCGCGCGAAGTGGCAAGACGGTCATCCGGCGACGCAAGCGGCTGGCCAAGTTTACCAAGGGCTTTCGGGCGGGCCGGCGGAATCTCTGGAAACACGCCAAAGTCACCTACATACGGGCTGGCGTCTTCGCCTATCGGGACCGCCGGGCCCGAAAGCGGGAGTTTCGGGCCTTGTGGATCACGCGGATCAGCGCGGCCTGCCGTCGCTGCGGTATCCGCTACAGCCAGCTGATCACGGGGCTTCAGCGGGCCGGCATTGCTCTGGACCGCAAGATGCTTTCCGAACTGGCGATCCACGATCCGTCCGCCTTCGACCGCATCGTTGCCGTCGTCAAGGAGCACCTGCCTCGTCCAGCGGCGGCGTCGGCCTGACGATCTCGACGTGACGCTCTCATGGATCTCCACGGACTTCAGGAACGTGCCCTGGCTGAACTCCAGGCGTGCCGCGATGAGGCCGCCCTGCACGCCTGGAATGGCCGCTATCTCGGCAAATCCGGCGAGTTGACCCTGGCTCTGAAACGGATCGGCGAGCTACCGCCCGCGGAACGACCCGCCTACGGGCAGAAGGTCAACCAAATCAAGCAGACGCTTCTGGCCGCTGCCGAGCAGCAGGAACGCGCAATCCGGGAAGCCGAACTGACCCGGTCTCTCACCGCGGAAGCGCTCGATGTCACGCTTCCGGGACGGCCCGTGCAGCGGGGTCGCCTGCACGTTGCCACGCAGGTGATGCGGCGGATCATCGCCATCTTCGCCGATCTCGGTTTTCAGGTATATCGCAGTCGGGAAGTCGAGGACGATCTGACCAATTTCGAACTCCTCAACATGCCGCCGCACCATCCGGCCCGGGACATGTGGGACACGTTCCACACGACCACGCCCGGCGTCCTGCTGCGGACCCACACTTCACCGGGACAGATTCACGTCATGCGGGAACTATGCCCGGAACCGATCCGCGTCATCCTGCCGGGCATGTGCTATCGCTATGAGCAAATCACCACGCGCAGCGAGATCATGTTCCAACAGGTTGAGGGTCTGGCCATCGGCACGGACATCACCATGACCGACTTGAAAGGCGTCATCCAGGCCTTCGCCCAGCGGCTTTTCGGCGAAGATCGCACCGTCCGCATCCGCTCCAGCTACTTTCCGTTTACCGAGCCAAGCATCGAAGTGGACATGGACTGCATCGTTTGCGGGGGCAAGGGATGCAGTTTGTGCAAGGGCACGGGCTGGCTGGAGATCATGGGAGCCGGCATGGTGCATCCGGTCGTGCTTCAGCATGGCGGATACGACCCGACCCGATACAGCGGCTTCGCTTTCGGCATGGGACCGCAGCGGATCACCATGCTTTTGTATGGTCTGAAAGACATTCGCCAGTTCTGGGCCAATGACCTGCGGTTCCTGGAACAGTTCTAAGGAGGGTGGGCGGGCATGAAGGTCCCTCTCCGCTGGCTCAGCGATTACGTCGAAATTCCCATCCCCGCGGCGAAGCTGGTGGAACGGTTGACGCTGGCCGGGCTGGAAGTGGCCGGGGTGCGGCTGGTCGGCGTCCCGGCACCCGAAGGGCTGGTCGTCCGCGACGACGCCCCCCGCCCGGTCTGGGACCGCGACAAGGTGTTGATAGCCGAAGTCCTCGAGGTCAAGAAACATCCCGACGCCGACCGGCTTCTTCTGGTCACGGTCAACTACGGCAAACAGCCCCACCAGATGGTCACCGGAGCGACCAATCTCAAGGTCGGGGACAAGGGGCAAAAGGTTGTGGTGGCCCTGTCCGGGGCGGTGCTGCTCGACGGCTACGCGAACCCACCCGTGCTTAAGCAGCTCAAGCCGACCAAGATTCGCGGCATTCTCAGCGATGCGATGGTCTGCTCGGCTCGGGAACTTGGGATCTCTGACGAACATGAGGGTATCATCATTCTCGAAAATGATGCCCCCGTCGGCATGCCGCTGGTGGACTTCATGGGCGACATCGTCCTCGACATCGACGTGTTGCCCAACATGGCCCGCTGTCTGTCGCTCATCGGGGTGGCTCGGGAAGTCGCCGCCCTGACTGGAGGAACCCTTAAGGCTCCGCCGACTCGATCCTTCGCGGTGTCGACCGAGCCGTTTGCCGAGGTGGCGATCGAGGATCCCCGTCTTTGTCCTCGTTACAGTGCGACCTTGATCCGCAACGTTGCCATCGGGCCAAGCCCCGGATGGATGCAGCGGCGATTGACGCTGGCAGGCATGAGGCCGATCAACAACGTCGTGGACATCACCAACTATGTCATGCTCGAATGGGGCCAGCCGTTGCACGCTTTCGATCATGATTTGCTGGTGCAACGGGCTAGTAAGGGCAAACCGAGGATCGAGGTGCGTCCCGCCCGGGCCGGCGAGAAGCTGGTGACACTCGACGGCCAGACCCGGCAATTGACGCCGGAACATCTCGTCATTGCCGATACCCGGGGGCCGATTGCCCTGGCCGGGGTGATGGGTGGAGCGGACACGGAGGTGACAGCCTCGACCCGAAACGTGCTTCTGGAAGCGGCGTCGTTCGACTTCGTCAGCATCCGGAGGACGGCCCGGGCCTTCGATCTGCCCAGCGAGGCCAGTCTGCGGTTCAGTCGTGGCGTGCATCCTGACTTGGTTTCCTCGGCCGCTCTGCGAGCTGCCGAGCTTTTTGCTCAGTTAGCCGGGGGACAAGTCGTTGGGTCCGTGGAAAGTTACCCGGCCCCGTTGCCGCCGCAGGTCGTGACCCTGCCTTTGAGTGAAATCCGCCGGTCGCTGGGTATCGAGCTTCCCGTCGTGGAAGTGAAGCGGATTCTGCACGCTCTGGAATTTACCGTGGAGGAGGCCGGCTCGGGAAGTCTCCGGGTGACGACACCGCCGCATCGGCTCGACATCCAGCATGGCGTCGCTGACCTCATCGAGGAACTGGTCCGCATCCACGGTTACGACCAGCTCCCGGCCACGCTTCTACGGGAACAATTGCCCCGTCAGCGGACCAACTGGCCGCTGGTGCTCGAGGAGCGGGTTCGCGACATTCTTGCGACCTGCGGGCTTCAGGAAGTCATGAACTATTCGTTGACCACGGTGGAACGGGAAGCTCCGCTGGTCGGTCCGGGTGTCGAGTATGTTCGCTTGGCCAATCCTGTCACCGTGGAACGCTCGGTCATGCGGCGAAGCGTGCTGGCCAGCGTGCTGGAGTCGGCGGCGTCGAATTTACGGCATGTGCAGGGACTGCGGTTGTTCGAGATCGGGTTTGTCTATCTGCCCAGGGCTGGCGAAAAACTTCCCGAGGAACCGCGACGGCTTGCCATCGTCATGACGGGGCCGCGTCAGCCGGAGTTCTGGGATTCCCCGACCAAGCCGCCTTTGCTCGATTTCTTCGACCTCAAGGGCGTCGTCGAAGCGCTGCTGGCTGAATTGCATGTTCCCTCGGCAGAATTCCGACCGGCCCAGGCGACGTGGCTGCATCCGGGACGAAGTGCCGAGGTCCGCATCACGGATGATCTCATCGGCTGCTTCGGCCAATTGCATCCAGGCTTGAATGAGCATTTCGGCCTAGGACGACGGGACGTTCTGGTGGCCGAGTTCGATTTGGAACTCCTGCTGGCCAAGGTGCCCCGACGGCATGCCATTCAGCCCATCCCCGAGTTTCCGCCGATCCGCCAGGATATTGCCGTGGTCCTTGACGAAGCCGTTCCGGCCGCTCGGGTGGAGGCCGAGATTCGGGCCGGGGGCGGCGAACTCCTGCGGGACGTGAAGCTCTTCGATGTGTATCGCGGCCCCAATCTGCCGGAAGGCAAAAAGAGCCTGGCCTTTGCCTTAACCTTTCAGGCCCTGGATCGAACGTTGACGGACAAGGACGCCGCCAAGGTGCAACAGAAGATCGTGGGCCGACTGGAGCGCCTCCTGGGTGCGCGGTTGCGGGCCTGAGACGAGAATCGTCGGGTGGTCCATGCCACGAGTCGTCGTCGTCGGTGCCGGCATCTCCGGCTTGGCCACCGCCTATGCCCTTCAAAAGCGGATTCCGTCGGCGGAAATCCTACCCCTCGAATCGGAGTCTCGCATTGGCGGCACGATCTGGAGCGAACGCCGGGATGGCTTCCTGGTGGAACACGGCCCCAACGGCTTCCTCGACACCAAGCCGAGCACGGTGCAATTGTGTCGGGATTTGGAACTGGATGACGCCCTGCTTCCCGCCGGACCCGCGGCGCGCCATCGTTATCTGTTCCATAACGATCGGCTCGTGCGGCTTCCCGAGGGAATCTGGTCCTTCCTCACGACGCCGCTGCTGAGTTGGCGGAGCAAATGGGCGGTCCTGACCGAGCGTTTCCGGCCTCCGAGAATGGAGGACGCCGACGAAAGCGTGCATGACTTCTTCCGCCGTCGGACCACGGAGGAGATAGCCGAAACGCTGGCCGATGCTCTTGTCACCGGCATTCACGCCGGCGACCCGAAGATGCTCAGCATGGCGGCGGCGTTTCCCCGGCTGGCTGCCTTGGAAAAGGAACACGGGAGTCTGCTCCGCGGCATGAAGCACCTGGCTCGGGAGCGTCGGCGACTGGCTCGTGAAACGCGCCGTCCGCCATCCTCCGGCAGCCGCATCCTGTCGTTTCGGGACGGCTTGAGGAAGTTGATCGAAGTCTTGCAAAGCAAGCTGAAAACACCGCCGCTGGTAGGTGCAACCGTGAAGCGCGTCTTTCCCAACGAGACCGGGCAATGGTCGGTTGAAGGCCAAGGCCGGGATCGTTGGGCGGCGGATGCCGTGATCCTCGCCTGTCCCGCCTATCGCCAAGCCGAGATCGTCGCCGATCTCGATCCTGAATTAGCCGACCTGCTGCGGGGAATCGCTTACGCTCCGGCAATTGTCGTTGCTCTCGGCTATCGGCGGGAGGACGTGCCCCACAGTCTCGACGGTTTCGGCCACATCGTTCCGCAGCGGCACCGGGCTGATCTGCTCGGCTCGCAATGGTGTTCCAGCATTTTTCCCGACCGCGCTGCGCCTGGCTGCGTTCTGCTGCGGGCCATCTGCGGCGGCTGGCATCGGAAGGACATCGCCGCCTGGGACGACAATCGGCTTCTCGAAGCGGTTCGCCAGCACTATCGCCACGCGCTGGGCATCGAGAAACCGCCCGTGTTTCATCAAATCGTCCGGTGGCCTTTGGGCATTCCGCAGTATCATCTCGGCCATGTCGAACGGGTGCACCGCATCGAGAAATGCACGGCGAAGCACCGCGGGCTTTTCCTGACGGGTAATGCCTTGCACGGCGTGGCGATGAATGACTGCACCGAACAGGCGGAGATCACGGCCGGTCGGGTGGCGGCTTATCTCGCGGGGGCAGATCGGTGAGTTTCTCCTGTTGCACGACCCCGGCGATTTCGACAACCGCTTTCCACAATTCGCCTTGAAGCCGGACCAGCTCCCGCTTCGCCTCGATGAGGTTCTGCTGGGCCAGCAGGACGATGTCATAGTCGAACTTCGGATCCCCGGCGGCGTAACCGGCCTGGACCAGACGCAGATACTCAGCGGCCCGCGGAACGATTTCCTGCTTATAGGTTTCGACTTGCTCCAGAGCAACCTGGTACCGTTGCCACGCTTGCGTGAGTCGAGTTCCGACCTCCAGCTCGGTGCTGCGGACACGCTGCTGAGCGGCAACCAGTTGGGCACGGGCGGCCAGGATGTTTCCCTGATTGCGGTCGAACAGTGGCAGATTGACGCCGATCTGAAGGTTGGCCTCGGGAGAACGATTGGGAAAGTCATAGGTCGGTCCGCCCTGGACTTGGATGTTCGGAATCGGCTCGACCTGAGCACGAGCCAGGGCAGACTCCCGACGCAGCACGTCGGCCTGGGCAGCCTGAACGAGCGACGAATTGATCAAGGCCGTGGCAAGGACCGTGTTGTACTCGTAGTGCGGCACGGGATCATCGAGGGAAGCAGCCAGGGGACGGCGAGGAAGCTCAGGCTGAGCCACGGCCAAGGCGAGCAGCTTCCAGGCAGCGTCGACGCGCTGACGGGAGGCGTCCACGGCCGCTTGGGCTCGATAGACTTCCGCTTCGGAGCGGATGACGTCGGCCCTCCCGCCGACACCGGCTCGCTCCGCTGCCTTAGCGCGCTCCAGAACCTCCTTGGAGATCTGGAGGATGGTCTGATTGACTTCCAATTCCCGCTCCGCCTCAAGCAGGTCGTAGTACGCCATTCGGACCTGGGTGATGATCTCGTAGCGGGTAGTGACCGCCTGCCAGGTGGCCACGGTAATGCCGTGCGCCGCCGCCGTTTGAGCCAGCCGCAGCTTGCCAGCCGTGACGATTTCCTGCGTGATCCAGGTGCCCTGGAAGCCGAGCCGATTGTCCGGATTGTTGATTTCCTGGCCCTGATAGGAGACGCTCGGGTTGGGATATAGCCCCTGCTGTATGAACTCGCCGCGTGCCGCTTCCACTTGGGCGAATGCCCCGGTCAGGTCGGGATGCATCTGCTCGGCCAAGGCCGTGAGTTGTTCCAAGGTGTAAGGCTGGGCGGCTTCGGGCCGGGGGGCCGGAAGGGATTGGTCCTCGACAAGCACGAAGTCGGCATTGGCCTGGCGGGCAGGTTGTGCCGGTTGCAGCCGAGCGGTTTCGAGAGGCTGCGGAGCGTAAAGGTGGTCCGTCCAGGTCGTCTGGCAAGCCAGCGGGAGCATGGCCAAGGGGAACAGTGCTGGAATGCGGAAGGCCCATGTGCGGATGAGCCGCGGCATACGCTGACGGTCCTTTCCCGTTCGGCTTCAGGCCCCGGTGTCTGTCGGGGTGGAAGAAGCGGCCTTTACTCAATATCGGCCTTTAGCGACTAATCACCCCGGTTCAGATTCCTTTGGCAGCGGTTTTTCTCGATGGGTTGGCCAAGGAATGCGACGGGAAGCGCGGGACGGGATAAAATGGGAAATGAGCGGGTCGCTTGCTTCCCCGGTCGGAATTGTCACCGCCACGGCAGGGGCATAGAATCCCCGCATTGTTCAGGCAATCTAAATAGGGAACGGTACCAGTCATGAAGTCGGGCATCCATCCGGAATACGTCGAAGCCACGGTCGTTTGCGGTTGCGGCAATCGCTTCACGACCCGCAGTACCCGCAAGCAGATCACCGTGGAAAT
Organism: Gemmatales bacterium; assembly: GCA_025055835.1. GTDB lineage: Bacteria > Planctomycetota > Planctomycetia > Gemmatales > HRBIN36 > JANWWR01. The sequence continues at coordinate 9,510 of JANWWR010000015.1, read as the reverse complement.
CTGCTCCGCGTGCCATCCGTTCTTCACCGGCAAGATGAAGTTCGTGGACACCACCGGCCGCGTCGAGAAGTTCCAGCGGAAGTACAACTGGGACCAGCGGAAGAAAGGCAACGAAGAAGCGCCTAAGTAGCTTGCGGACAGACCCCTGCGGATCGCGGACAGGCCCGGGGTGCCGAGCCGATCGCGATCCGTAGTTTTTTGACTGCTGAGTGGAGAGGACCAGCCAGCTTACGCTGGTTGCTCGCCCGGTGTTTTCAGCGGGCTGCTCGGTGGAACATTACCAGCCGGCTGACGCCGGCTGCATGCCCGGGGGATACCAGCCGACTGACGCCGGCTGCCCGCCGAGAAGTGTTCGTTTAGAGTTTTGAGCGACCCATGTATCCGAAACTTGAAGAGGCCCTGAACCGATTCCAGGAAATCGAACGCCTGTTGGCCGATCCCGCCGTCGCCGCCGACGGCAATCGCTACTCCCAACTGGCGAAGGAACATGGTGCGCTCGCAAAGCTCGCCAAGCCCTATCTTGAGTACAAGAAGCTCCGCCAGGAGATCGAGACCGCCGAGGCCCTCGTCGCCGCCGAGAAGGACCCGGACATGCGGGCCTATGCCGAGGAGGAGTTGCAGGGACTCAAGAAGCGGGAGGACCAACTGATCGGCAAGCTGGAGGACCTGCTCCTTGTCGATCCGGAACAGGATTTCGACAGTGTCATCATGGAGATTCGGGCAGGAACCGGCGGAGATGAGGCGGCCCTGTTCGCACGGGATTTGTACGAAATGTACGTCCGCTATGCCCGGGACATGGGCTGGACGGTCGAAGAACTGGATTACAACGCCACGGAACTGGGCGGCTTGAAGGAGGTCAGCTTCAGCGTCAGTGGCGAAGGCGTCTATCGGCACCTGCGTTACGAGAGCGGTGGCCATCGCGTTCAGCGAGTGCCCAAGACGGAAACCCAGGGCCGCATCCATACCTCCGCCGCCACGGTGGCCGTCCTACCCGAACCCAGTGAAATCCAGGTCGAAATCCGCCCCGAGGATGTCCGGGTGGATACGTTCTGCTCCGGCGGACCGGGCGGTCAGCATCAGAACAAGACGCAAAGCGGCGTCCGGTTGACGCACCTGCCCACCGGCACCGTCGCCGAGTGCCGCTCCGAACGCAGCCAACACAAGAACAAAGCCCAGGCCTGGCGTATGCTGCGGACCCGCATCTACGAGCAGCTTCAGGCCAAGGAGCAGGCAGCGCGAGCGGCGGAACGACGCGGCCAGATCGGCAGCGGCGACCGCTCTGAACGCATCCGCACCTACAACTTCCCGCAGAATCGCGTCACCGACCACCGCATCAATCTCAACCTCTACCAACTCGACAGCATCATGATGGGCAACCTCGGCGAATTGATTCGGGCTTTGATGGACTACGACAAACGGCAGCGGTTGTCGGAACTGGCCCAATCGGCCAAGACGGAGAAGCAACCGGCGTAATCAAAGGATGGATGCATGAGCCGTGTCGCCGAGCAACCCTGGACGCTGGGACGACTTTTAACCTGGACCACCAATCACTTCGCCAAGCAGGGATTCGAAGCGCCACGCCTGGAGGCGGAAGTCCTCCTGGCCCATGCTCAGGGATGCAAACGCATCGAACTGTACACTCGGTTCGACGAGGTCGCTGAGGAATCGGTCCGAAATCGCTTCCGCGAATTGGTCCGCCAACGTCTCGAGGGATGCCCCGTCGCCTATCTGGTCGGCGTTAAGGAGTTTTTCTCGCTGGAGTTCGAGGTTTCCCCAGCAGTTCTGATTCCCCGGCCAGACACCGAAACACTGGTCCTGGCCACCCTGGAAGCTGCTGCGCCGGGTTGTTCCCTCCTCGAAATCGGCACCGGATCGGGAGCGGTAGCCATCGCGCTGGCAAAGCATCTGCCATCTGCCGAAGTCACAGCCACGGATCGCAGTGCCGAAGCGCTGGAGGTGGCCCGCCGAAACGCCGTCCGCCACGGAGTGGCAAGCCGCGTCCGCTTCCTTCAAGGGGACCTGTTCGAGCCTCTCGACGCCAATGCCCGTTTTGACCTGATCATCAGTAATCCGCCCTACATTCCCACGGCAGAAATCGAAACTCTCGCCCAGACCGTCCGCGCTTTCGAACCGCGAATCGCTCTGGATGGCGGACCGGACGGTTTGGCCGTGATCCAACGCCTGATCGCGGAAGCGCCTCCGTTGCTAAATCCGGGCGGATGGCTTCTGCTCGAAACCTCTCCGAATCAGCAGATGGAAGCCGCCAAGCGAATGGAAGCTGCTGGACTGGAAGTTCAGGCCCCCATGGCTGATAGTGCCGGCAGACCGCGGGTGGCTCGGGGACGTAAACGGTAAACTGATCCGCCGACTGCCTAGGAAGCCTGCGAGAGCTTGTCCTTGATGGCGGCCAACGATGCTCGGGGAATGGCCGTGGTACGTCGTCGAGAGCTTGGCGCTCCCTCGTTGCCTTCCAGCATCCGCAGCAGTTCGTTGCGGGACCAGGTTTCGTGCATTTGCCGATTCTGGCGAACGATGTCCTCCAGGGTATCGCGCATGGCCACGAAGGCGAGGGCGAAATCGGGATCGAACTGTCGCCCGGCTTCCTGCTCAATGACGTTCAGGGCCTGGTCCACGGCCAGGCTGGGACGGTACGGCCGGTCTGTGGTCATGGCGTCGAACGCGTCGGCCACGGCGACGATGCGGGCCAGATGCGGAATGCCCACGCCCCGCAGTCCGTCCGGGTATCCCAGGCCGTCCCACCGCTCATGATGGTTCCGCACAATCGGGATGATCGGGGCCAGGTGCGGAATCATCTCGATCATGGCCGAGCCTTTGACCGTGTGCGTCTTCATGTATTCGATTTCATCCGGCGTCAGCCCGGCTGGTTTGCGGAGGATGGCGTCGGAGATGCCGATCTTGCCGATGTCGTGGAGGGGCGTGCCGATCTGAAGGTGGTAACGGTCCTGCGCGCCGAGTTGGAGTCTTTCCGCCAGCAGCATGGCGTAGTCAGTGACCCGCTGCGTGTGGCTGCCGGTGTAGTCGTCACGGAGTTCGACGGCCTGAGCCAAAGCCGTCAGCGTTTGCACGAGCAGGTCGCGTTCCCGATCCAACAGGGCCGCCACGGAGGCGATGACGCTGCTGACACTGGCTGCCAAAGCGTCTGCCAGACGCAGGTCCGCTTCCGTAAACGGCATTTGTTTGGGTCCGCGGTCCACTTGCAGAATGCCCAGGCGTCGGCTCGGCGTTCGCAGCAGGGCACAGATGACGTAGGCTGGGGTCGAATCGGCCAGGAGACGGCGGAGGACGGAGTCGAGGTCGGCCCGCGTGTCGTGCGAGATCAGGGATTCGCCCTGCCGCAAAGCCCGCTCGGCCAGGTCGAACATCAAGGTCGGGGCCTGATTCAGCCGGGAGGCCGGCACCACGGCCCGCTGTTCGAGCCGACTCGAGTGCTCGTCCAGCAGGAGGATCGCCCCGCCCTGGGCCTTTAACGCGGCGACAGCCTCCCGAAGGATCGACTCCAGCAGGGCGTCCAGCGAAGCGATCTGGCCGAAGTCCCGTCCGATTCGCAGCAACCGCAACATGCGGTCCCGGCTGAGGTCGTCCCGCACCCCTTCGCAGGCCCACAACTCCAAGGCCATTTCCCACGAATGCCGAGTGGACAACTCGATCCGCATCGTGCTGTCGCTCAGCCCCGGCTCGGTGCCTGACTCCGCCTCGGCCACCTCAACCCGCAAAGCGACGTTGCCGCATTGGAGGACGTCACCGGCCTTGAGCCGTTGATCCACCCGGCCGACCCGGACCTGATTGAGGAACGTGCCGTTGGTGCTGCCCAGATCCCGAACGACCCAGACGCCATTCAGATACTCGACCTCGGCGTGACGTCGGCTCACGGAGGCGTCGGTGAGAACCACCTCGAGACTTTCCAAGCGTCCCAGGCGGAGAAGTGAGGAGGACTCCCAGGTCCTCCCCTGGGCTTCCGGACTGATTCCACGCAGGAGAACACGGCGACGGCCCATGCTCCACACCACCCAACCGTCCGACCTTTGTTCCCGTTCCTTGAGCGTTTGCCGGGGGGACTCCATCGCTGCAAACATAGCTTGACTTTTTCTTAAATGTCGAAGCTGGCCAAAAAATCCCGTTTAATTCCTGTGATACCGAAAAGTCATGATTCCCCGCGGTGAATCTTTCACCTTTGGCCGCAATCAAGCCGATGCTGGGTCAAAGGGCTTTCTGGGTCGCGGAGTGAATGGCGAGATGAATCGTGAGGGATCCCGGGTCAGACCGTTGCTGCTGCTGCTTGGCCTTCTGGTTTGTCTGGGTTGTTCGGAACAGGAGGTCAAGAAGATCGAGCGGGTCACCGGCAAGGCCTGGGACAAGGCCCGTCAAGCCTCGGCTCAAATCGGTGCGGAACTCGGTCTGGATGCTGACACGTGGAAACAGACTCGGAATCGCCTGACGCTTCCGCGCTTGATCGAAGAGCGGCTTCGCCAGGATGCTTCCCTGCGAGGGGCAAGTATTCGAGTGCAAATTGAAAACGATCAGATCGTTTTAACGGGCACGGTTCGGGAAGAGACACAGCGGTTGCGGGCTTTGGAACTTGCCCGTTCGGTTCCAGGTGGCGAGTCTGTCCGGGACAACCTGCGGGTCATCGGCGATTAGGGTGGAAGCCTTCCACGACGTCGGTTCCTGGAAAATGAGGAGGCGGGTTGCCTGGAAGCAGCCCGCCTCGCTTTTTGTCTCCGAGCCTTTGATGAGCATCAAACGGCATCAATACATGTCGTCGTGGCCCCCACCGGGCAGCGGCTTCTCCTCCTTCGGAATCTCCGCGACCAGGGCGTCGCTGGTCAGAAGGAGGGTAGCGACGCTGGCGGCGTTCTGGAGAGCGGAACGCACGACCTTGGTCGGGTCAATGATGCCTTCCTTGACCATGTCCACGTAGCGATCCAGGCGGGCATCGTAACCGAAGTGCGGGTTTTCGTTCTCGCTCACCTTCGATTCGACGATAGCCCCATCGACGCCGGCATTCTCCGCGATCTGCTGGATCGGGGCCTTGCAGGCGCGGATGACGATGTTGTAGCCGACCTCCTCGTCGTGCAAGAGTCCCTTCGGCTTGAGACCCTGGGAGGCCCGCAGCAGAGCGACACCGCCGCCAGGCAGGATGCCCTCTTCGACGGCCGCGCGGGTCGCGTGCATGGCGTCTTCGACCCGCATCTTCTTTTCCTTCATCTCGCTCTCGGTGGCCGCACCGACCTGAATCTTGGCCACGCCGCCGGACAGCTTCGCCATCCGCTCGCTGAGCTTCTCCTTGTCGTAATCACTGGTGCTCTTTTCCAGTTCCCGCCGGATCTGCTCGATGCGGCCCTGGATGGCTTCCTTTTTGCCCGCGCCTTCGATGATCGTGGTGTTGTCCTTGTCAATGATGATCTTCTTGGCCCGGCCGAGGTCTGCCAGGGTGACGTTTTCCAGCTGGATGCCCAGGTCCTCGAACAAGGCCCGGCCGCCCGTCAGGATGGCGATGTCTTCCAGCATGGCCTTGCGGCGGTCGCCGTAACCCGGAGCCTTGACCGCGGCGCAGCGGAAGGTGCCGCGGAGCTTGTTGATCACCAGCGTGGCCAGGGCGTCGCCTTCGACTTCCTCAGCGATGATCAGCAGCGGCTTGCCGCTCTGGGCCACCTTCTCCAGCAACGGCACGAGATCCTTGACGTTGCTGATCTTCTTTTCGTGGATGAGGATGTAAGCGTCTTCCAGGACGCATTCCATCTTCTGCGTATCGGTGACGAAGTACGGCGACAGATAACCGCGGTCGAACTGCATGCCTTCGACGAATTCAAGCGTCGTCTCCAGGCCCTTGCCTTCTTCCACGGTGATGACACCGTCCTTGCCGACCTTCTCCATCGCCTCGGCGATCTTGGCTCCGATTTCACGGTCATTGTTGGACGCGACCGAGGCGACGTCCTCCATCTCCTTCTTCTTCTCGATCTTGATGGAGGCTTTGCGGAGGCGATCAACGACGTCCTCGACGGCCTTTTCGATGCCGCGCTTCATGAGCATGGGATTGACGCCGGAAACGACGGCCCGCAGGCCCTCGTTGAAGATGGCCTCGGCGAGCACGGTGGCGGTCGTGGTACCGTCGCCGGCGACGTCGCTGGTCTTGGAGGCGACCTCGCGGACCATGCGGGCGCCCATGTTCTCGTACTTGTCTTCCAGTTCAATTTCCTTGGCCACGGTGACGCCGTCCTTGGTCACGGTCGGCGAGCCAAAGCTTTTCTGAAGGATGACGTTTCGGCCTTTCGGCCCCAGCGTGACCCGAACAGCTCGGGCCAGCTTCGCCACGCCCCGACGCAGGGCTTCGCGGGCTTCCTGGTCGAACGCAATCATCTTGGCAGTCATGCGAGTCGGTCTCCTTAATCGGTGTGAAGCTTAAACCATGTAGGGATAAAACCTGCTGGCAAACCGCAAAGGGCCATTTCGTGAGGATCACTCCTCCACCACGGCCAGCACGTCCTCTTCCCGCATCAACAGCACCTTCTCATTGCCCAGCTTGAACTCGTCGCCGGCGTAGGAGCTGAACAGAACCGTATCGCCCTTCTTGACCTGGAGCGGCTGCACCCGTCCATCCTTGAGAATCTTGCCATCACCGACGGCCAGGACCTTGCCGATCTGCGGCTTCTCCTTGGCCGTGTCAGGAAGAATGATTCCGCCCTTGGTCTTCTCTCCCGCTTCCTGCCGCTGCACTACGATGCGGTCGCCCAATGGCTTCAAGTTCATTCGCTGGTCTCCTTTCTGGCGAGTCAGACTGCAAAGGCACCAACCGCGGGAAGACCCCGCAAAAACACTCTCAGCGTGACGCCAAACTTGAGCAACTTCCGTGCCCTCCTCGGAATTGTTCGGAAGTCCAGTCTATCTTTGGGCTTTCGCTTTCAAGACAAGCCCCGGAGGCCGTCACCCACCTGCCAACCGTGGCGTTCCGCCGACTCTCCGCTGCCGATTTGGCAGAAGACAGGGGGGATTGGTCGGGCCGGGGTCAGAACTTCAAGCAGTTGTGGGACCAAGCCTCATCCGCAGCCGCTGGTAGCCCCGCAGGTGTCGCATTTCAGACAGGCCCCACTCCGGACCAAGGTCAGCTGGCCGCACTCGGAGCAGGGATCCCCCTCGTAGCCCTTCATCCGGGCTTGGCGGATCTCCTCGGCTAGGCTGGTCTGGGACAACAGCGGCGGACCGGCTGGTTTCGCCCCGCCGTTGCCCACGCTGGGTGAACCGGCCGGTCGGTGGCCATTGCCCGGCGGAACGGGATGCAGATGCTTGGTCCGCGGGGTTTTGAAGGCCTCCGACTTGGGCGGTTTCGGCTCCTCCTCGCCTGGCTCCACGACCCGCTCCACGACAACCTCCTCGCCCTCGAACTCCGGCTCATTGGCGGGTTCCTCGCGGTGCAGGGCGTCGGCTCGCAGGTCCTCCTCGCCGACGTGAGCCAGGTCGTAGCGGCCCAGGTAGGTGATGGCCAATTCGCGGAAGATGTAGTCGATGATCGAAGTGGTCATCTTGATGTGCGGGTTGCCCTGGACGACGCCGTTCGGCTCGAAACGGGTGAACAGGAAGGCATCCACGAATTCCTCCAGGGGCACGCCGTGCTGGAGGCCGATGCTGACGCAGATGGCAAAGCAGTTCATCAACGACCGGAAGGCCGCCCCTTCCTTGTGCATGTCGAGGAAGATTTCGCCCAGGGTGCCGTCCTCGTATTCGCCCGTGCGGATGTAGATTTTGTGGTTGCCGATGCGGGCCTTCTGCGTGTACCCGGCCCGACGATCCGGCAGCCGACGACGCCGGGCGATGTAGCGATGGACAATCTTCTCGGCGATGCGGACCGGCTCGGCCTTCGGTTCGTGAGTCTCTTCCTCGGCCAGGGCGGCCAGTTCCTGGGCCAGCACGGAATCGCTCACCGTGTTGAGCGGCTGACTGAGCTTCGAGCCGTCGCGGTACAGGGCGATGGCCTTGAGCATCAGCCGCCAACTGAGCAGGTACGCTTCCTTGACGTCCTCGATGGTCGCCTCGTGCGGCATGTTGATGGTCTTGCTGATCGCTCCGCTGATGAACGGCTGAGCGGCGGCCATCATGCGGATGTGCGATTCCGCGGACAAAAACCGCTTGCCGATGCGGCCACATTTGTTGGCGCAGTCGAAGACCGGGTAATGCTCCAGCTTGAGATGCGGAGCGCCTTCGATGGTCATGGTGCCGCACACGTGGTCGTTGGCCTCGGCGATCTGTTCCGCCGTGAAGCCCAGGGCGGTCAGCAGATCGAACTTCGGGTCGTTGAGTTGCTGGTCGGTGATGCCCAGATGGGTCTTGAGATTCTCATCGCCGAGGATCCAGCGGGTGAAGGCGAAACGCAGTTCGAAGACTCCGGGCAGCACTTTTTCCACGGTTTCGATCATCTCGTCCGTGAAACCCTGGGCTTTCAATGTGGCCGGGTTGATGTGCGGGCAGGTCTTCAGCGTTCCCGAACCGCGGACGTAGCGGACGATCTCTTCGATCTCGTCCGGCGCGTAGCCGAGCCGAGCCAGGGCCGGCGGAATCGAGGAGTTGATGATCTTGAAATACCCGCCCCCCGCGAGCTTCTTGAACTTGACCAGGGCGAAGTCCGGTTCGACGCCGGTGGTGTCGCAGTCCATCACGAGGCCGATGGTCCCCGTCGGTGCGATGCACGTCACCTGAGCGTTGCGGTAGCCGTGCTGTTCGCCGAGTTCCAACATCCGATCCGCTTCGGCCCGAGCGGCTTCGAGGAGAAACCGGGGACAGTGTTCGGGATCGATGCCCACGGGCCGGATTGAGAGGCATTCGTACTCGCCGACGGAGTCGGTCGGTCCCCCGGCCATGGGACGGGGAGCGTGCGGCCCTTTCTCATTGTCGGGGCAGAACAGATAAGCGGCCCGACGATGATTGCGGATGACCCGCAGCATGGCCTCGCGATTGGCCTCGAAGCGGGGGAACGGCCCGAGATTGGCGGCGATCTCGGCGGAGGCGGCATAGGATGCAGAGTGCATCAGGCAGGTGATCGCTCCGCAGATGGCCCGACCCTGCGGCGAGTCATAGGGGATGCCGCGGACCATCAGCAGCGTGCCCAGATTGGCGTAGCCCAGACCGAGGGTGCGGAAGTCGAACGACTTGCGGGCCACGGCCACGGACGGGAACTGGGCCATGTACACCGAGATTTCCAGCACCAGCGTCCACAACCGACAGGCGTGCCGGAAGCTGTCCACGTCGAACCACTGCTCCGGTTCCTTTTCTCCCGGTCGGCTCTGCCGGACGAAGCTCATCAGGTTGAGCGACGCCAGATTGCACGCCGTATCGTCGAGGAAAAGATATTCGGAACAGGGATTGCTGGCGTTGATGCGGCCGTCGGCGGGGCAGGTGTGCCATTCGTTGATCGTGGTGTCGAACTGGATGCCCGGATCGGCACACGACCAGGCGGCGTAGGCGATCTGGTCCCACAGATCGCGGGCTTTCAGCGTCCGC
>JANWWR010000003.1 GCA_025055835.1 Gemmatales bacterium | reverse complement strand
GAGGTCTGGATTGAACGCGGCGAACTGAGCCTGGCCGCCGAGACGCTTCAGCGGGCCGTCGCGGTTCAGGGTTCCCGCCATGTCGAAGCAGCCCGCCAGCGACTCGATCAACTCCAGGGCCGCCTGCAAGCCGCTCCGTAGCTCTCGGCGTGACGCATTCGCTCAAGCGACCGGGAAGCTCACGCTTCCCGCTCGCCGCTACACAGAGGGCACTCCTCCCGCTCGCCGGAAGCGCGACGAAAGACGGCGAGCGGGGCACGTCAGTGCCCCGGTGCGTCACCCGTACACCCTCGCTGACGCTTCGGGTTAAGATGGGAGTTGACTGCACTGAAACCCGAAGCGTCAGCGAGGGCCAAGCGAGCCGAGCGGAAGGCATGTTCAGCCGAGCGGAGGGCGTCAGCCCTCCGTGACGTCAGCCCTCCGTGACACTTCAACGACAACCAAACCCCCTTGACCGTTTCCCCTCGGACCATATTCCATTGCATAGCGTTTTCCCTCCCTCTGCTGCTCTCCTGAGGCGGTTTTATGACTCACCGCATCGCACCAAAAACCATCGTCTCGATCAGCCTGGGCTTGCTGGTTGCGTTCCTGGTCGTCTCCCCTGCTTCGCCGTCCGAGGCGAACGTGGAATCGGCCATCAAGGCCATTCTCGCCGTCGGCAAAGAGGGCAAGGGGGCGACGGAGGCAGCCAGGGCCTTGCGGGAGTTGTCCCGTCAGGAAGCCGACGTGCTGCCCGCTCTTTTGGCCGCCATGGATCAGGCCTCGCCGGAAGCCAGCAACTACCTCCGCGCCGCCGTCGAGGCCGTCGCCGACAAGGCCATTACCCAAGGCAAGCCGTTGCCGGTCAAGCAACTGGAAGCCTTTGTCCAGGACCACAAGCACCATCCCAAGGCCCGCCGCCTGGCCTACGATCTGCTTCTGCACGTTGACCCCACGCTGCCCGAACGCTGGCTTCCCGGTATGCTCCAGGATCCCAGTCTGGAACTGCGCCGCGACGCCGTGGCGATGGCCTTGCGAGAGGCGGAAGCCGCTCTCGCCTCGGGAGACAAGGACGCCGCCCGGCAGAAGTTTGAACAGGCCTTCCGGGCCGCTCGGGATCGGGACCAGGTGGACGCCTTGGCCAAGCAGCTGAAAGCCCTGGGCGTCAGCGTGGACATCGCCGGGCACTTCGGTTTCATCCGCGACTGGCTGCTCGTCGGGCCGTTCGACAACTCCGGCGGCATCGGCTTCGCGGCCAGCTATCCTCCGGAAAATAGCGTCGATCCGAAGGCGGAGTACGTCGGCAAGCAGAACGCCCGGCTGACCTGGAAGCCGCACACGACCGCTGATCCTTACGGCGTCGTGGACCTGAACAAGGCCATCGGCAAGCACATGGGAGCGGTTGGCTACGCCTATGCCGTGGTCGAGTCCCCGGAAGCTCGGCCGGTCGAGGTCCGCGTCGGCAGCAACAACGCCGTCAAGGTCTGGCTCAACGGGCAGGAACTCATTTCCCACGAGGAATATCATCACGGCAACCGCATGGACCAGTACATCGGTTCGGGAATGCTCAAGCCGGGCCGCAACGAGGTCCTCATCAAAATCTGCCAGAACGAGCAGAAGGAGGAATGGGCCCAATCGTGGTCGTTCCAGCTTCGCTTGTGCGACCGGGTTGGAACGGCGGTGCCGGTGACGGTGGTGAAGCATCCCGCCGAGCGCTCCGCCGCGGGAACGGCAGGGGAGGGACGCTGACGATGACTAGCAGACTTGGCACCATCCTTCCGGCAGTTCTGCTCACGGGACTGCTCGTGGCGGCAACCCCGGGGCAGGCCGGAGATTGGCCGCAATTCCGCGGACCGAACGGCAGCGGCGTTTCCGACGAGAAGGGGCTTCCGGTTCGCTGGTCGGCGGAGGACAACATCCGCTGGAAAGCCGAACTGCCCGGACGGGGCCTGTCGTGCCCGGTGATTGTCGGCGACCGGATTTATCTGACGGCGTGCAGCGGGTATCAGCAGGACCGTCTGCATGTGATGTGCTTCCGCGTTCGGGATGGCAAGAAACTGTGGGAACGGCAGTTGTGGGCGACCGGCAGCACGATGTGCCACCCGACGACGTGCATGGCCGCCCCGACCCCGGTGGCCGACGCCGAAGGCGTTTACGCCCTCTTCGCCACGGCTGACGTCGCCGCTTTCGATCCCGATGGCCATCTGCTGTGGTATCGCAGCCTGTCCCGCGACTACCCCGGCATCACCAACAACGTTGGCATGGCCGCTTCGCCGGTCGTCCTCGGCGATCTGCTCTTTCTGCCCCTGGAAAACGCGGGCAACTCCTTCGCCCTGGCCGTGGATCGCCGCACCGGAGCCACCCGCTGGAAGGTGGACCGCCATCGGGACATCAACTGGATCACGCCGCTGGTCGTGGCCATGAACGGCAAAAGCGAGGTGCTGTTCCAGACCTCCCGCGAGATCACCGCCTACGACCCGCAGACCGGCAAACGGCTCTGGACCCATGAGGCGGGTTTGTCTTCGGTGTCATCGCCGATCCTGGGCGGCGACCGCATTCTCGTTCCCGGCGGCGACTTCACGGCGTTGAAACCGGCCAACGGCTCGGCGTCCCCCGAGGTGCTGTGGAAGTCCAACCGGATCAAGACTTCGTATCCGTCGCCGGTCTATCTCGACGGGCGGATTTACACGCTCAATCAGGCCGGGATTCTCGTGTGCAGTGATGCCGAAGACGGCAAGACGCTGTGGCAACTGCGGCTCAAAGGGCCGTTCTGGGCCACCCCGGTCATCGGCGACGGCAAGCTCTACGCAGTCAACGAGGAAGGCACGACCTTCGTCGTGGACCTTCGCACCGAGGAGGAGCAAAAACGCCTCCTGGCCCAGAATCGCATCGAGGACAAGTTCCTCGCCACCCCGGCGATAGCCCATCGCTGCCTGTTTCTCCGCTCCGACAAGTACCTCTACTGCATCGGCGAAGAGTGACCGGCGAATTCCGGCCATCTCCAACTTGCTCTTGCACGCTTGGGCCGGATGGGATTGATTAGGACGGCACGTTTCATGATCCGGAGCGGTTTGGGAACGCGAAGCCGGTCACGGAGGACCAGGGCATGGCCGGGAAGGAGTCCAAATCGGCAAGCTGGTTGAAGGCACTTCTGGGAGCCATTGCCGGACTCTTCTCCGGGGCTTTGGTCATGTATCTCAGTCCGCTCGTGGACAAGGTGGTGAAACCGCCTCGCCCCATCGCCAACTTCGCCGTCGAGTATGAAGGGCTGACGGTTCGCTTCACCAACCGCTCAACCTCAGCGGCCCAGGGCTACTGGGACTTCGGCGACGGCACGCCGCTGGAGTTTCTGACCGCGGAGCAGCCCGTCGTGACCCATACCTATCGCAAACCGGGCAGTTACACGGCCCGCCTGGTGGTTTCCAACATCCTCGGCGAGCAGGACGAACGCAGCGTCACACTGGAACTCAGCAGCGAGGAGCGGCCCAGGACCGTTGAAAAGCCCAGCATCTTGACCTTGCAAGTCCGTGGCCCGTCTCGGGGCGGACCGGTCTATGCCCCGGCGACGTTTCAGTTCGAGGCCATCGCCGACAACGCCGCCCAGTTCGTCTGGGACTTCGGCGACGGCCAGGGACTGCACATCGGCGAGGCGACCGTCGTTCGCACCTTCGAGAACCCCGGAACCTATCGGGTGCGGTTGTGTGCCTTCAACGGCAAGGAGAAGGACGAGGAAGAGAAGCTCATTCGCGTCGAATCTCCGCCGGCGGTGGCTTTGCGGGTTCAGGTTCTTGTCGCCGATTCCGGCGTGTTCGTCGAGACCCGTCGCCGGGAGGTCGTGGTTTCCCAGTTGTTCGAGGGACTGAAGGCCGATCCACGCAGCAAGAAAGCCCCGGCCAATCCCGAGGTCTCGGTCTCGGCCGCGCCCGGCTTCGTCATCACCGCCGTGGAACGTCTCGAACATCGCAATGAAAACCTGGACAAGGTGGAATGGAAGATCATCCGCGAGGGTCAGCAGATCAAGGGCGTCTGCACGTTCAGGAAGGGGGCGGATCGGGCGGTGCTTCAGGAAAAGCTCGTGGTCGTCGAACAACGGCGGGAGAGAAAGCAGCCGGAGCCGACCGTCGTCACCGGCGTTCTGCCCGTGCCCGGCGTGGTCACGCTGACCTTGCCGCCAGTGCCCGACGACTGGACCGAATTCAAACGTAGCGTCACCGTCCAGGTTTTTGACGGCGAGAAGCTGCTGTGGCAAGGCGAAACCCTGCCCAGCGGACAGCCGCTGCCGCTGGCCGGCCGGTCCTACACCTTGTCCGCTTCGCAGCTCAAGGATCGGCTGACCCTGCAACTCTCCAGTCCGCTGACCCGTCCGTGAAGCACTTCAGCAAAGCACGTTGATTTCCGAGGGTAGGCCATCGTCCGCTTTTATGGCCGCAGCGAAGACGGTTAGGAAAGCGGCGTCCATTCGTCATGCACTTGCGAGGCCCCTAACAGAACTTAAACTAATGGGAAAGTCTCCAACCTGCACTTCGAGGTGTTCCCATGCGTAGCCTGTGTGTGCTGACGGTGATGGGGATAGCGTGTCTTCTGGCTTCGCCGCTGGCGGCTCAGGACCGGCCGGCGTCGTCCAAGGAGGGCGACAAGTCCTTGGCGAGCCTGGTCGGAAAGGAAACGGCATTCTACCTGGAAGTTCGCAAGCCGGACGCCACGGCGGAGAAGCTCTCGGCCCTTTTGCAAGGAAGCGTTCTGGAAAACTACCCGGCTGGCCTGGAGAAGCTGCGGCAAAAAGGCATCGAACCGGAAGCGTGGATGGAGTTCCTGGGCTTGCTGATGACGCCGGAAGGGCAGAAGGAAGCCCGCAAACTTCGCGGCTTGGCCTTGGCTGTCCGAGGTCCGAACGCTGACGGCGGTTGGGACTACGTCACCCTTGTGCAGCCGGGTGACAGCACGGCCCTTGCCTTGATGCTCCGGCAATACCTGGCGTCGCAAAGTGCCCAGCCGGTGGAAGAGGTCGAAGGCGTAGCCATTTTCCGCTGCTATGAGCCGTCCGGGATCATGGTCGGCAAGGGCATGCCCAACATGGCCCGTCTCCAATTAGAAATGCAACGGCGCATGATGCAGCAGATGCAGCGCATGATCCAACGACAGATGCCAGGTGCGGCCATCGTCAACGCCCAGGGAAATGCCGTGGACTACGTTCTCTTGCCGGATCTGATCGCGTTCGGCTCGCCGGCCCTCGTCAAGGAGAGCGTGCTTCTGGCGAAGGGCCGAGCCAACATGGAGGTCCTCGCTGATCACAAAGCATTCGCCGACGCCGGAAAGTCCTTCGGGGAGGAAGCTGGCGTCTTTTTCTATGGCGATTTGAGCGTCCTGGAATCGCAGTTGAGCAAGCTGGAGGTAAACCTGCAACCGGCCTGGACCGCGTGGCTGCGGCATTTCGCCAAGCCGTCGGCGGTGACGCCCGTTCATGGCGGTTTGACGTTCGACAAAGACGGTCCCCGCGTCCAGATCAAGATGGCCGTCAAGGATCAAGAGGCCAGTCCGCTGGTTTCCTTCCTCCCCGAAAGCCCGGCCAATGCTCAATTGCTGCACTACGTCCCGAGCCGCCTTGAAGGCGCAATTCTGCTCGCCAATCCCGAAGGACAGCAGCGCTGGAAACTGCTCCTGGACGTTTGCGACGCCGCGGTCCGTTCGGCCAATCCCGCGATGCCGTCGCCCAGCAAGCGCATTGCTGAACTCGAAGAATCGCTGAAAGTCCAGTTCGGCAAGGACGTGGCAGGCCAGATCAAGCATCTGGTCCTCGCCCAGGGACCGGAACGACTGGACGGTTCACTGCCGCAACTGCTGGGTGTCTTCGAGGTGCAGGACGAAGAGACGGCCAAGACGCTGCAAAGCACGGTCCTCGGCAAGATTTTGGAGGCGGTATCCGGTCAGCAGGTCGTGCCGACCATCAAGGAAGCCAAGGGGCGGACGCTGACCGTCGCCGAACTCGGCAGCCTGGGCACGATCCACGTCGGCCGACAGGGGGCCGTGCTGGTGGTTGGCAACGATCAAGAGTTGGTTCTGGACGCCTTGACCGCGGGAGAACGTAAGCAAGGATTGCTCGGCGAGGCCCGAGTGGCCGCGGCACTGTCCGAGGTGAAGGGAGCGGGGACGGTGGTTCTGGCTCGGCCGTCGCTGCTGTGGCAGATGGCGAATGGCACGAGCTTCGTGGCTCGTTTGCTCACCGACCCGAATGCCCAGCAAGTCCAGCGAGTCGGTCCGTTCGGGCAAGTGCAATTCCAGATTCAGTTCAACAATGCCGGCGGAGCCCAGGCGATTCTGCCCGCACCTCCTGGCGCGGCCCCGGCTCAGCCCGGTGGAAACGAAGACCAAGGTTTCGCCCTGGCTCCGGTGCTGATCAGCGTGACCCGGTCCGGCAATCAGGTAACGCTGGATGCCCGGCTGACCGAAGCCCTTCCGACGTTGCCCCGCTTTCTGGAATACCTGGCCGAGCGTGGGTCCGGAGTGATTCAGGGACCGGGACCGTTCGGAGGAGCAGGCCCGCAACCGCTCATCATCCGGCCGGCAGCCCCGAACATTCGCCAGGCGATTCCCGCCGTGCCCGCACCGGCGGTTCCGCCGCTGCCCCAGCCGGTGCCGATTCAGCCTCCCGGACTGCCCGCTCCGCCCAACCAGATAGAGAAGTAACGAAAACCCGGCAAGCTCCGCGCCTTGCGCTTCAGTTTCCCACCTTCCCTCGCCGATAGATGCGACGGGGGAAGGTGTTTTCGTCGCAGCGGAACCGGGGTTTCGGGTCATGGACGCGCAAGGGGGGCTGGCGGAGCGGGTCGCGGCTTTGCGGAGACGCCTGGAAGAACTGGCCCCGCTTTCGCCCCAGGCCGATCCATCTCCCGACCTGGCCCGGATTCGCCATCTGCACGAACAGATCCAACAGCTTCGCCAACAAAACGACCTGCTGGAATCCCGTCTGGCTCGGCTCAGTGACGAGCAACTGCCTCCATCGAGTGCCCCGCCGACCCGATTGGCGTCCAGGACCCGCGAACTGCTTCTGCGAGGCAAACATCTCCTCGACGCCCTCAAGAGCCTGTCCGTCGAGTTGCCGAGCGAATCCGAGAACCGCCAGGAGGAGGTCTGGTGGGATTACCAGCAAACGGTGCAATTAGTTGAAATCGCCCTGCGGTCCGTGCAAACGTTTCCCACGGCTACGGCGGACCAACTGCGTTTGTGCGGCGGTCTGGAGTTGTGTCTGGACTTGGCAGAACAGCGGCTCACCGTCTTGCGGACCCGGCTCGACCAACACCGAACCGCTCAGGAAATGCTGGATGCCTTGTCTCACTATTTTGCCGAACTGATCCACGGTCGCCATCTTCTTCTCAAGCCGCTTCAGGACCTGGCGGAGCGGATCGCTCACGACTGCCAGGCGGATCAGCCATTTCACTGGTTTTCCGGTTCGACCGAGGAACCGGCCCGCTGGTCGGCCGCGCACGGGCTGAACACCGCGCAGATCATGGCTCGGACGGCCCGGCTCGATCCGCAATGGCGGACGGGGATCGTCGAAGCGGTCCTGTCGGCCTTGCTGCACGACGTCGGCATGGCGGCCATGCCGTCGGAGTTGATCGGAGCCAAGAGGCCATTCAGCGAGGAAGACCGTCGCCAGATCGAAGCTCACGTCGGCATCGGGGCTGAGATCGCCCGTCGCCTCGCCCCGCAAGACAGCTGGTTGGCCGAAGCGATTCTGGCCCATCATGAACGGCTCGATGGCACCGGCTATCCTGCCGGTCTGCGTGGACATCACATTCCCCGTCTGGCTCGGCTGCTGGCGGTCTGCGACTTGTATGCCGCGTTGATCCGCTCCCGACCGCATCGCCCGGCGGTGCCGCCTCGGACGGCCTTAGCGGAAACACTCACGGAAGCGGAGAAAGGCCGTCTCGACACGGAACTGGCCGCCTATCTGCTCGGGATTTCCTTCTACCCGGTGGGCACGCTGGTCGAATTGTCCGATGGCCGGATCGGCTCGGTGGTGGCGGTCCATCAGCAACCGATGGACCTGGCCACGGCATCCCGGCCGGTCGTGCGGATCCTGATGGATGCGCAGGGCCAGCCCGTGCCGCTGCCGAGCTATGTCAACCTGGCCCAGTGCGACGGCCTGTACATCGTCCGGGGCCTGACCGAGGACGAAACCAGGCGGGCCTTGCGGGTTCGCACCTGGAATGCCTGAAAAGCCCAGCGGACCAGAACAATCGGTGTCGCGCAACTGCGGACGGACCACCGCCGATGAGTTACCCCACGACGAACTACTTCCAGGCGACCCGCCATCCTTATGCCTGTCTGCTTTTCCTCCTCCCGTTGCTGGCCATCTATGAAGGCGGCGTGATCTACGTCGGCGGCGATAATCCGGCCTTTCGCACCGGAGCCGACACCTGGATGCGCTGGGCCTTTCAGACGTTCGGCCTGCCGGCGCTGCATTGGCCGCCGATCCTTATCACCGGCTTGTTCGCCTTCTGGACCTGGTTGCACTGGGAAACTCGACCGCAGGACCTGCCTGGCGTGCTTCTGGGCATGACGGTGGAAAGCGTCGGCTACGCCCTGATTCTGTGGGCCTTGGGGCGCATCCATGAGCCGATTCTGGAAGGGCTGGGAATCGCCCTCGCCCAGGCTGTTCCCCTGCAAACGCTCTTGCAAAGTTCCGCCGCTCCCGACCGGGTCAGTCAGGCGATCAGCTTTCTCGGAGCGGGCATTTACGAGGAGATGCTCTTCCGGTTGTTCCTGTATTCCGGCCTGTTCTATGTGATCCAGCACTCCGTCCCGTCGCGGTTGACGTCCGGCGTCGTCGCCGGCGTCCTGTCCGCTCTGGCGTTTTCCGCGGCCCATCATCTGGGACCGTCCGGCGAACCGCTCGATCAGCGGGTGTTTCTGTTTCGTACCTTGGCCGGGCTGTTTTTCGTGCTGCTCTATCAGCTCCGCGGATTCGGCATCGCCGTCGGGGCACACGCCTGTTACGACGTCATGGTCGGAGCCGCCGCGGGGTGAACCGGACCCTTCGACCCGATTACTTTCCGCTGCGTTCCCGTTCCGCCAGGGCGGCGAATTGCTGAAAGCGCTCGGCGACTTTGCCGGTCTTGGCATCGCCCAGGTGCAGCAGAATGCCGTAGCGCAGACGCAGATGTTCGTCCTTGCCGAGCTTCACCAGATCGGATCGGCCGCGGACGCCGGGGAATCCCGATTTGCCCCGACCGAACGGATTGGCAGCCATCAGGCCATAGCCCCTGGCGTGCCAATGAGCGGGATGCGGATTCCGCGGGTCGTCGAGGATTGCCAGGCCGACGATCTGGCCATCCACCGGCCCGGAGTAGTCGCACCACGCCGACGGCCGACCCCAGCACTTCGCCTCGGTCCGTTCGCCTTCGGCATTCTCGATCACTCCGCCGCGATTGCGTTTTTCCGAGATGAACTCGGCCACCCGAACCGCGAATGCCCCTTCCTTCGTGTCGCCGAAGGTGATCGGACAGACGCTGGCGTGAAGGTCTATGTCGAAGGTGAGGAGCCATGCTTCTCCCAGGTCGTACAGGTGGATCGTCCGTGTTTCGTCGAGAATCTTCTGCCCGTCGGCGGTGCGCCATTCGTTCCGGGTCGTGACCCAGGCATGGTTCCCATCCCGCCTCGGTTCGCCGACCTGGACGCAGACGATGCGGCCATGTCCGGGGCTTTCCGACCAGAAATCCACGCCCTCGACGCCGCGAACCTTCTGGGTGAGCGTCACGCCTTCAGGGATTACATCGCCATGACAGAACCAAGCCGCCCGGTGGTGCGGATGGTCCTTCGTCTCGTCCGGATCGTCCTTCACCATCGGAAAGCCGCGGGTCACGGGCTTGCCGGTCGGGGCGTTGAGCGGAAAGAAATGGGGTTTGGGAGCAGTTTCCGCGATGACGTATCGGCCCACGAGCTTGCCGCCGGCCAGGAACTCGATGATTTCCTTGTCCCGGACGCGGATTTCCGCCTCGGCGGCGTGAACCTGCTCGAAGGAAATGCCGACCAGCAGGACCAAGCCGATTGCGAGTCTGCCACACATGATGCTGTTCTCCCGAAGCGACCCTCGGCGACCTGGTCCGTCGGGCGACCAGGGTTTTCAGGCCAATCCATCCGCGGGATTATACCGCCTTAGGCTGGGCCAACAAATCGTGGAGGCGGGATTGTTCCGATTCCAGAATGCCCGTCATGACCTCGCAGGGTTCGACGACATTGGAGGGAGGCAGGGGCCAGGTCAGGCGTTCGACGGCGGCGAACTGATTGGCGGCGGCGTGATCGTGGTGATGGCACCACAGCACGACGAAACGGCGAATCAGGCGGGCACGGCGACAAAGATGGTCGAGGCTGCGGGCAGCCCGTCCGGGATCGGCCTCGTTGACGGCGATGCACTCCGCCCAGTCCACCAGCCATTCGATCAGCATCCGCGCTTCCGGGTCGTTCAGCCCATGCGTCAGGCTTTCATCGTCCAGAATCCGGCTGACCAGAAGCTCGGCGCAAGGTACCCCCATCTTGCCCGCCTCTCCCCCTCTGTTCCGATTTCCCCGCTGAGTTGCTTGCCGTCCTCAGGCCCATGCGAACCATTTTCCCCCGAGGTTCGCATCAACCTTCTGTCGTTCGACAAGGACCGAAGGCTATAGCGACGTCCCGGCTCCAAGGCAATGCCAAGCCCGTGACGGTTCGGCAGAGGGGAGGTGAGGAGGACCTGTCCGCCGAATCAGGCGGCGTGCAAATGCTGGGAGTCGGAAAGCGTGGACGAGTCGCCGGATTCCGTTTTGCTTGCCAACGCCTCGTGGTCGTAGCGTAAGCAGACCCCGGCCACGAGACTGCTGACCGCTGCCACGGCCGCCGCGAACAGGATCAGCCATTCGCCGGAGAGCATGTACAGGGCCGTGCCGACCGCGGGCATGAGCAACCCTCGGATGCCATTGAGCACGAAATGAATCCCGTTGTACACAGGCACATCCTCGGCCCGCGGAGCGAAATGCACCGAAGCCAGCGACCAGGTGACCTGCCCGCCTCCTTCCGCGAACCCCCGCAGAATGCTGCCCAGGTAGATCAACGTGGGGACTCCCAGGGCGATGCCCAGGAAGTAGCAACTCAGATATGCCGCCATCATCACGCCGATGACCAGTCGAGCCTGCACGATGCCGAGTCGGTTCAGGAAGCGGCCCCAGACCAGGGTGCTCACGGCGAGAACGGCTTGCGGCAGGACGGACAGCCACAGGGCCAGTTCCGCGGAACTGAAATGCAGCCGATCCTTGCTCAATTTCAAAACAATGTGCATGGACAGGAAGAATGCCGACCCGGCCAGGAAAAACGCGGTCTGGAACAGCAGATACACCCGGTCCTGGACCAGCACCCGGCCGATGTCCTGAAGCCGCTCCTCCCAGGTTTTGCCCGGTGGTTCCATGACCGGCGTTTCGAGCAGCCGAATCTGACGATAGAACAGGCAGCCGAACAGCCCCGCCAGGGCCGACAGCGGATAGAGCCAGCGGTAGCTGTCCGGCCAGTTTTCCGGCAGCACCAGCCAACCGGCCAGCAGCGTCGTCGGGATCATCGTGGCGAAGGTGCAGAACGTCAGCAGCCCGATGACCCGCCCCAGGTATTCCCGCGGGTACGAGGCCCGATACAGGCTCGATTGCCCCATCCGCATGGCCGAGTGAAGCAACTGGCTCAGCGTCACCAGCAGCGTGAAGCCCAGCGAATCCTGCACCCAGAACATGAGGAACAGCGGCAAATTGGCCGCCATGGCCATGTTCAGCACAAGCCGCTGCATGCCCCAGCGTCGGCCCAGGGAAGCCCACAACGGACCGAGGAATGCTCCGCAAGGAAAGGCCGAGACGATGATGGTCAATTCGAGAGCCGAGGCATTCAGAGCGGAGTAGGCGATCACCGGGGCGGCGAACAGGATCATCCCCATGAACACGCCGGTGAACGCCGAGAAAACACTTTCCCGGATCAGGTTGTGCCTGACCACGGAGGCGGCGACGGTTGGACTACTACATCCTTCCTCGGCGACGGATTCCGCACTGCTTTCCGCAGGCATGGTTGAAGTTCCACTACTTCAGAACAAGCCATCGATATTATAGAATGCTCTTTGCCATGCGTTCAGGAAAGACCAATTACCGACGCATCAGCCCATGGCTTGCCGTCCTGGGTTTGTTCGGCTGCCTTGGTCCGCCGTCCGTCGTTGCCGTGCAGGTCGAGGACGCACCGGGAAGCGAAAATCCCCTGCGAGCCAACGTGGTTAGCCTGATTCGGGCCTTGGATCGGCTCGGCTGCCCGTTGCCCGACAAAGTCATTCAGGAGCTGTCCGCACGGTCTGTCGATGCCGAATCGCGTCGGGATTATCGGGAAAAGGTGGAACGGCTCTTGGCTCCTTGGTGCCTGATCGAGGTCTCGATCAATCCCGAGAGTCGGGTGAAGGCTGCTCGCGGCCCGGCATCCGCCCGGCTGTCCCAGGGCCAGCCGACCTGCTTCATCGTCAAGGTGCACAACGAAGCCGGGGTGACGCAGGCCCTGGCCGTGACCGGCCCTCATCTGCGGACGGCCGGGGACAACGCCCAAGGTTGGCTCGATGCTGAGATCCGACACCTGCTCTCGGATCGCTTGAGCGGACAGGAAACGGAATACGTCGTGTTGTGTGTGCGGACAGGGCAGTCGGGGAAGCGGGAAGCGACGTTGGTTTTCGACGTCGGGCAAGGATCGCAGGACCTGGGATTCCGGGCCGAGGTGCCGATCCTGTTCACGATCCACCCGGCTCCGGGAGGCCAACCGCTGCCACACCACGCGCCGTAAACTTAATCATTCGGGAAAGGAACAGCGGCTTGGATACTTTTTATCCACGATCAAACGTTAGAGATGCAGGGTCAGGTTAAGGGGTAAGTCAGAAACGAGGGGTGTCGCTTAGATCTTGCCTTACTTCCGCGGAGAGGATTGAAGCGAAAGCACGACGAAATTTGCGATCAATATTAACGAGCGCCCGTAGCTCAATTGGACAGAGCAGCGGATTTCTAATCCGCCGGTTGGGGGTTCGAGTCCCTCCGGGCGTAGTAAACCGAGGCCTTTGACTGCTGCCAAGAGCTGGCTTTTCCTGCATTGCCTCCTCTCGCGGGTTCTGACTTGTTTCCCGTCGGCGACCGTGATACCATCACTTGGAAGCGATTCACTTCCGAGGGGGAAGCCATGACTATCCCGAGCCGACGTGATTTTCTCAGAGGTGCTTGTGGCTTCTTCCTGTCAATAATGCCTAATTCGGGTGCATTTCCTGCCCACCGCGAGCAGTCCTTCATTCACATGATGAATTACGTTACGGAGGATGATTTTGCACTTATGAATAAGATGCACATAAACACTGTTTTAGTCGAATTGAAGAACGACGCCGAGAGCTGGCGGATGACGTACGATTCGGCCATTAAGCACGACCTCGCTATAGTGCCGCTGATTTGGGGCCACGACCAGTCGATCTGGGAATGGAATGAGCTGGCCAAGGAGTGGGAACTGGATGACCGCAAATACCCCATGTCCGTCGGGGCCCGGTTTTTACGTTTCCTGCGAGAGAATCCTCGCTATTTCCAGCAGACCTTGGCCATTTATTCCTTTCACGAACCATTAGCACAGCCCGAGAAAACCGGCCCGCAGCGTCTCAAAAAATTCTATCAGCAGATTCACGAGGAAATCTTCACGGGCCAGAATGTGCAAGTCTATGGGGAGGACATGACCTTTGTCTGGCCCCAGGCCGATGAGTGTTTGACCGGTGTCTTGGATTACGAAATCCACACGGTTTATCCCTTCGTCAATTCCCCTCGGGGTCGGTATCGACCTTTTCTCCCCGAGGGTCATTACGGCGAACCAACATCGGACCTCCACAAAGTGTTGGATCTTCAACGACAGACAATTGAACTGCAATTGAAGCGAATTCAGGAAGCCAAGGCCGCGGCTAATGGACGCAAGCCTCGACTGATTTTAATCCTTCAGACGTTTGTCGACGCCGACCAGGAAGACCTTTGGAATCGCATGCCCGATGCCGAGGAGATGGAGACTGTTGCCAGTTACCTTCTGGAGCATTTCCGGGAGCGGATAGCTGGGATCGCCTGGTATCCCTTTCGGCAAGCGGCTTCGAATTATTCGAGATGGCTTCAGAAGGAACGCTACGATGACCAACGTCGGGACCGGTGGGAGGTTATCGCCAAGATTGGTAGAAAATTGCGGAGATAGCACGGGATGCCCAGTTTGAAAGAATTAACCGCGTCTAACGGAATAATCGTGGCTCAAATGTGCATTAATATTATATTT
>JANWWR010000207.1 GCA_025055835.1 Gemmatales bacterium | reverse complement strand
AGCAGCGGGTTGACCTGCGTCTTCATGGTGAATCGCCGCTTGTATAGCTTGACTACGGCGCGAAGGTCGTCCAATGATTTGCCGGTGTCGCTCAGCACGCGCTCTACCCGGTCGGCGTCCGGCTCCTTGCCCTGCGCAATGGCCCGGACCAGGTTGCGGAAGTCATCGGCGCGGACCGAGGCCGAGTCGATCACCGCCCGCGACCAGTCGATCTTGTCGGCTCCGCGAAGGTGGGCCAGGAGAATGTGATGGATTTTCGTCCAGACACCGGCCTGCGCCCAGTCGCGCAGCCGCCGCCAACAGGTCATGCCGCTGCCGCAGCCCATCTCCTTGGGCAACTTCTCCCACGGGATACCGGTGATGAGGACGAAGAGGATGCCCGTCAGGGCCCGGCGATTGTCGATCGGTTTGCGGCCGTGGTAGCGGAAACGCCGCGGCTTTGGCGGCGGCAGGTGCGGTTCGATCAGCGCCCACAGCTCGTCGTCTAGAATCGGCTTAGCCATCGCGTACCTCCTTGCACGCTGGAAACCATAACCCTAAGGCGCCGTTCGGTCAAGGTCATTCTGTTAGAGGGTCTTTGTTGCTATGCAAATTATAATAATCAATGCGATTATTGTTCCGGCCTTAGGCGGCATCGAGGTCGTTAATGCGGATGTAGTACCACCGCTATCGCTGTCCACCGTTCCCTAGCGCTTGCCTGGTCATCTCCGGCAGCGATTCTTCGGGGCGGACTAGCTCTGCCAGCTCGGCGGGAAGGTCTTGCAGCGTGGCAGTCGGCGCATCCAGCGCGTTGGGTTTTGCGCCGCTTGCGATGAATGCTGCGGAACTGGCGTAGAGTCCCAACGCGGTCAAGCCTTCCCCCGACTTGACCGGAACCGGTAGCGGAACGCGAGAGCCGTCTCTTCCTCCGAGACGGCTCCTCGCTTTTTCAGTTTGGATGGGACGGAAATTACGATGCCGAAGACCTGGCCCGTTCCGGACGCAAGGAGCGGACAACGGCCCCGGCCTGCCACATTTCGCTGTCGGCGATGGCCTTGAGTTCCCGTTCCAACTGCTGCCGATAATCCGGTCGGCTGTTGGCTTCCAGAACCCGGCGGGTTTCCTCGCCGGAAGCCACCTTCTGGTACAGTTCCTCGAACACCGGCTTGACGGCATCGCGGAAGCGACGATACCAGTCCAGCGCGCCTCGCTGGGCCGTCGTCGAGCAATTGGCGTACATCCAATCCATGCCGTTCTCGGCGATGAGCGGATAGAGGCTTTGCGTCGCTTCCTCGACCGTCTCGTTGAACGCTTCCGACGGCGAATGGCCGTGTTCCCGCAGCACTTCGTACTGAGCCAGCCACAACCCGTAGATCGCCCCCATGAGAACGCCGCGTTCTCCGGTCAAGTCGCTGAAGACTTCCTTCTGGAACGTGGTTTCAAACAGGTAGCCGGAGCCAATGGCGATGCCCAGGGCCAGGCAGCGATCCCGTGCCCGGCCGGTGGCGTCCTGATGGATGGCGAAGCTGGCGTTGATCCCTTTGCCTTCGAGAAAATAGCGACGGACCGTCGTGCCGGAGCCTTTGGGGGCGACCATGACCACATCGATGTCCGGCGGCGGGACCACGCCGGTTTGATCGCTGTACACGATGCTGAAGCCGTGCGAAAAGTACAGGCATTTGCCCTTGGTCAGATGCGGTTTGATCACCGGCCATTGTTCCTTCTGGCCCGCGTCCGAGAGCAAGTACTGGATGATCGTGCCCCGCTGGGCCGCTTCGGGAAGGGTGAAAAGCGTTTCGCCCGGCACCCAGCCATCCTGACGGGCCAGGTCGTAGCTTCGGCCGGCGTGTTCCCGCAGGCCGATGATGACCCGCACGCCGTTGTCCCGCATGTTCAGGGATTGTCCCCGGCCCTGCACGCCGTAGCCCAGCACGGCCACGGTCTCGTTGCCGAGAATCTCCCGAATCCGCTGGGGCGGATAGTCCGACCGCTCAACCACGGTTTCTTCCACGTTGCCGATCTTGATCTTCCGCATCGTCTTTTCCCTTCTCACCCTCACCGTTCCGAGTTTTTTCGGGAATCGCCATTGTACTCCGCGCCTTGCGATTCAGCCAGAAACGGCCTAACGTAACCAGGGGCTTCCAGTATCCGTCGCCAGGGCGAGTCCAGGGTTGGCCCATCTGCCCGGAGAGCCTGAGATGCAAGCCATTCCCCATGCCGAGCACTACGAAGCCGCCGTCACCCGGGCCGTTCTCTTCGACGTCTCCGCGCGCACCGAGGTGGAGGTTCGCGGCGGTGACCGGGCTTCCTTCCTGCACAATTTCTGCACCCAGGACATCGTGAACCTGCCGGTAGGTCGGGGCTGCGAGGCACTATTGCTCGACGTGCAGGGCAGGATCCTGGCCTACGTCCGCATTCTGGCCCGGCAGGAGAGCCTGTGGATCGACAGCGAACCCGGCCTAGGCCCGAAGATCGTTCAACATCTGGATCGCTATCTGATCACCGAACAGGTAGCCTTGTTCGATTCCACCCGAGAACTGACGCAGTTTCACGTCGCCGGTCCCCAAGCCGCCGCCCTCTTGACGCCCGTAGTGGGAGCCGACCTGACGACTTGGCAGCACCTGCAACACGCGGACCTGGAAGCGTTCGGCGTCCGCTGTCAGGTTCGCCGCAACGACATGCTCAGCGTGCCGGGCTACGATTTGCTTTTTGCTGCCACTCGGAACCGCACGGTGCTCGAAGGCCTGACCTCCCTCGGCATCCCCCAGGCCGACATGGACACCTATCACGTCCTCCGCATCGAAGCCGGTACGCCGTTTTACGGTGTGGACGTGGACGAGAGCAACCTGCCCCAAGAACTCAACCGGGATGATCGGCTGCTGTGTTTCACCAAGGGCTGCTACCTCGGTCAGGAAACTGTTGTCCGCATTCGAGATCGCGGCCACGTCAACCGCTTCCTGGTCGGTTTGCGTTTTGAGCGCGGTTCATTGCAGAATCAGAATCCATTCCCCGCGATCGGGGGATCCCCTTCGGCGAGCGGGCAGCGTGAGTTGCCCGGTGACCCTTCAATTCCCGTGAGCGGGCAGTCTCCTTCGGCGAGCGGGCAGCGTGAGTTGCCCGGTGAGCCTCCCTCCATACCCCCGAAGACCCTGCTCTTCCACGACGGCAAAGAAATCGGCCGCATCACCTCCTCGGCCTGGTCTCCGCGGCTGGCAGCGGTCATCGCTCTGGGCTACGTCCGCCGCGGACTGCATGAACCGGGAACAGTCCTGACCGCCGACGGGCAATCGGCCACGGTGTCCGCCTTGCCGTTCCTGTCTCATTGAGCGTCCGGTGTTCAATCAAGCATTCGGGCACTGAGCAGTTCGGCAACTGTAGTCAGATTAAAAAGGCTGTGGGCCACCACCGGACCGAGCAGCGACTGCGTCCGATAGCCGAGGTAGCCCAGACCGAGGGACAGAAAGAACAGCGGGATCGGCGTCGGCCATTGCGAAGAATGCAGCAGAGCGAACAGGATCGAAGTCGCGTAGATGGCCCGTGCCGCGCCGGGCCGAGGCACCCATCGTTGCATCAACCGCTCGAAGCCGAGATACCCCGCGCCGGTGCCGATGAGAAGCACAATCGGCCAGCCATTGCGAAGGCTGCCCTCCTCCCAAACCTGGGTCGTGCCGTGGATGATGATGCCGATGAGCACTGCGAGCAGCACCAGGTCGGCCACCTCCGGCGAGTTGACCATGATCTGCTGCACGAATCCGCGGAACAGCAGTTCTTCCAACAGCGGAGCACACAGGAGAACGGTGAGAAGCACCAGGAGCCACGTCTCCGGCGTATCGGAGTAACGCAGGAGCGTATCGACAGGATGGGCTTTGGGTGTTTCGATCTGGAGCAGCAGCCAGAACACGATCTTCGATACGGGTGTGACGACGAGCCAGACGAGATAGGCGGCAAGAAGCACAGTCCGCCAACGATGAGCGGTGATGCCCAGTTGATAGAGCCGTCCTCCCGCGACGACGGTAAAAAGGAGGATCAGGGCTGTCACCTGAATCGGCCGAGCGACGGCGATGGCCCAGACTTGACGGCGCGCTTGATCAGCGGTTTCCACGGCGTAAGCAGCTACGGAGCGAAGCACGGGCAGCAAGTAGCTGAAGCCTCCCGCTGGCATCCCCGCCGCTACTTCGCTTTGCGTCTCACATCGCAGGTTGGCTCCCAGAAATGGTTCCGAATACCGGATGCCAAACAGCGTGGCAGCTGCATAATCCAGTCCAACGAAGATCACTGCGGCCAGGGCCGCATCCATGAGACGCCACGGAGCCGCCCGTACCCGCTGCGGTCCCCACAGGAAATCCTCCGATGGTTTCCTGGTGATAAAGCCGTTGACGGCCCAGACGATCACGCCGCAGATCACGGCGAGCAGGCCCCAGACCATTGCGAACTGAATCAGTTCGTCCATTCCTACTCTCCCGCGCCGGACTCGGGCCGATGGCGTGCCTCCGAGCCAGCGTCCAGCCACGCAAGAACCGGCGTGAGGATTGCTGAAGGTTTGCTTACTTTAGTGGCCAAGATGCGATGTGCAAGGCACCACGAGTGCGTTGCCTCAGGCGCTAGACGTGGGTACATTACTAGGGCCGTTAGACTCGATAGCCTTGACGGCAAACGAATTCCATAACCCGGAATGGTTCCTGATCATGGCGGCGCGGCTGGACAAACGGGCAGCGCGACTGGCGATCACGCGCTTCGGGGCCGAGGCGGATCGCGTCCGGGCCGTGCTGCTTGATGCACTCCGCCAAGCACGCCAGGGCCGCAACGTAGATCTCGTCGAGTGTCTCCTTCAGGCTCAGGTCATCTCCGCCGAGCAGGCCGCCGTGCTCCGTGAGGAACTCGACCGCACGCAGATCGACCCGCGCAGCCCGTTGCGGTCGGTCAAGAACGGGTCCAACGATGAGGTCGAAGCGAAGGAGATTTCGGCACCGGTCAAACCGGCGACCAACGGCCCGACCGCGGCCCCCGGTCATGTGCCTCCGCAGGGAGCGGATTCAGGAGGCGAGCGGACGTCTCCTCGAACCCTGGCAACCCCGGCCGGACCGTACCGCCGTCTCCGCGATCTGGGAACCGGGGGCATGGGTGAAGTCTATCTCGCCTACGACGAAAAGGGCGAACAGCTGGTCGCCATCAAACTCCTCTGGCCCCACCTGGCTGGCAATCCCAATCTCGTCGAGCGTTTCAAGCGCGAGGCGGAACACAGCATCAAGCTGCGGCATCCGAACATCGTCCGCGGCTTCGACTGGGGCCGCATGCCGGACACGCAGCGCTGGTATCTCGCCATGGAATATGTGGACGGACCCAGCGTGCAGACGTTGCTCGATCGTCGGACCCGGCTCGACATCGGCGACGCCGTCCGCATCGCCCTCGACATCGCCCGTGCCCTCGAATATGCCCACAGCCGCAACATCGTCCATCGGGACATCAAACCCGAGAACATCCTGTTGACCCGCACCGGCGTCGCCAAACTTGCCGATCTCGGGCTGTCCAAGGCGACCGACCAGGTCAGCAATCTGACGCACACCCGCCAGGGGTTCGGCACGCCCTACTACATGCCCTATGAGCAGGCCATGAACGCCAAGTCAGCCGACGGCCGCAGCGACATCTACGCTCTGGGGGCGACGCTCTACCACATGATCACCGGCCAGCCGCCATTCCAGGGCAAGGATCCCGTTGAGATTCTGGAGAAGAAAGAGGCCGGGGTTTATCCGCCGGCCAGCGTGCTGAACCCCGACGTGCCCGACGAACTGGACCGCATTTTGGACAAGATGCTGGCTCGGGACCGCCGGGACCGGTATCAGACCGCCAGCGAACTCATCGTGGACCTGCAACGCTCCAATCTGGCTGCTCCCGTGCTGTCGTTTGTCGATCCGGAGTTGGCTCTTCAAGACCCGGTGGTGCGGACACGGGCCGCAGTAGAGAACCAGGCGACGGTTCCCGACCTTTCAAATCAACGGGCATCTCAGAAAGCCCCGGCTCGCGCTCCGGTTTCCGATGTCTGGTTCGTCCGCGAACCGGATGCCAAGGGCGGCTATCGCCAGTTCAAGGCCAGCACCGAGCAAATCCTGCGACGCATCCGGCAAGGAACCCTGGCAGCGAATGCCCAGGTCAGCCGCTCCTCGGAGGGGCCGTTCCAGCCTCTCGGCGAAGTGCCTGTATTTCGGGAGGCGTTGGAAGCGGTCGAGCAGGCCGAAGCAGAACAGGACGCTCCTGCCACCCCCGCTCCGAGCGAGAAACCACCTGCCGCGTGGAAACAAGGATTGGTCCTGGTGTTTGGCACAGTCGTGGTGGCTGCGGTGGTCCTGACCGTCTTGGTGCTGGTGACCCGATGAGCCGGGAAGGGTCTTCGGCGAGCCGCTGGCGAGGCCGTCTGCTGGTGCTGTTGGCGGCCGTTCTGTGGAGCCTCAGCGGAGCATTCACCAAAATCCTGACTGGCAGCGAAGGCCTGGCTGCCACCCTCGGTCTGAACGACCCGCCCCCGGCACCGTTGCTCATCGCCTTTTTCCGCACCTTCTTCGCCGCGCTGTTCTTTCTGCCGTGGCTGGGTGCGGTCCGCATCCGGTTCCGGCTGCCGATGCTGTTCATGGTGTTGTCGTTCACCGCCATGAACGCCACGTTCGTATCGGCGATGGTGATCGGCACCGCAGCCAACGCCATCGTCCTGCAATACACCGCGCCGCTGTGGCTGTACCTGGCCGGCATCTGGTGGCTTAAGGAATCCCCGGATCGCCGCAGCACCACGGCGCTGATTCTGGCCATGACCGGCGTGGCCATCATCGTCGTGGATGCCTGCATCTATGCCACTTCGGACATCCTCTGGGGCATTCTCTTGGGGCTGGCCAGTGGTCTGGCCTACGCCGGGGTGGTTTTCTTCCTTCGCGTTCTTCGCGATGAACCCGGACAATGGCTGACCGTGCAGAACCACTTGTGTGCTGCCTTGTTTCTCAGTCCGCTGCTGTTCTGGCTGCCCTGGCCCACCTGGAGCCAGATTGGCTTCCTAGCTATTTACGGCGTGGTGCAGATGGGCATCCCGTACATGCTCCTGTCGCGCGGCCTGCGCACCGTGTCGGCTTCGGAAGCTGGCACGCTGACGCTTTTGGAACCGATTCTCAATCCGTTGTGGACATACCTGGCGGTCGGCGAAGTCCCGGCGACGGCGACGTTCCTTGGCGGAGCGATGATCCTGTGCGGCTTGGCGTGGCGGTATCTGCCCGCTTTCCGACAATCACTTCGGTCGTCGGGCGCGGACTCGGCTGCGGCGAATTGACGGGATCGGCGACTCAGTTCCTGTTCAAGCGAAGCCGCAGGAAGTTGGCCCGGGCGGCATTGCGCTCCTCGGGTTCCATGACGGTGCCTTGCATCTTCTGGAGGTGGGCCGGCTGCGTCAGCAGGAACAACTCATTGACCGCCGGGATCGTCAGGTCCTCGATCAGATGCAGGTTGATGCCCAGCCGCACACAGGACAACAGGTCGATGGTTTCGTCGCTGGTCATCAGCGTCGCCGAACGCAAGGTGCCGTAGGCGCGATAGACGCGATCCAGAATCGTCGGTCGGCTTTCCTTGAGCAGAGTGGCTCGGGCCTTGCGTTCGTAGTCGATGATCTGCGGAATGACTTCGCGAATTTCGCGGAGGATGTCGGCCTCGCTCCTGCCCAGCGTCACCTGGTTGGAGATCTGATAAAAATCACCGGAAGCGCGCGTGCCTTCGCCGTAGAGTCCTCGCACGGCCAGGTTGATCTTCTGCAAGGCGCGGAAGACCTTTTCCAGTTGCCGCGTCATCTGCAAGGCAGGCAGATGGAGCATGACGCTGGCCCGCATGCCGGTGCCGACGTTGGTCGGGCAGGCGGTCAGATAGCCGAACTCCTCGCTGAAGGCGTAGTTGACCCGCTGCTCAATGAGATCGTCGAGGCGGTCGATGTCCTGCCAGGCCTCTTCGAGGGCCAGACCGCTGCGGAGAACCTGGAGGCGGAGATGGTCCTCCTCGTTGATCATGATGCTGCGGGATTCCTGCGGTTCGATGGCGACGCCGCGCTGTCCCTCGGAAGCCGCGTGCTCCCGGCTGATCAGTTGCCGTTCGACAAGAAACTGCCGATCGAGGTGATTGAGCGAATGCACCTGGAGGTAGGAGAACCTGGTGCCGTTGTCAATCCGCAGCAAACGGTCGCGGAGCAGGCTTTCGATCTCCCCCTTTTGGAGAGGAGAGGCCCGATTGCTGAACGGAAAATCGGCGAGATTGCGGGCCAGGCGGATGCGCGTGGAAACAACGACGTCGGAATCGGGTCCGCTGCCCCGCAGCCATTCGCCGGTGTTCTTGAGCAGATCGTCGAGCTTCATCCCGCAGCTTCCTTTGAGCGGATCAGGTCGCGTAGCCGGGCTGCTTCTTCGTAGGCCTCGCGTTCCACTGCTTCCTTGAGTTGTCGTCGCAGATCGAGGAGTTCCCGCTGCGCATCCGGCCGAACCCTGGCATCGAAGCGGCTCGGCCTCTTGCCGACGTGCCGATCGGCCCGGTGGACTCGATCCAGGAGCGGCCGCAGACCCGCGCGGAAGACCTCGTAATCATGGGGACAGCCCAGGCGTCCCTCCGCCCGAAACTCCATGAACTTGATGCCGCACAGCGGACAGGCCAAGCGGGCCAGATCGTCGGTCTGCGGGCCGACGTGCTGGCCGATCAGGGCCTGGAGAATCGACGACAGGTTGAGTTCCTGCTTTTGAAGGACTTTCTTCTGCTCGGCGCATGCCTCGCACAGATGGACCTCCTTGCGTCGGCCTCCCTTTTCAATGTGCGTCAGATGCACGGTGGCCGGTTGACCGCAAGAGTCACAGGAGATCGCTTTTTTCAAGGTCGTCTCCTTCGACCGGAAACACCCCTGTCCCGGGGCGGCTGGCAGGCCCGAAGCTCCGCGGCTGCCGGGTCTCAGACCTCTTCCAGGCGGCGGATCTCATCGCGGATGCGGGCCGCCTCTTCGTAGTTCTCCCGCGACACCGCGGTTTGAAGTTGCTTCCGAAGGGCCAGCAGTTCGGCCCGGATCTGCTGGGCCCGAGGCTGCCGTCGAGGAGTCTTGCCGATGTGCCGCGTCTCGCCGTGAATATTCTCCAGAAGCGGCATCAACTCTTCCCGAAAGGCCTCGTAATCATGGGGACAGCCCAAACGGCCGGTGTTGCGAAACTCGGCGAACTTGATGCCGCACTGCGGGCACTGCTTCTGGTTGAGCAGGGCCAGTTCGTCCGGTTCGCTTTCCGTCTCCGGGCCTTTGGGGCTGCCCGTCTGCGGCTGAAGATACTTCTGGGCGCACTCCTCGCACAAGTGGACTTCCTCGAACGACTGGTCGTCCAGGATTTCCGTGATGTGGAGGGTGGCCGCTCTGGAGCAGCGCTGGCATTTCATGGGTCACGTCTCGACGCGATCCGATCGGCAATCCTCTGTCCGGCAGGGCCTGCTGATCAGCCCATCGGTCATTCTAAACCCAAGGGGTAGGCTGTCAAGCAGAGCCACCGGCGACTCAAGCCCCCTCCGACAGGAAGCAAACCCGAAACCTGCCACCGACATCCGCGAGAGACCACGACAAGAAAGCTCCCCGGAAAGCATCTGGGCACAAGACGACCCCTCGGAACCTGCTTCAGCGGGGGACGGAGAGGAGGGGCCGGCGGTGGGATCAGGGGTAGTGTCCCGGTCTGTCGCTCAGGGTTTGTGCCGTTTCAGCGTGATCAAAAAGAGCCGGTCGCCCGGGGGAGATGCAAACGTTTTCGGGCGATCCGCGCCGGGTTCGCCGTAGCAGAGTTTGAGAGTATCCTCGGCCAGCTCGTAGATTCCGTAGGCGGTTTCTTGTCGGTCCGGGTCGGTGATGTCGATCTGCCTGGGACTTCTGGCCGGCTCGATTTTAAAAGTCAGTGTCTTACGTCTGACACCGCCAACGACTGCGGAGAAGGTGCTGTCCTTGAACACGATGTACCGATCCTTAATCATGTCCTCTGTAAAGGCTCGGCCATCAAACTCCATCGCCTTGACAACCCAGGTTCCCTGAAGCCTTTCTAGGTCCGACTTCTTGCCAGGCTCATTGGCTCTCAGCGGGAACGTTAACAAGAACATCGTCACAAGCAACCAAAAGCACTTCATTTCCAACTTTCCCGGTCGCATCAAGCGATAGAGTCGTTACCAGTTGCCATTGATGAAATCAATGTCCGTCTGAAACTCGCTGGCATGCAGATCGGTGACACGATCCCGCACTCCGCCGTCTCCATCCCGGTTGAAGAGGAACCAGTCCTGGCCGGCCGAGCCGGTCAACAGATCCTCCTCGCCGTCGTCCAGCACGGTCGCTGTGGTTCCCTCGGCATAGAGGAAGAAGTTTCCGTTGGCCCGGGAAGCATAGTGGGAACTGCTGGTATCTCCCATGATATTCGCCACCCGTGCTGCGTAAGACCGTGTCGAGGCCCATTCCGCCATGATGGCGGAAAGGGCAGCGAGATTGCTGTCATAGGCGGTCCGTCCAGCGACGAGAATGTCATCATCCGCGTTGCCGACGAGCCGGTCTTTCCCCCTTCCGCCGATGAGCAGATCGCGGCCCTGACCGCCGACGAGGAGATCATCGCCGTCGGCACCCACGAGGATGTCCTCGCCGCTGCCGCCCTGAACCATGTCGTTGCCCGCGCCGGCTTGGACGTAGTCATCGCCATGGCCAGCATCCAGGATGTCGCGTCCGTCGCCTCCAAAAATCGTGTCATCCCCGGTGCTCGCATGAACGCAGTTGGAACCATTGCCGGTGTGGATCAAGTCGTCGCCGCCGTCCGCCCAGATCCAATCATTCCCATCTCCCGCATGGATGGTATCGTTGCCTCCTCGGGACCAGATGACATTGTGCCCTGAAAGGTCTACGATGAGGTCCGCCCCTGGACTGCCACGCAGCCGGTCGTTGCCTGGCCCGCCGTGGATGGTCACCGGACGAGCGTTGAGCGAACCGATCCAGACTCGATCATCCCCGCCGCGAACGTCGATAAACAGGGAACTCACCGTAGTACTCGCGAATTGCACACGACACCAGCCGCTCCGGCCCTCGTCCGGATTGCAATCCTGTTCCATTTCGTCGTCACGCCCGTCGGGGCAGTCTCCCTCGGAGCCTCCCAGACCGAATTGCGTGGCGACCTTGATCGTTCCGCCGGCCTGTCGCACTACAACACGGTCTCTCTGACCGGTACCGATGATTTGAAGTTGTCCATCGACGACTCCGACTCCTCGCACATAGGCGATCAATGTCTGGGCGGTAGAACCGCCGTCATCGTCGAGGACCGTGACCACTATGGTGAAGATGCCGCCTGTGGAATACTGATGAGATGCCTCGAAAATTCTGGCGCTTTGGTCGATGCAGGGATGCGTCTCATTTAGAGTCGTCTCCGAGCCGTCTCCCCAGTGGATGACCACGCGGTGAACGTCGGTTGTACCCGGATCGGACCAGGACCCGGAAATCGTCACCGGAATTCCAAGACCGGCACAGCCGTCCGGCCCGGCATTGGAGGACAAACTGACAATGCTGGGGGCAACGTTGGCCACTCGGAGCTCAAATTCGACCGTGGTTGATGCACCTGCACTGTCGGTTGCGGTGATCTGCACCGTGCCGGACTGATCTGAGTCGCTCGTGGAGAGCGACCAACTCCAACTCCCATTGGCATGCCTGGTCACCGTGCCTATCGAGGCGGAAAGCGTCACGACATCGTCGGGATCAAAATCAAACCACTGTCCCGTGTTAATTGCGGTCGAACCTTCGGACACGGAGACGACAAGGTTGATTATTCCCAACGCCGGTGTGTCGTTAATCGGATCCACCGTAAGGAAGGCCACGCCAGTCGCCGTTCCCCCTTGACCGTCGCTGACCCCGAAGGTGAAACTGTCAGGCCCGAAATAATGAGCCGACGGACGGTAAGTGAACGTTCCGTCGGCGTTTAACTCGAGCGTCCCATGCGACGGACCGCTGATCAGGGTGTAGCTAAGCGTATCCCCGTCCACATCCGTCGCCGTGACGCTGCCGGTCAGCGTGCCATCCTCGGCCACAGTGAACGCTCCATTCGCCGCCATCGGCGCGTCGTTGACGCTGGCGATGATGAGCGTCACCGTCACCGGTTCGCTCTGTCCTTCGTCGTTGATCGCACGGTAGGTAAAGCTATCGGTCCCGTGGAAATCTGCCTGCGGAGTGTAGCGGAAGGTTCCGTCCGACCGGAGTTCCAGGCTGCCATGTTCAGGTCCGGTCACAAGCACCGCATAGAGGTTCCCGCCATTCTCCGACGAATCATTGGCAAGCAACCCAGCAGAAAGCGGAACGTCCAGGATGTCATCTTCCAACAGTTCATAGACGTCAGCCGTGGGAATCGGCCTGCTTCCGAGCGTAGTACGCCAGACATCCCCTGCGGCCAAGCCAATGAACAGGTCTTCGTCTGGCGAGCCGATAAAGAGGTCGTTGCCGACGCTGCCGATGAAAACATCGAAACCAGGTCCGCCGATGATGAGGTCGCCCCCGGCGGTCACATTCCCTTCGACGGCAAAGCGGTAGATAAACAGCTCGTATCCACCGACGTCGGTGTCGCTATCGAAATCGAAAGCAAACGTATCCACTTCGATGAAGTAGAGCCCGTCGTTGGGCAGGATGAGGTCGAAGATCGTCGCGTCCTGACTTTCGAATGAGTCATCATTGAACGCAACCGTGCTGAAGTATGGCACGAGATTCCCCGTCGAGTCATAGACCCGAAGGATAGAGTCGATCGTGTCGGAGAACCGTCCGGCCAGAGCGCGGGAGTAGATCTCCAGATTGATCAGATCGCCAGCCTGTCCGGAGAAAGCGTAAAAGTCGCTTTCGCTGCGGCCATCGCGAAGTTCGATGGACCCGACAATGCCCAAGGCGCTGACGACCAGGTTTTTGCCGTGGTTGACCGTTCCTGCGGGAAGCGTATTGGGCACGGCGAGGGGCTGAAGGACGATCATCTGCGCCGTGTCGATGGAGTCATGGGGAGCACTTTGTTCCGGAATTGCCACGCCGACCTCAGCGAACGCCAGCTTGATTAACTCGCGTTCGCCGAAAAAGGTGGCTCCAAGAGCGTCGGCCAAGCTTGTGTTGAGCGAAGCCGGTGAGGCCATGATGTGCCGCGGCGTCTCGAAGGCATCCGTGGGTCCGCGATAGCCAGGCCGGTAGGGATCGTAGCGATAGCTGATAACAATCTGATTGAATCCAGGGTTTCCGGACCAAACTAGTTGCAATCGGCCCGTCTCGACATCCAAGGTTCCACTCAAAACGGAAGGCTCTGGAACAGCCACGGTGGCCACCTGCACCTGGGCGGAAGTGTCCACCGTGAAGGTGCCAACCAGGATAGAACCGTCGTAGATTCGGCCGGTAATCGGCTCGGTACTGAGGACGATCGGAGCGTGGCGTAGTTGGTAGGTCAAGGTGACCTGGCCGGTTGAACCTGGGGCCCCGTTGTTCGTGACCACTTCATTTTGCACTCGGCCTTTATCCACAAGGCCCTGATAGATGCCGTAGGGCAGACCGGTTGCGGGATTGATGCCCAGCGGGCCGTAGGCATCGGCATGACGAAGTCCGAGCAGATGCCCAAGTTCGTGCGCAGCCACGGTAGCGGTCAGGGCGACAAAATTCTCGCTGGTCGCTGGCGGACGATTAAAGCGGCCCAGGTAGCCGTTGACATTCACCGAGGCGGTGGCCCCGCGGCTGGTATTGCGCCAATCCAACTCCTCCGCAATACCGCCGATAAGGGCCTCCGAGTCGGAACCGTTGATCAACAAGGTGGCGTACGCCCCCGTGGCCGGGGCCGTCTGGGAGAAGACGACGCTGAAGGGAGCGAAGACCTTTTCCAGACGGGCCTGGATGGCATTGCGTTCTGCGACGGTGTAGACATGCTCTCCCTTGCCCGTCGCGGAGTCGAAGTCCAGATAAACCACCTGAGTTACGCCGCCTTGAAGGACATCGTCTCCCGGGCCGCCTTCGAGCCGGTCTTGACCACCAGCACCGGCGATCACGTTTCGAAGCTCATTGCCGACAATCAAGTCTGCAAACCCAGTGCCCAGCACATTTTCGAAGATGCCTAGCAGGGTGACACCATTGCCCGCTACATCGATGGCCTGATCGGTACCGATCTCGGCCAGGTTGAGCGAGATTCCGTAGGTTGCCGCGGAGAAGTCCAGGAAGTCTATTCCCTTGGCGTCAATCAGTCGGTCGTGGCTGTTTGGTTTCAAGATGTAGAAGTCGTTGTCCAAACCGCCGTCCAGCGTATCGTTTCCGGCTCCGCCATCGAGGGTATCATCGCCGGAACCGCCGAGGATGCTGTCATTCCCAGCACCGCCCAGCAGCAGATCGCCAAAGCGGCCGCCGAGGAGGGTGTCGTTGCCGGCGCCTCCGGAAAGGATCACCGGGCCCGGGAAGGTAGAGGCATCCAGCAAATTGTTGCCCGGACCTCCGCTCAAGAAGACCGCTTCGATGTCGAAAAAGACCTCGCTGGGGTCGGTACCCACGGTGAGCTGTGTCGGCGTGATGACAAAGTGTGCGTCGCGCGATTCGTAGATCGTGTCGAATCCGAGCTGCCCTTCGAAGACATCGCGGCCCTGGCCTCCGGATAGGGTGTCGTTGCCCGGTCCACCCACGAGGAAGTCATCCCCGGAACCGCCTCCCAGCGTTTCGTCGATCTGCCCGCCGATGCGGATGACTCCGCCCGGACCGATTCGCGAGACTTCCAGAGGTTCCCCGCCGAAAATGATGTCATTGCCGACCCCGGCGTAGATCGTGTCATTACCCGCCCCTCCAAAGATGATGTCATCGTCCACGCCGGTGGCGATGGTCGTACTGCCTTCCCCGCCGAAGATGATGTCGCTGCCCACGCCCGCAGTGATCGTGGTCACTCCGTCGCCGCCAAAAATGATGTCGTTACCCAACCCGCCAACAATGGTGTCGTTGCCTGCTCCGCCAAAGATGATGTCGTGGTCCAAACCGGTGGTCAGCGTCGAATTGCCTTCTCCGCCAAAAATGATGTCGTTGCCCAGCCCGACCGCGATGGTATCACTGGAATCCCCACCGAAGATAATGTCGTTTCCCGTTCCCGCGAGGATCGTGTCGTTACCTGCTCCGCCGAAAATGATGTCATTGTCCAGACCCGTGGTCAGGGTCGAACTGCCCTCCCCGCCGAAAATGATGTCGTTGCCCAAGCCGCCAACGATCGTGTCATTGCCCGCCCCGCCAAAGATGATGTCATCATCGACGCCGGTGGCAATCGTCGAACTGCCTTCCCCGCCAAAGATGATGTCGTTGCCGACCCCGGCGTAGATCGTGTCGTTGCCCGCCCCGCCAAAGATCACATTGTCCAGCCGGTTGCCAGTGAGGTGGTCATTGAAGCGGCTGCCGGTCAGATTCTCGAAAGCTCCAAGAAGGATTACTTGATTGCCAGCCGCGTCCACAGTTTGCGGCTGGCCCGCGTCCAGACTCAGGTCCACTGTGACGGCGCGATAAGCCAGGTGGAACGTGACGGTGTCCTTGCCTGAACCACCGTCGACTTCATCGAGTAGGTCAATGCTGCCCGGCACGACGACATAAGTGTCGTCCCCACCGCCGCCCACCATGCTGTCATCGCCAAGACCGCCGTCCAGATAATCGTTGCCGTATCCACCGATGAGGATATCGCTGCTATGGTCGCCACCGTCTGCGAGGTCGTAGTCACCTGGGGAATTCCCAATTAATACATCATCTTGTCCGCCGCCAATCAGCACGTCATTTCCTGCGCCGCCAACCAGTTCCACCGGAACCGTGGTGATACCCGAGGCATCGACATAATCGTTACCATCGAAGGCAAGGACAATCACCCGATTCGTTCCTGAGGTCAAATCTCCGTTAGAGATGTAAATGAAGTCAGATTCGTCGGTACCCAGGAAGAACTGCGTCCTCGTTGTGGTAACTCCCGTGTCGTCGTCCGTTACCGTCAGGGTAACGACAATCGTCCCAGAGCCAGGCACGAAGGAGAAGTCCGGACCGGTCGTGCTTCCCACAGCGGTGCCGTTGGTCACGCTCCAGGCATAGTTGAAGGTGTCGTTGACACCGACATCCGAAACTGAGCTCGTGAGCCGAATCAGGGCCTGGGTGCTGGCCGGAGCGCTCCGGACAGTTACCACCGGGGCCACGTTGGTGACGGTGATGGTGGTCGTCGTGGTGTCTCGCAGAGTCCGCAACGCCAAATAGCCGGGGAGATTCAGTCCGTCTCCGTCGGCGACGACACCCAACAGAACGCCGCTGGGACCGTCGTAACGCAGAATCAAGTTGTTGCTGCTGCTAACGTAAAGCGCTCCGTCGGCCCCCACGACCAGACCACGTAGAACATCATCAGGTACTTCTGGCAGATCGCTGCCATCCACCGGGAAGCTGCTGAGGAATTGCCCCGTTGTGCCGTCGTAGCGGTAAACATGTCCCGTGGTGGAACTGACCACGTACAGACTGCTGTCGCTGCCGAAAGCAAGCTGGCTCGGTGCATCTAACGGGGGATTGGAATCTCCAGTGTTGAACTGCCCCAGAAACGCACCAGTCGTCCCGCTGTATCTCAGTATGGCATCCGAATGACTGCTGCTGACATAGAGGTGGCCATCCGGGCCGAAGACCAGGCCTTCGGGACCATCCAATCCGCCGCTGCCCGCGGCCACAAAAGTGCCCAGAAAGGCCCCGGTGGTTCCGTGATAGCGGAGAACGGCGTCGCTGGCGAAGCTGCTGACGTAGAGGTGGCCGTCGGGACCGAAGGTGATTCCGGTGGGATTGCTCAACCCACCGCTGCCGCTTGAAACAAACACGCTGAGAAACGCACCGTTTTGGACGTCATACCGCAATATACTGTTGCTGCCCGCGCTGGCCACATAGAGGTGACCATCAGGGCCGATGGCGATTCCTTGCGGATTATTCAGGCTCCCGCTGGATGCGGCGATACCCGGACCGAGATTGACAATCCCTCCCAAATCATAACGGTACACCTCATGGGAGCCGCTGCTGCTTGCCAGCAGGTCTTCGTCGGCATCCAGGAGCGTGATTGCAAGTTGCTTCTGATCGCTGGCGGTACCCGGGGGTTCATCATCGAGGTAAACGTGCTCGACGGCGAAGGTCAGCGTCCCAGCGGGCAACAGCACGTAGCTGCGCGTTCCGTCTTTCCAGTCCACGAGAACAGCATGGCCGTCGCTCATCCCCGGATCGGTGAACCAGCCTGTGAGCCGCAGCGTGCTGCCCTCGTTCACCGTAGCCACGCTTCTTGTGACGAAGCTGCTGCCAGCGAAGCGTTGAACCTCCCCGGGCAGAGAAGCTGTGCCCGGCGCGCCCAGGAGGACATTCCGGCCTAGTACCGCCACGCTTGCCCCAAGGCGGTCTCCCGCCGTGGGAGAAGTCTTCCGCAGGGACGTCAGGAGATTGCCAAAGCTCGGACTGAGGGGATAAGCGTCGTACTGATAGGCAGCTCCTGCATCGGAGACTCCCGCCGTGGTCATGCCGTCAGCGCCGACCAGAAGCGTCGGCCCAATGCTTGTCAGCGCGCTGCCAAACCGCGTCCCGGCATCCGCGGCTGGCTTTGAAAGGATGGTGAGAAGAGAACCGTTTGAGCTGCCGCTGAACAGGTACACCGCCCCAGCTTCGGAACCCGCATGATCTTCCAGCGGTGCGCCGATGGCAACATTTCCTTGGACGAAAGCTACGCTGAAGCCAAAAAGATCAGGTCCGCCTGTGCCTGCGGGATAAGGATTGAGATACTCGCAAAGCAGCGTTCCGGTATTAATCTCAAATAAATAGGCGGCTCCGGCATCCAAGCCGCCACGGTCGTCGAACGGCGCGCCGATGAGGATGCGAGCGCCCTCCGCGGCCAGCGAGTCTCCGAACCGGTCTCCGACTTCTGGGGTAGGGTTGGAGATGGTTCGCAGTAGCGACGCCGTCGTCCCATCCAGTCCGAAGAGGTAAACCTCACCCACGGAGTCGCCGACGGCGGTGTCCCGGCCTGGGGCACCAATAACTAAAGCATTGCCCAGTGCCACCAAGGTCCTACCAAATTCATCCCCGCTGCCGCCTGTCGGTCCGGTCAACGTCGCTCGCAGGCTGCCGGTGGATAGGTCGTAAACGAAGACAGCGCCATTGCCGCCGTTCGCATCAGCCCACGGCGCGCCGATGGCAATGTAGTCGCCGAAAATGGCAACTGCCCAGCCGAACAGATCTCCAGCTGCCGTCGCAGCGGCAGCCGGATTCAGGAAGGTCCGCACCAAGTTACCGGCAGAGTTGTAAAGGTAAGCTGCCCCGGCGTCATTTGCCACCGTGTCATCCCGAGGTGCACCGACAAGATAGAATCCGCTCCCGACAGCAATTGCCCGGCCAAAATCGTCCCCCGATGCCGGCGTTGGATTGGCAGATGTAGTCGGGCTGCTGAATTCTGTAGGAACCAAAGCAGGAGCGGCATTGCTGGCCCCGATGAGGGTTGTAGCGGTTGTCGTCAGACCATCACCGTCCGTAGCCGTCAGAGTGATTTCGTATCGTCCATCGTCGCGGATGTGGAGTGCGAAGAACCCACCGGTGGCAGTCTCGAACGCCTCGCCGTCACGCGTTACTTCCCAAGAGAAGTTCACGGGCTCGCTGGTGTCTGTGTCTGCCCCGACAGCCGTGAGAATTACGGTCGAGCCTTCGGAAACAGCACCAACCGGTACGCCGGCAATTGAAGCCATCGGCGGCAGCTTCTGCCGGAGCGCCCAGATGAAGCCATCGGCGCTGCCGCTGCTTGAACTCAGCAGAAAGTGTGCATCTTGCGGATCAAAGTCGATGTCAGCCCCTGTAAAGTACCCTGCGACAAACACATTTCGAGCTGCATCCAGGGCGACGGCCTCGGCGCTGTCGTCGGAAACACCGCCCGCGGTCACGGCCCACTGGAAGCGTCCGGCACTATCGAGCTTCGCCACGAAAGCATCTGTGCCGCCCGCGGACCCTAGCTTGTAGATGCCGTCCAGAGGATCAAAATCTACGATGTCGCTGAACGAGCCAACGTAATACACATTGCCTAGCGCGTCGCTTTGAACGTCATGGATGCGATCCGCAAGGTAGCCGCCGACGGGCCGAGCCCACAGGATCACTCCTGTTCCTGTAAGCTTGAGTACGAAACCGTCCGACAGCCCGCTGCTGGTAAGGGTGAAAGCCCCCGTGGGATTGGCATCGAAGTCTACGCTGCCGCCAAAAAAGCCACCGACAAGAACGTTTCCCGAGGTATCAAATGCAATCGCCTGCCCCGCGTCAGCCTCTGCGCTCCCGTAGCTCTGCGCCCAGCCGCCACTGGTGGTAAAGCTGGATCCCGACGGAAATGCAATAACGACGAAGACGTCAGCCTCACCGGCACCCATCGGATTTGGAGTCAACGAAGCCAGGCCGGTCGTGGCACTCTGGAATCTCCCCGTCGCCGCCACGGTTCCGCCGGCCGTGACCGCGATTGCTTCGCCGACATCCACACCGGTGCCACCCAGCCGAGACGCTCGGACAAATCCGCCGCTGCTCGTCAACTCGAGAATGAATGCATCTGCACTACCTGCGCTGATCAGCGCGAATGTGCCGCTGGAAGGATCGAAATCCGCGGTGCCCGAATAATATCCGGTCAGATAGCGGTGCCCCGAGGCGTTTACGGCCACGTCTTGGCCCTCATCGTCCCCTGAGCCGCCAACTGAAACGAGGTTCAGCAACGCCCCTGAAGCGTCCAGGTTCAATACGAACACGTCCCTGCCGCCGAGACTGGTGACACTCAAACCGCTTCCTTGCAGGGCCGCCGTACCCGTAAACGAGCCGGTGACGGCCACTTGGCCTGTCGTTGGGTCGAGGGCAATGGCCGACGCCGTGACGCTGTCTCCCGCCGCAGCATCGAGCACCCGCAACCACAGGAGGCTGCCGTCCGCGGCGTATTTCGCGATGAAAGCCGCCTGGTCGGCCATGGCCGTCACCGTGCTTCCGCCAATGGTCGCAGTACCCGAAAAATTCCCTGCGACGCAGGTGTTCCCCGCTGTGTCTGTCACTACGTCGCGCGCCGCATCCAGTCCAACTCCTCCCAAACCGAAGGCGTAGCGAAGGCTGAGCGGAGGAGCCGCCTGCACTTCGAGCGTTACGTGGGTCGGGTAAAAGAGTGTATTGAACCTCCTTCCCTGACCCGGGGATTCCAGAGCCTCGACGCTGAAGGTTCCCGTCACCGAATTCGCGGTCAGAACGCGGAATGTGTCCCCCGGCGCGGCCACGAAACCGTTGATCTGCCTTGCCTCGATCCTTCCGGCCAGCGACGCCGTGCCAGTAACGAGGACGCGGTCAAACTCGGTGCCACTCACCCGGCCGCCCAACTCAACAAGGAACGTCCCGCTGGGACCTTGCACGTAATCGCCGTCGATGGTGAGCGACCCGGCGGAAGTTCCTGGGGCCAGCACGCCCCCGGCGTTGAAGACGTCGCCGTTGATCGTGCCCGTTCCACCCAAGGTTCCCCCTTGCACGTTGATTTGGCCCGCAGTCAACGTGCCACCCAAGAGAGTGATCCCGCCGCTGGTTTGAACCACGGAGTGGGATGGACTTCCAAACGTGCTCCCCGTACCGACGAACAGTTGCCCGGCGTTGGTGAACGTGCTGCTGGGGACGAAGGAACGACCATTGCGAACGGTGAAACGGCCGCCACCCAGGTTGGTCAGGAAGCCTGCCAGGGCGTCGGTCGTTCCGGAGGCACCGACGTAGATGTTGGAATTGGCCCCGTCGAGAACGAGGTCCGCGGCATTGGTGGTAATGCCCCCAGAAAGGCGGAGGGTGCCGTTGGCCTGCACCTCCCAACGACCGCCCGCCAAGGTACCGCCGACAAAGTTGGTCGGGGCAACCGTGGCGTCGATGACTCCAGAGTCCTTGACAATAAACGCACCTAGATTACTCCAGTTTCCTTGCGCAAACAACGAACCGGCGCTGACCACGATTGTGTTCCGGTTAGTCCACTCCCCATCCAGGTTG
Organism: Gemmatales bacterium; assembly: GCA_025055835.1. Taxonomy (GTDB): domain Bacteria; phylum Planctomycetota; class Planctomycetia; order Gemmatales; family HRBIN36; genus JANWWR01. The sequence goes on along the minus strand of JANWWR010000207.1, from coordinate 7,386 downwards.
ACCGCCCCGTCCCCTTGATCGACGATGCCTTCATTGCTCCAAGTGCCTCTCGCAGATAGGGTACCACCACCAACCACGATTGAGGACCGATTGTTCCATTCTCCTTCAAGGCTGACCGCTCCACCGATCTGGTGAATGATGCCCTCGTTGTTCCACCTGCCTGAAGCAGTGAGCGTGCCACCGCGCACCTCGATTGTTTCGTGATTAGACCAGATGCCATCCAGAGTCACTGTTCCATCGATCTGATTGATGCTGCCCAGATTACCCCACGATCCGCTGGTGGTCAGGCTTCCACCCCCGACATGAATGGTTCCCTGATTAGTCCAGGAACCGTCCAAGGTAATTGTCCCGGCCTGCTGATCGATGATACCGCTGCTGCTCCAAATGCCCCTAGCGTTTAGCTCCCCTCCTTTAATTTCGATTACTCCATGATTTAACCATACACTATTTAGACCACCCAATCCACATACACCACCATCGATTGTAATTACACCGTGATTGCTTCCTAAGCCCTCAGCAACGAACGTGCCAGCATGGACTTGGATACTCCCTTGGTTAGTCCACATTTCTGACAGAGAAGCAAGAATAAAGTAGCTACTGTGTCCTTCGACTATAATTTGCCCTTCTACTGCATTGATATATTGCTCAATTTGGCCTTCAAAACTAATCGTTTCTGCCTCGGCCAACCTGAACGTTCCCTTGTTCAACAAGGCCTGAAACCCATTCGAGCCTATGAGTCGCAACAGACTTCCAGCAGACGTGCCAGGGCCACTGACGGTGATGCCTTCCTCAATGGTCAGCGTCGTTCCTGGCTGAGCCAAAATGATACTAGCATCAGAGGCAAAGACTAACTGCCCCCCATCGCCACTTAGAATCTGGGTTCCTTGAAAATACATCCAAGAACTATCGAGGATAAAGGTTCCGTGGACAGTCAGGTCGTTAGTAATCGTGACACTTGCCCAAGGATTGGTAGCCACTACACTGCCGCCAGCGATCGTGACATCGTCTAAGGTTACATAGCCTTCCAGTCGTAGCTCAGCTCCGTTCCTCGTTTCAACCGTGCCCCCTCTCAAGGTCCATCCTGCAAATATGACGGTGCCAATGCCATTCTCTGCTGTGTCTAACACCAGAGTCGTGTTAGCGTTCTCCAGATCCCCGATGACCTTCAAAGTCCCGGCCGTGCCGTTCAGGCGAACATAGTTTCCCAAATCACCTAACGTAAAAGAACCGCCGAAATTGAACACCACCGTTCCGCCAGTTTGGTCGATAGTACCAACATTGGTCCAATTGTAGCTGCCTATAGATAACTCGCCGCCACTGATTCTGATCGTTGCCAGATTAGTTCCCAGCGCAAATATTGAGACGACACCCTCACTTTGTTCGATGGTTCCTAAATTATTCCCCTCTCCGCCAATGTCGAGAATACCGCCGCTGACTCGAATAGTTCCATCGCTTGTGTTAGTCCAGGTGCCGTACAGGCCTAGAATTCCTGCACTTTGTGTGATGCTTCCCGCATTTTCCCAGGCTCCTGTGGCAGTTAGAGTGCCGCCGGCGACTTCAATAGTTCCAAGGTTGCTACCCAAGCCTGCCAGCTGAATTTCTCCGTCGCTTTGGACAATATCACCCTGGTTGATCCAGGTATCTGCAACACTCAGAAGTCCGCCGGCAACTTGAATTGCTCCTTGATTGATACCAAGACCCCAAAGGTAGGTCGATCCACCGATCTGTTCAATAAGCCCATCGTTAGTCCAGGTGCTTAGGACGTTAAGCTCATCTTCTTGAACTAAGACAGTTCCATGGTTAATCCAGTTAATGGAATTAATCGTGAATGTGCCATCGAGCACCTCGATGCGACCTGAAGAGGCGTTGGTAAAGGTCCCAAAGGTATTTGAATCTTCTGAGGCCGAACCAATCCGAAAGCCCCCGAGCGCTCTCAGAGTGCCATAATTGACAACCGATCCGTTGGAAAAACCCATGCCAACTATTCCCGTTTCCGCAATGCTTTCGATCGTGAGCTCTGGACCGATTGTCAGAGTCATGTCGTCCTGATTAAGACCTAACCTTTGAGCAGCCGTACTAAACACAATGAGGCCTGTACCTCCGAGCTGTTGTGTGCCGGAGAAAAGCAGGCCGTGGCTGGGAGAATGGCCACCGCTAAGTGTCAAGGTTCCGTCGACAGTCAGCCCGTTTACTACTGTGACGCTGGCGTTCGTCATCGTAGACGCGATGCTACCAGCAGCTATGGTCACGCCGTCCAGCGTGCCGTCGTGCATTCGGAACTCCGCGTTCGTGGCCGTGGCCGCGGTGGTGTTCCTCAGCGTGCCCCCGAGGAGCCGAAGGATCCCGTCGGCTACATCCAGAATGCTGCCTAACGTGTCTAAGCTGCCCTCAAGCGTCACCCATTCTACTCCCGTGGACGTAATGCCGCCGCTGAGGGTGAAGTGTGAACCGGACGCGAAGGTAATGCTCTGGTTCATACTGCTGCCGCTAGCGGTGATAGTAATGCGATTGACGGAGGCGGTGTTAAAGCTGGTGGTACCGCTTACATCACCAGCCAGGGTGATGTTCGTTCCATCGTTGGAAACGATGACCTCTTCATCATCTTCAATGAACGTAATCGTGAGATTGTCGCCGTTCAGCACAGCATTTGCCGGGGCCAAGCGATCTTCCAGCTGCTCAAGGCTCGGCCGAAAACTTGCAATACGTCGGCACACGGTAGGCTTCCCAAGCATTTCTTTCGCGGAACGACTTCGGGCTGATCGCTTAGCAGCTGAACGGCGAGGAGACCGGCGCCGGGAGGGATTCAGCAGGGACAAGGCGCGGGCGAGGGGCTTGAACCAGGAGCGGGGCATGGCATTACTCCCATGAAATCTTGGCGGAAGCACATGGGCCCACCCGAGTCCGCTAGACCGTCGAAACGGCTAGACGGACCAGGAAACTCAGGGAAAAGCAAACCTCACGACGTGGCGGGCGAGAGGAGGGATGACACGCGGAAGGGCGCGCCGGGCTCTCGCTAACCCTTCGTGAAGCAGTGCGGGTAGTCCGCAATTCCCCATCTGTTATTGCTGCGAGTTGTTCGAGTCTTACAGAAAAATTCCAAGATGTCGTAGAATGCCTTTGCTGCATTTGTGTTTTGTAACGCAATCGAACAGTCAGAATGTGGCCATTTTGGAACACAACGGTCCTGACGTTGAGGCGCCGGCCGGGATGCTACGCCGCATCTAAGAAATCAGATTTCCAAGTGTCTCACCTTGACCCGCCTCTACTCTCCCAGAAGAAAAACCAGGAGCCTTGTCACCTTTCGACTTGACAGGCAATTAATAGAAGGGGGGACTGAAGCGAATCGCCAGCAGGGCCTTCCCGGTTGATTCGTGAATGGTGTCACGATTGTGGAGGGTTCGACACGCTAAGATGCCCTAATGGGATCGCGCGGAATAAGGCTGGCATGGTTTACCAGCTCCTTTGGCGGAGGTACGCCCATGACCTCAAACACCCCTTCCCTGGACGAGCCCAACAATCACCCGGCGTCTGAGGCCTTGCCTCAGCCAACAGATCCAGCCAGCAATGTCGCGGCAGGGGCCACCGTCGCCTGGATCCCAGCCACGGCTCACGGTGGCTCAAGCGATACCCAGGAGGCATTTGTAAGGCCTACGAGTGATCCTTATCCGAAACTTCCGGGCTATGAAATCCTTGGAAAGCTGGGTACCGGCGGCTGGGGCGTCGTGTACAAGGCCCGACAAATTGCCTTGAAGCGGGTCGTAGCAATTAAGATGGTCAATCCTGCTGCCAAAGTTTCGCCGTCCGACACGGACGACGAACCGGCTCACCTCCAACGCTTCCGACGGGACGCTCAGGCCATCGCCCGCTTCCAGCATCCCAACATCGTCCAAGTCTTCGAAATTGAAGAACACGAGGGCAGGCCGTTTTTCGCGCTCGAATACGTCGATGGGGGCAGCCTGGACAACCTTATCAATGGCACGCCGCAGGATCCTGTCGAATCCGCCCGTTGGGTCGAGACACTGGCCCGTGCCGTACATTATGCCCACGAGCGCCAGGTCATCCACCGCGACCTGAAACCGGCCAACATTCTCCTGACAAAAGATCGTGTCCCCAAAGTGTCCGACTTCGGCATGGCCAAGCAACTCGATGAAGCCAGCAGCCTGACGCACAATGCTATTGTCGGCACACCAAGTTATATGGCCCCCGAGCAGGCTGATCCTAAATTTGGGGAGATTACCCCTCTGGCGGATGTGTACGGACTGGGAGCCATCCTCTACGAATGTCTAACCGGTCGACCGCCATTTAAAGGCCCCTCCGTGCAAGGTACCATAAAACAGGTGCTTGAGCAGGAGCCAATCGCGCCGAGTCGTCTCCAGCCGACCATTCCCAAGGACCTGGAAAACATCTGTTTGCAATGTCTCCAAAAGGAACCGAAAAAGCGATATGCCAGCGCTCAGGAACTGGCTGATGACCTGCGTCGCTTTCTAAATGGTGAGCCAGTCCGTGCCCGGCCAGTCGGTCCCCTGGTACGCCTGTGGCGATGGAGCAGGCGCAATCCCCGCGTGGCCGTCCTCCTCGCCACGGTACTCATCCTCCTGACCGCCATTGCCATCACCTCGACGATCTTCGCCCTCCTGCTCAATGCCGAGACGCAAGCCAAGGAAGCTCAGCGCCAGCAGGCGCTGCGGAACGAGGCGACTGCCTTAGACATTATGAACGAGGCGCTTGAGTTGCTAAGATCCCAGGTGACTGATTTTTACACATCCCTGCGCGATACCCCGAATATTCCTCAATCACTAAGAGACGACCTCCTAGCCAAGTCTGATAAAGAACTTGACAGGCTCATGGAGATCGCCGCTGAGCGATTTAAATTGCAGCCTGCGGTCGGGATCCGAATGCGCGCTGGAATCCTTCAAAGGAAAGGCGATATTGCATTAGCGGCGGGACAGCTCAGGGAAGCCGAGCAGCATTTTAACGCCAGCTGCTCTCTCGTACACGCCCTGGTGGACGAACATCCTAGCGACCCCCTTTCCCAGCGGGCGATGGGTATTGTCTTCCTGAAGCTCGGCCATTTGGAACGCCGCAAAGGAAACAATGAGGCAGCACACAACAATTACACGAAGAGCCTGGAGGCCCGTCGCAGGTATCTTGACCTGGAACCACAGAATCCCGATGCTCTGGTGCAGATGGCGATTGGCTACGGAGCTCTAGGTGACCTGGCTCTCGATTCCGGAGATGGCGAATTAGCGTTCCAACTCTTTTCCGAGGAAATGAAATGGCGTGATCGGGCAGCGGAACTGCAGGAAGAGAATTTAGTCCGGCGGCGGGAGCGTGCGGCGCTCAACGACAATCTTGGAAAGTCCCGGCAGGCGCTTTGGGACAAGGATGGGGCTCTTTATTACTTTGAAAAAAGCAAGGATCTTCGCAAGGCATTGCTGACACTAGAGCCAGCAAATCAAGCCCTGCAAGCAGAACTGGGCAGCTCCTATACAAACATAGGAGATATTTATTTGCAGTTTCTTAACAATCCTGCAGCTGCAAGGGATCAATATCAGGAGGCTGTCAAACTGCGTGAGGAAATCGTGGCCGGCAATCCTTACAACGTCGCGATGAAGCGGATGCTTGCATTTGCGTATTATCGACTGGCCACAGCCCATCTCCATTTGGGTGACCGCGATAGTGCCGATATTCTGTATGCTAGGGCCCTGCCTATCTATAAGGACCAGCAGTTGGTCATCCCTTATATCCTGACGCTGGCGCGTCTTGGACAGCACGGAGCCGCAAGCGAACGGGCGGATAAGCTTGTCTCCAGAAGGCCGGGAGATCGAAACATTCTTGTGGAAACTGCCTGCTGTTATGCCCTTTGTGCGGCCGCCCTTGATCACCCCAAGGCTGAACCTGCTCCCGGAGCGAATAAATCAAACCTCGCGGCGACTTATGCGGAAAAGGCTGTGAATAACCTCCGCCAAGCCGTCAAGCTCGGATGGAAAGATTTGGCTCGACTAGAAACTGATCCTGATCTGGCCCCTCTTCGTGAGAGCCAATCTTTTCAGGCAATTGTTTACGAACTTGGGAAGGAGCAGCAGATCAGCAGGCCAGAGCCTTAAAAAGATTGTGTTAAATGACTTGTTAATTGAAGCGCAGCCGCTACCTGCTATGGGCCACCAGACAAGAAGTCAAAGATCCCATCCATAGGGTTGGCTGGCACCACCTGCCTTTGGCAGTTAGTCGATTGCGAGCGCAGATGGCTCTGAGCGACCTGGGCCTCGGAGCGGGACCTTGCCGTAGTGCTGATCGCCCACAATCGCAAGGCCACTTCCGAGTACGCCGACGATTCCGTGCTTGGTTCGCGAGCCTTGCCCGCTTTGCGTCGGGCCGTGCATCATGTTTTTTGATCCGGACACAGAAGGCCTCTCGGCTCCGCCGTCGGCGACCGCGGCTTGGCTGGGCACTATCTCCGCCAAGCTCCGGACGAAGCTGGCCAAGCTGGGCCTGATAGACGCCGAGGGCCAAGCCCCGACGCTGGTCGAGCACCTTGGCCGCTGGATGGAGCGGAAGCGGACCGGCTTGAAGCCTGCTTCCCTGCTAGTCTGGCGACACAGTATCCGTGACCTGACCGCCCTGCTGGGTGACAAGCCCCTGACCGAACTGACCCACGAAGACGGAGAACGCTTCCGTCGGGCCATGCTGGAGCGGGGATTGAGGACGACAACGGTTCATAAGCGGCTTCAACACGTCCGGGCGATGTTGGAAGATGCTGTTCGGTTAAACGTCCTGGACAAAAACCCGTGGCGCTATGTCGGGTATAAAAGCGGCGACCCGTCAGAACGTCCGGCGTATGTTCCTTGGGATGCCGGGAACCGCTTGTTGGATGTTTGCCCCGACGGCTTTTGGCGATTAGCTATCGTGCTAAGCCGTCGCATTCCCTGCGGGCCTCGGCGGAGAGCGACTTGGCCCAAGCCTTCCCACTAGCCACGGTGACGAAGTGGCTTGGGAATACTCCCTCCGTAGCTCTCAAGCACTACGTGGACCCAACGGACGAAGCCTTCCGACGGGCGTTGGAGTGGAGGCCCGAGGCCGGAGCTTTCGTTCAGGAAGTGAACAGACACACAGCGGCACAGAATCCGGCACAGTACGTACCGGAAACATCTCGCAGGGAATTGTACAGCCGATCAGGTAGCCTTCGAGTTTCCCGTAGAAAACCGCAGGTTTCGGAAGGGATAGGCATAGTGTACAAGCGTGAAGTGGAGGCGCCGGGAATTGAACCCGGGTCCCGTGGTACTTCAGCGCCGACGTCTACGTGTGTAGTCTGTCTAGGTCGGCCGGCGTTACCGGCCATGTTCGCCCCAGGCGTCCCGACAGACAGGGCCGACCTGGAGCTAACCC
>JANWWR010000186.1 GCA_025055835.1 Gemmatales bacterium | reverse complement strand
ATCGGCGAACGCCCCCAGCATTTCCAGTACAAGGACGAACCGACCGGCGTGGAGATCGGCGACAACAACGTTTTCCGGGAAAACGTCACGATCCACCGCGGCACGACGCATTCGTGGATGACCCGCATCGGCAACGACAACTACTTCATGGCGGGAAGCCACGTCGCCCACGATTGCGTCATCGGCAATCGCTGCATTCTGGTCAACAACGCCCTTTTGGGCGGACATTGCGTGCTGGAAGACAACGTGACCATCTCGGGCAACTCGGCCCTGCACCAGTTCTGCCGCATGGGTCGGTTGTCGTTTCTCGGCGGGGCCTCGGGTTCCAGCAAGGACATCCCGCCGTTCATCATTCAGCAGGAAATAAACATCGTGGCGGGGGTCAACGTGGTCGGCATGAGGCGGGCCGGGATGACCTCCGAGCAGATCAACGCCATCCGCAGGGTTTATCAGATCGTGTATTTGCGGGGCTTGAGCCTGCCCAACGCCCTGGCCCAGGTGGAAGCGGAACTGGGGCATATCGACGTGGTGCGGGAGTACGTCGCGTTTGTGCGGAACTCCAAGCGGGGCATCAACGGCACCCGCCCCGGGGCAACCGAGCCGCTGGCCGCCTGATGCGATTCCAGCGCGAAAAAAAGCCCACGGGTTTTCACCCGTGGGCCGGATGCGAACCGCCGGGCCGCGAATCGGCCGCATCTCGCGTGGTGCCAGGACTCCTAAGATGCTGCGGTCGGGCAGTCGGCGGTCACTTCCGCTGCTTCTCCAGTTCCGTGATCCGCTTTTCCAGTTCCTCGATCCGCTTGAGCATGTCCTTGTGCATCTGCTCGAACTTTTCGAGATCGAAGGTGAAGCGGCGAATTTCACCGGGCAGGCGGTTCTCGAAGAGGTCGCGGAATTGGTCGAAGCGGAAGGGACGGAATCCCTCGGGCAGCGGGAACGGCTGCTCGAAGCCGAGGGCCGCCGGAGCCTCGCCGAGGGTGGCCTTCAGTTCCATCTTCTCCTTGCCGCGATGAACGTGCAGGACGACCTCGCTGCCCGGCTTGGATTTGCTGATGACATCCCGCAGTTCCTCAGGCCCGGCGATCTGCTTGTCGCCCACGCCGGTGATGACGTCATCGGCCTTCAGCCCGGCCTTGGCAGCCGGCGAATCCGGCGTCACTTCCGTGACCACCACGCCCTGGTCCACCGTCAGGCCGAGCTTCTCCTTCAACTCGGGAGTGATTTCCTGCATGTAAATGCCGAGGTAGGCTCCCCGCTGCGGTGCCAACGGCCGCGGCAGGACCGGTTCCGGGAAGGCCCGCACCTGAGGCCGACGCACCGGCCGTTCGCTCAGCGTCGCCTCGATCTCCTGCTCTTTGCCGTCCCGCACCACGGTCAGCTTGATCTTGTCGCCCGGCTTCCTGGCAGAGATCGCTTCCACCAGGGCGGCGGGATCGGCGATCTCCTTGCCGTCCACCTTCACCACCACGTCGCCGTTCTGAAGCCCGGCCTTGGCGGCGGGCGAATCCGGCGTCACCTCGCGGACCCAGGCTCCGCTCTTACCGTCCTCCGGCTTGGCCGTCATCACGCCCAGATAGGCGGGTTTGCTTTCCTCGGCCTGAACCAGACCACCCAACGCCAGACCCATCAGGACGGCCAATACGGCAACCAACGAAACCGCTTGTTTGTGCATCCGATACCCCCTTTCCTCCTGTGAATATGGTCTCGGTTTGTGGACATGCAGGCCGACTCCGACCTGCGACTGACATTTGCCCGGAGATGAGGAAAGCGAGCGCTTCCCGCCGGGAGACAGGAAGCGCTCGTTCCAACTGTTCTACGCCTGGATCGCTGGAAAGGTTTACGGATTGGATCGGTCAGACTTTTGAAACACGTCCAAGGTTCCAAATTCTTGCAACGAATCGGGAAGCGATGAGGAGCACGAGCAGTGTGACCAAGGCACCTCCGACAACGAGACTCAAGATACCCAGACCCGGATGCGCGGTGACGGTTTCCGCCATGGCCTTCCCGGCCGATTCCGCCACGGGTTTGACCGTGCTGTCGGCAGCGATCTCCGCGAGATCGCGGGTTCCGTTGATGAACGGTTCCGGATCGCTGAGGAAAGCGGCGAGGACGGCGGCGACGGTCAGGCTGCCCTTGTTGCGCCAGATGAACTCCATCGCCTTGTCGCCCCACTTCTCAATGACGATCAGCAGGTCTCCGAAGCGGTCCGAACGCGGCAGAACTCCTTCATCCATGACCATCGCCAGGCGTCGGCCGTTCTGCTTGCTGAGTTGGCACAGCGCCCGGGCGGCAGGTTCTCCGGCGGCCTCGATGACCCGCTGACCGACGCTTCCGTGCTTGACCATCGCTTCCCCGGCCTTCTCGCCGTACTTGATGAAGATCGCCATGCCATCCTTGCGGGAGACGACCCAGATCGCTTCATCGCCGTGCTTGCCGACGAACTTCACGACCTGATCGCCGTGTTCCCCGGCCTCTTCGATGACGTTGAGGACCTTCGGCCCATGTTTGCGGGACAGCGTGACCACTTCGTCGCCATGCTTGGCGGCCAGTTTGGTCAGACGCTTGCCGACGGTCTCCGCCCCTTCCTCGGCCATCTCCTTGCCGAATTTCTTGGCCATGAATTCCAGCGCTTCCTGAACTGCCTTGGTCCGGACATCCCCGAAAGCAATCGGCGTCCAGGCCAGGCTAAGCAGACCGATTAACAGAAGGTGTGCGATGTGTTTGATCAAGGCTGCACCTCCAACTGTTCGAGGATCACCCGCTCCCGAATCTTCGACCGTTCCAAAATGAAGTCCCGCATTTCCTGATCAAGCCCGTTCTTCCACGCTCCGGTCTCTGGATCCTTGTAACCCGCTATAATCGCCGACTGCAATTCCGTAATCGAATCGTTCAAAGCGTCCTTGAAGTCCTGTTTCGGATCGTAAACTTGCCGCACGAGCCAGTCGATGGCGTAGTCAATCACAACGCTCAGCACGAGGGTCACAATTACGTTACCAATTTTAATAGCCATGGAACCCAGCTTAACGCCGGACTGAACGCACACCTGGATACCCAATCTTTTGCCCAGATGCTTGACTATGATGGAAGCAATGTACTCCGAAATGCAGA
>JANWWR010000009.1 GCA_025055835.1 Gemmatales bacterium | reverse complement strand
CGGCTGTCGGAGCGGGAGAACAACCTGGCTTGGCTATTCTACTGCTTGTACCCCGACAACGGTTCACATGCCCAGACCTGGTGGCGTTTCCTCCGCGGCAACTCGCCAGCAAGTGATCCCGCCGAGTTGTTGCAAAAGCTGGATCGCCTTGTCGGCCCCGAACGCGATGTTGAGCTGGTGGCATCCTTAGCTCCTGCCTTGGAAGCGTCGGTGCAGCAGCGGCCAGCGGAAGAACGGGCCTTAACACTTCTCATGCTCGCCCAGACTTTCCAAAACTGCCGCGAAGATGCCCGCGCTTTGGGCTACTTGCAAAAGGCCGTGTCCGCGTATCCGAGCACCTCGACTCTGACTGCCCTGGCGGATTGGCACGCTGAGCATCAAGAATGGTCAGAAGCCGCCAAACGCTACGGAGAGGCCTGGGAGAAGGAGCGTAATTCGCCAGGTCTGCTGTACCTTCAGGGGCATGCCTTGAGCCAAGCCGGTCACAAGGACGAAGGCGAACGGTTGATGCAGTTGGCCAGTCTGGCTCCGTTGGCCGTGGATGACAGCCGTTACGCTTTCCTGGTTGAGTTCCTCCAGAAGCGCAAACTGACGGAGGCAGCCCGGCGAGAACGGGAACTCTTTCTGCGGATTGGTCAGGTCAATTCCTGGTTCATTGACGAAGCCATCCGCCACCGGGCCAATGACGCCCTGGCACGACAGGACCACCTCCAGGCCGCTGCCGACTACGAACGGTTTCTCTTATCCTGCTTGCGACCCAGCATCAGCATGGTGGACGTGAAGTCCTATCTGATCGTGCCGCGAATCATTCACTATCATCGGGCGCGTGCCTATCTCCAACAGGGCAAGGCCGATGAAGCGGCTCGTGAGGCCCGGCAGGCCCTGGCGGCTGCTCCGGGAGCCATTGACATTGCCACCGACATTGTGCCGGGATTGGACCGGCTCGGCCGACGAGCCGAGGCCGATGCGCTATTCCACGCTGCTTTGAAGGTCCAGGAAGACGTGTGCCGGGATTATCCCCAGAGTGCCACGCATCACAACTCAGCAGCCTGGCTGTGCGCCGTTTGCCGACGCGAATTGTCCCGTGGTCTGGCTCATTCCCAGCGAGCCACCCAGCTCGAGCCGGACAACCCTTCCTATCTGGACACCCTGGCAGAACTGTGTTTCCAACTGGGAAAGAAAGATGAGGCCTTGGGCCTCATCAAGCGGTGCGTTGAACTTGCTCCCAAGCGTCGTTATTACCGTGAGCAATTGAAGCGGATCGAGGCTGGCGATCCTTCCGTGCCCGTCCCTGACGAAAACTTGTTGGACTAAGGGCTTCTCATCCCAAACGGGGCAAAGCCGACGCCAAAGTCATCTTCCTCACCACGCGATCACGCCGTTTCGAGCATCGAAACGTCGGGTCGCCTCGTGAGGACAAGCCCGAACACACGCCGTCAAGGTACCCGGCGGCTGATTGCACAAATCACACACCACTGCCTTGAACTCGATCACCGTGCCCTCGAAGACGACGATTTTGAGATCGAATAATGTGCCGCCGAGTTGATCAGGCAGCGGCACCCGAACTCCGACGGCGTTAGATCCCGGACGCAGAATCCGCAGGGATTTCGCTGGTTTCTTGCCCGCTTCCGTAAACCCAACCTCACCTCCATCGTCCAGTTCCAGTTCCCGCAAGCCCTCGCCCTTTTTTGCTTCGAGGTCGGTAATCTCTCGTCCGTTGATCCAGATCCTCGTGTTGGGCCACAGGGGCGCGATGACCAGTCGGAACTTGGCGTCGGTACTACGACGGCGGCTGACGTCCAAAGAGAAAACATGCCGGAAGCAGACGGCGACATCTCTGCTCAAAGGCGTAAGGCGGCCGAGGCGGGAAAGAAAATCCTGGTCGTAAGTCACCGGCGTCTGAATTGACTGCCACTTGCGACTGCGATACTCAGGCATTGTCCAATCGAGACAATCCGCAGGAAGTTTCCAAGACGGAAGGAATTGCCACGCAGAAGAGCGAGCCGGTACGAGGCCTGCGGGATGCATCTGGATTGCTCCATAGGGACAGTTCTTAGCACACTTCTCGCATCCGATGCACCAGTCGCGGATGAGAATCTGACCTTGTTCGCCTCGGATGATGGAGCCGACGGGACAGGGAATCATGCACACCGGATCGACACAGGAACGGCACGTCGTCGGTGCCAGGAAAGTTCGAACCGAGTTGCCGATGTGCTGCTGAAAGCGCGGACCGTCGAGGAACAGCCGGCTGACGCCATCGTCGTGTGCCGCTACGCAGGCACGGACACACTCATCGCATCGGACACAGCGGTCCAGATCAATGAGCATGAGCCGCTGGCCCTGGGATATGCCTAGTTGCTCCGCCGTGGCGTCCAACGGGGCCGTCACCGTGCGGGCCGCTCGCTCTGCTTCCTGTTGTCGCCGACGAGTATTGGCGAGGCGTTCGCGGATCGTTTCCTCGATCCGCTGCCGAAACAACGGGGACTTTTCTCGCAGCGTTTGGAACAACTCCTTGCTGATTCGCACGAGTTGGACCGGACCGACCTCCCGGGCCGGATCGTTGTCCGGATGGTTGTAGGCTACGCAGGTTGCGCTTCGCGGCTCGTTGAGCATCAGACCGATCTCGCCGAGGATCTCGCCCCGGCCCCGGTACGCCAGCACCAGAGGCCTTCCCGGCGGTCGGTACTCCGCCCCCAACCAGGCCGGATAGAGGGCGTGCATCAACAAGCGGTTTCTCAGACGACTGAAACGACGCCAAGCATGATCAGTCCATTTCTGACCGTCCTGGCGTAGCCGCATGACGAGCGACTGAAGGTTGACCTCGTTAGCAATCAGGTCTTGAAACTCCGGCTCAACAAGCGGAAAGGAGCGCTCGGCCACATCGTTTAGGATGGCTGTGATGCGTTGCATGTCTTCCGGAGTTGGCCCAGACCCGGTTTTGATTCGGCGAACCCGCTCCTGAAGATCCGCCGGCAACTGGTCCCAGAGCCAACGGCTTGCTGAGGTGGCCGGATGATCTGCCTTGCGCTGAGAGGGTTCGAGGTCACCTGCCAATTGCTTCCAATCCGCAACCTGGCCCGCTTCGAGCGGTCCGGGGAGGGACTCCGGCGTCATGCCAGGTGTAACTCGCCAGGCTGTCGGCTTGCCCAGGAGGGCAGCGGCCAAGAGAACGCGGTTGAAGCCGGCGAATTTCTCCGGATTCGCATGATCCGGGGTGACGAGCAATCGCCATGTCTGAGCGTGGACTCCCGCCGCTTGTGACGTCTCACGCAGGTCCGGATCACGGAGCAAGAGTGGATCGCAAATGAGATCGTTTATCGCGTCCAGTAAAAGCTGTCGGTGCTGGTTGACAGCCACCGAGCCGTTTTTGATGCTTTCGGTCAATGCCGCTGGCAGGTGTACCCAGATGCGTTGACGGGCCGTTACGAAAGGCCCCTCCCGATCCGGATCAAGCTGAGCGACGGCGTTCCAATCTCGCACATCGGCTTGGCTCAACAAGGCAGAGACGTTTTGCATCACCTTGACCGTGCCGCTGCGGATCAGGTACAGGGCATCTGAGCGTTCAAACTGGTCGCATATCAGAGTGCCAGCCTCGTAGGGTTCCAGGTCAGCCTCCCGACGTACACGAGTGATCAAGGCAAAATCCAAGTCCTTGAAGAGGGGCAATGCGCGGAGGTGGAGTTCGAGGACACGTTCCCGATACTTGTCGTCCATTTTCTTGCGGTAGGAGGCATCCTTCCGCATGTTGTCGAGGATCGGCCGCAGCATTTCGAGAACGAAGCATTCCTTGACGACCTCGACCGTGGCAGTTCGCGGCTGACGGTCAATGCAGGCCATTTCGCCGAAGACTTCGTCCTCAAACAGCGACGCCTCGCCGCTGTCGTAGTCGATCTCGGCGGGACCATCGTTGGGAATGATCAGTGGAGATGGTTCAGGCTCTGCTCGGGGGAGTCGCCAGCCGCTGAGGAGCCGTTGCCAGAAGGATTGCTGACGCCGTACGGCTAAAGGAGCCGTCGGCACGCGGGCCACAGCCACCCGACGTTGCTCTTCCAACTCAGCCAGGCGTCCAAGGAAGTCGGAAAGTTTCGGTTCCTGTTCACGGAGCAACTCGGCCCTGACCAGCTTGGTAATCGGTCCGGCAAGGCGACAGCGAGCATATAGAGCCGCTCTCTGAGGGTCGCCGCCCTGAGCCAGGGCGGATTCCAGTGATTCCAGTTCAGCTTGAAGTTGCCGACTCTCTTGGGACAATCTGGCTCGTTTTTCGGATGCTTGGCGAACCCGATCCAGAACCGTGAGCGTTTCGCGATTCCGAGTCACTTGCTGGGGATCGCTGGGATTCTGCGCAGTTTGCTGAGCGGAGAGATGGGCATATAAGGCAGCCAAGTCGTCGGCGGGCAACACATAGAAGGCACTGTTTCCTGGTTCGCCGCGCGAACAAATGATCTCCCCCGCTTGAAAGTAGCGCAGCCGAAGGGCGTCCGGGTTGGTCTTTAAACCGAGGTTTGCCTTGACGGTGCGAAACAGACCGAGAAGTTTCGTCAATTGCTCAGCAGGGATTTCAATGTCGCCTGGACGCGGAGGCAGCTTGTGGACGATCTCGCCTTCTTCACCCGCACTGGCGAAATGGGGACGATTCATGGCCTCGCCTCCGCTCTCGAGGGCTGAGCCGATGGTACATCGGGTGTCGCGCCCTTGTCACTTTGCCTGATTGCGGATGCCTTGCAAGTGCCGCGGCGTTCAACCGCCTGATGATAGCGATGGCACTCGGCACAATCGTAACGGGCCGTTCCGCCGGGCCGGTGGCAGGTTCGGCACGAGTCGAGGTTTGGAATGAGAACGTCGTCGGCCTGACGGCTCTTCGCTGCGGGATGACAGGCAGAGCAATCTTGCTCGCGATGCCCTCCGGCGGCATGACTGAACGTGGAAATCGGCAGCCAGACAGCTTTGAGGTTTGTCGGGGCATAGCGCGGCAGCACTCCGCGGACGTATTCCGCAGTCACGTCGGTGACAGGCACATGACACAACCGGCATCCGCCTCCCCCGACGAACAGATGATACTCGGCTTGCCGCATTTGACTTTCAAGCCATGCTTCCGGCTGCTGTCTGCTCGAAAGCGTCTCGGTGGCTCGGAACGGAGACACGGGCGGGTCAGAAGCCCACAGCCTTACGATCTCCGGCATCTCATCCAGTACGCGAGTCAATCGGCGGCGCAGTTCGGACCGCACTTTATCAGGTTCGTCGTGGGGCAGAGGTTGTTGAAGCAGAAGCGTCAGGTTCTTGTCCTGAAGCGATTTGTGCAGTGTTTCTGGGATAGGAATCGTGATCGGGTGGCATTCCTGGCAGGTTTGATAACGCGGCAAAGCCAGGTAGCAGCCACCGGAGGTGGCGGGATGGCAGAAATCGCACTTCAAGTGCTGAATTGTTCCAGCTGGTGTGAGCACCCCTGACGGATCGCAGTGAACTTCGTGATTGAATCGTAAGCGGCTCGAGTCTCCAGCTTGCAGGTCCCGAAATGGGGGATGATCACCGACGAAGGAAGAAACATTCGCGCAGCTCGTTGGCCGGCCGTCATTCCGCTTCAGATCAGCGTGACAAACTGTGCATCGTCCGTCCGGCATCTGGGTCAGCAGCGATTGGCCTCGATGTTCTCGATGGCAGACGGCACAGGCGACGTCCTCCGCACCAGCGACGTGATGCGGACTCGGGGCTTGAGCCTGGTGGCAAACCAGGCAGTCGGCGTCATGAACCGAGCGGGCCTCGGGGAACAACAGACGGGCTGCCGGACGAAACCAGCCCGTGTGGCACTGTCGGCAGGCGACGTGCTCCTTGGAATGGGCCAAGGTAACCGGCCCGGAGGCAAACACGACCTCATCGCCGCGCAGCAAGACTGCCACCAACCAAACAAAACAGGCTCCAACCGCAAGCCCGGTCAACCACCATTTCCAGCGCTGTCGCCAGGAAGTCTTGCGGAAATAATCCAGGGCGTACCAGGCGGCAAAGCGGTCTGGCCGCAGGTATGGCGTCCCGGGTTGTTGCATCTCCGGAAGCATGATCGGTCTTGTTCCTTTGACACAACCTTGTCAATACATCAGGGCCGTGAATACATGGACAATTCCCAACACCAGGAGGGCAGCCGAGAGTCCGATATGGATCGGCAGCCAACCGTGCAACCAGAAAAACCGACTTTGCTGCCTGGCCAGGTCGAGCCGTTCTAAACACACGGTTTCCAGTCTGCCTAGGATGCTCGCTGCTTTGGATCGGTCAGGGCTGCTGATCTGGCTTCTTAGTTGCTCGAACGCTTGCCGGATGCGCTTTTCACTCCTAAGCGGCCAGCGGATCGGAAGCATTTCTCGCAATCCCGGTCGCATCTGCTCTTCGTAGAAGCGTCGCAGCGGGTCCGAATTCGATCTTTCCTCATGCACGTTGGCCGCAAAAGCGGGTCGTGGCCCACAGAGTTCGTCCACCAAGGCATCGCATTCCTTTCGCCAGGCCGTACACACTGCCTCCACCTGACCTGGCGGAATCTCTTGGTGGAAGGAAACTGTCATCCGATGCGGAAGAATGCTTTGCACGACCAGCCCCAAGATTCCGCTGACAATAACGATCAGGTAGACGATGGTAAGCGCGGCGACAAGTGCGCCCCCGAGCCGAAATCCGCTGTGGAAACCGATGAAAACCACGCTGAGCAGACCGAGCCAGAGGTGCCCTCGAAGCCACCACTCCCGAGGCGGCAGCCGGGAATTGAGAACCACCGCACGACGCCGCAGCAGAGGAAGGATGCCGGCAAAGATCATGCACAGGCTGCCCAGCACGCCGCACCACAAGCCAAAAGTGCTGCCGCCCGTGATACCCTCGGGATTATGTCGAGGTCCCATCCACCAGACGGCGACGCAGATCAGAGCCGCTACGGTGCAGAATGCAATCCATCCCCAATGCGTGTGCCGAACAATCACGGCTTATGTAAATCTCCTGCGACGGCTCCCCCGCGTGGCTTAATCCAGCCCCTGGGCAGTCTCGGCAACTAAGTGATCGACCACCGCTTTCAGGTCGCCGGTTTCTCGATACACCCGCAGTTGCCGATCCGCGCTGGTGCCCTCTTCCAAAATGCGGTAGGCGTACTCGACCTCCTTGCGGCTGCCGAGTTCGTCCACGACGTCGCCGACGAACCAATCCACCATTTCCCGGATCAAATCACGGGCTGGCAGCTCCAGTTGCTTGCCCAGGTCAAGCAATTTGCCGTCGATGCCGAAGCGTACCGCCCGCCACTTATTCTCCTCGATGAGCCGACTCGTGTAGACGCGGAAGGTCATATTGTCCCGTCGAAGTTTCCACAACTTGGCGATGATGGCTTGACACAAGGCAGCGATGCAGATCGCCTCATCAATCCGCGTGCAAACGTCGCAAATGCGGAACTCCAAAGTCGGATACTTCCAGTTAGGCCGCAAATCCCACCAGATTTTTGTTCCGTCCGGGATGCAATGCGTCTTTACCAAGGTCTCGACGAAGGTGCTGAACTCGGCCCAGGAACTCAACTCCGGCGGAATGCCGCTGCGAGGGAAGTGGCGGAAAATGATGCTGCGATAAGATTTCAACCCCGTATTGCGGCCCATCCAGAACGGCGAACTGGTGGACAAACACAACAGGTGCGGCAGAAGGTAGCGGGCGACGTTCATGGCGTCGATGAGGAACTCTCGATCTTCGATGCCGATGTGAACGTGCGTTCCGAAAATCAAGAGCTGCTGGGCGAGGTCTTGCATGTCCTTCTTGACGCCCAAATAGCGTTCCAGCGGCGTGATTTCCTGCGTCAGCCAGGAGGAGAACGGATGCGTCCCTGCCGCCGCGATCTTGAGGCCGTGCCTGGCCGCCAATTCAATGATGCTCTTGCGGAGGCGAACCAATTCGCCTCGCGCCTCCGCCGGTGTGCGGCAAACCGCCGTGCCCACTTCGACAATGGACTGATGCAACTCCGGTTTGATCTGCTCCCGCAGAACCAGATTGCCGTCTTCGAGAATCTGCGTGATGTACGATCGCAGTTCCCGCGTCTGCGGGTCAATAATTTGATATTCTTCCTCGATGCCAATCGTGAGCGATGGTGGTTTCATCGTTTATCCCTTTCCTGCCGCAGAGCGGAGGCCCCTTTCAAGGGCTATCGCGGTTCGATGAGGAAAGTCGGCACCGTAGAACCCCCGCCCGCGGTTACGTTGAGCAATTCCGCTGTGCTGATCCGGGTCATGCAGCCATCCATGAATTGGCCGTAACTGACGTAAGGATCGGTGTCGAGCAGGCAATCGCTGATTTGAATCCGACCTCCGACCAGGCGGGGAAACGGCTCGGAAGGCAGTGCGATGCGTTCCTGAACCACGTAAGGCTCCCGCAGAGCGTTCTCGACCGCCGCCTGCCAGGTTGTATCGTCAACTGTCCAACCGAGGACGACGCCTTTGCCCCCGTAATCGTCGTTCGGTTTCAGGACCAGACGCTGCCGATTCTCAAGGACGAAGGGAACCAGGTCAATCGTCCGACCGGCATATTCCGTCTTGCGTTCTTCCATCCGCCGCGTCCAAGGCAAATGCTCGGCGATGGCCTTTCTTTGTTCCTCATCGAACAGATGGGTATTGGCCTCGTCGGTAAGCACGGCGAAGCTGGCTTTCTTGTAGAGCGACTTGCAACGGAACGAGTTGACCATGCACACCGCTCCATCCCGGACGGCTTGCACGACCGGATGGTCCAGGCCGCCGCGATCCAGCAGTTCACTGATGAGCACTCGCTTGTAAATCAGGTTGATGGGGAAGTCGCCTGCCCACAGCTTGCCGTCACGGTACTCGACTTCCCGCGGATCGGCGATAACGCATTCCAACCCCTGACTGCGGAAGTAGTCGTAGAAGAGGACGAATTCGTTATAAGTTGGCACCTCCCGCCAATCGAGGATGGCAATGTTGGGTCGTTCGCTGGTACCGCGCCATTGCCGATAGGCATCGAGGAGAACCTGCAAGATCGTGTGCCGCACGGGTAGCGGTCGGATGGCGTAGTGCTTGGCGAATTCCGCGACGATGGGCAGCCCCAGCATGACTTCGCCGAGTACGTCGGTGTAGGCGGCCCCGGCCGGTGTCTCGGTGTTGTATTCGGTGAACCGCAGCTCCTGCTCAGAGACGAAGAAGGCATCCAGCCGCGACGTCGGGTAAGGACACCGGAACCCTGGATGCTTCTGGAACAGGATTTCCTCCGATTCCGTCAGGCCGAACTGACGGCGAAACGCGGGATCTTCCTCGGCGGCACGTTGGGCGACGCGGAAGGCTGAGCAGAGGATGCGCGTCCGCTCCTCCAGAAAGCGATATTGGGTGCGGGTCAGAAACCGAGGCCGAAGCACGGTGCAAATGGGTCTGTTTCCGAAAAACAAGCCACGAGCCTGCTGCTGCTGGTCAAGCTGGGCTTGAGAGTCGGTGGCCAACTGGTCGGTCAGCAGGTCGTGGTAACAGCGAATGGCGTCGTGCAGCATGGCGAACCCGTCCGACGGCAAACAGGGAATCAGAGGTCCCCATGACCTGCAACAGCCTAGCAAACGCCGGAGTCGGACGGGAGAGGAAATCCTTGGGAGGACCAAGCCCTCCGCTTGCGTCAGTCGGGGCTAGAAACCGGTTCCGCCTTGAACGGCTCTGGGCGGAGGCATCGGTTCCTTCGGCAAGTCTCTTTGGAACAACAACAGGCCCATGTGCTCTGGCTGCGGCTCGGCATTTCGGGGGGCGGAAAACGCTTGTGTTCCCTTACCTGGAATGGTTCGCACCAGGTTGAAGGCCCAAGCCGTGCTTGCCTCGATGGGATTTCCCGTGAGTTCTGCTAGCGGAATGGCCGCCTCAATCTGCCACACGGTCGGCTCCGCATGGACGGCAACGTACCACTTCGGGTTCCACGAACGGTCACCCCAGCAGTCTTCCCGCACGCAGCCGCGTTGATCCACTTCCAGGCGGTACCAGGTGCAGTAATCCCGATCCAGATCAAGCATCAGGCTGACTCGGTCGAAACCGTCGAGCTGGGCGTCACGCGGCCGAGGTTTCACGGGATCCTTCATGTGGCCAGTGCCAGGATGTCGGCAGCGAAGGGCCAAATAAAGGAAATTGGCGTCGTGAGTGATCCAGGCTTCGGTGCCGTATTGTTCCGTGGTCTGCCCCACGGCATCGTTCAGCCGGATCGGTGCGCTGCGCGTCCAGCACGGGTCATCCAGGTGGCCGTCGAGATAGGGCGGCGTGTCGGTGCTGACACACGTGGCTGCGGGCTTGGGAGGCTGACCGACCCGACCCATCAGCCACAACTCCGCCCCGGCGGCATCGTGCCACGGACCGCTGCCCGAAGACGCCCGGAACTGGGTCAACCATAAACGGGATTCCTCGACTTGACCAAGAAAGCGATGAGCGGATTGAAGGCACAACTGCACGTCTGGTTCTTGATAGGCCCGAGGATTCATGGCAGCCAGCACGTCGGCAACTGCCAAGCTTGACTTTGCCCATTCACGAAGTTCGTCTCGTCGCCGGATCAATGCCGTACCTCCACGCAGGCGCAGACGTGGAACTTTCGGCTTGCCTTCCTCGTCCACGGATTCCGAATCGAGAGGCTGACCCAAGGGCATGTGGCCCATAAAAACGAAGTGCTTGAGCTCTTCGCGCCGCCGGGCCTCGCTGCTGGATCCGAAGCGAATCAGCCAGCGAGCCGCCTCAGGTGCCAAGCGATGAGCAGGATAACGATCCAGCATCAAAAGAAACGTCTCCCGAGCCAATAACCACTGGCCCGAGGACGCATACAGCGATCCCAGAGCGAAGGCTGCGTCGCCGCCACGTTCGTCGTCCAGATCGGCCAGTTGCTTTGGCAGCAACGCCGGAAGTTGCTTGGCCTTCTTATCGTCGTTGATGGCTTGACGGCCAAGTGCGACAAGGTCGCGTTTCTGTTGGCTGACTTTGACCACTCTTTGCCAAGCTTCCAGGTCCAGATCGACTGGCGTGAAGTCGCGGCGGGCTTGTCCACCGATGCCGAGTTTGAGATCCTGCATCAGGTGCTTGTGGTTCTCGGCCTGGTCGAGTCGGCTGGCCAACAGGCGGAAGGTTTCCAGGCTCGGTCGGTCCGCATCAAAACCAGCCAGGAGGTGGTAAGCGGCAGCGGCATGCTCCGCCGGAGCCATCTGGAGCTGGGGGCGAGGGGTGTTCGGATCCACCACGACATGGGCCCCGCTTACGCCATCCCATCGGCCATAAAGTTTGCTCGGTGTCCACGGTTGCAGGTCGAGTTTGGCCATCTGTTCGGGAAAAGCATCGGCCTTGCCTGCCAACTCGAACGCTTTGCTGGCTGCCAGGGCTACGAAGGCCCCTGTTTGTCCCTCCGCTGACCGTGGATCAGGATGCGGCACGACGACGACATCAGGCCGCCAGATTCGCAGAGCAAGCACGATCTGGCGAATCATTTCCTCGTAGCCCCGGGCTTCGTCCATCGAGTCGCCCCAAAAGCGGGCCAACTCCGAGGCCGTTGCCTCTTCTAAATGCTTGGGACGGGGAAACTGCCACAGCACCTCGCCCTGGCTGCCGCCCGCTTGCCGAACTGCTTGAGCAAAACCAGCCTCCACCTCCCCCGCCCGAGGGCGCTCCGGAGCCACTAACCGCAGAGCAACTACTAGGTATCCTTCATCTCCCCCCAGCACGGCGACTGTGCCCACGGGAAGGTGTTCGCCGGTTCCTGTCAGCATCAAGACCGCCGCCCGCTGTCCGCCGCGGCGTTGCACTTTCCAAGTGCGACCGCCGTCAGTCGTGGCCAGGATCGTGCCGAAGTCGCCCACCGCCCAGCCCTGGCGTTCGTCAACAAACCAGACTCCATGCAGCGGAACCGGTTGGCCGGTCTGTTGCACCTGCCAGCTTTTGCCCTTGTCCCAGGTGTGCAACACGACCGAACCGGGACGGCCTACCATCCAGCCGTGATCTCCAACGAAATGAACGGCATGGAAATCCCAGATTCGAGCCACTTCCGGAGGCAGATTTACCTGGGCGTATTGCCATTTCAGCCCGACGGAGTTGCTGCTATGGAGCACCAGGCCGCCTTCGCCGACAGCCCATGCTTGGCGATTCAGCAACTGCACCGCTCGGATGCCGCGACGGCCCAGAGAGTCGATCTCCGCAGGAATAAGACCCTGGGGTCGCAGCGCGACCAGAGTACCTGTCTTGCCGCCGAGGACTCCGAGCTGGCCCGCCGCGAAATCTGCAGCCAGCCAATCAGTTTCGGCTGCTCCTCCCAAAGGCTTCCACGTGATGCCGCCGTCTTCTGTCACGAATATGCCGGAGGGATGCGAGGCTGAACCTGCCCCAGCGACATACCCGTTTCGCTTGTCGAGGAACTTGATGCGAAAGATGCCGGGCAGTTCCCGGACGCTGGCCTTCTGCCATTTCAGCCCGCCGTCGGAAGTGTAAAGGATTACCCCGGCGCTTCGGCCATCCGGTAGTATTTCCGTCCCAGCGGCGTACCCCGTAAAGGGATCGAGGAGGCAGAGCGAACGCAACGAGGCTCGGGTGCCGCTGGCTTGACGCTCCCACGTCTGGCCGCCGTCGATAGTGTGCCAGATGACACCTTCATCTCCCACCGCCCAGCCTTCCTGGTCGTCCACGAACTGGACGGCGTGCAACGGGGCATCTGCTAACGAGGGCGGATCCGCGACGACAAGCGGCACAAAGTGCGAATACGCCGCAAGGACCAGGACCTGCACAGCATACCAGCGCATGGAGTTCTCCCTTATCGCGCTTCAATCCGCCAACCAGAAACGCACGATGCACCACAAGGCCACAAAGGCGTCCTTCAGGCCAATCTTTTTGCCCTCCTCATAAGTGCGGCCGCTGTAGCTGATGGGCAGTTCGTAGATCCGCCAGGGGGGGTTGCGTTTTTTGGCGATCTTGGCAGTAATCTCCGGCTCAAAGCCGAACCGGTTCGATTTGAGCGTGATGCCGTCCAACACCTCACGACGAAACACCTTGTAGCAGGTTTCCATGTCGGTCAGGTTGAGATTGGTGAACATGTTGGAGAGCAACGTCAGAATCTGATTGGCGACGTAGTGCCAGAAGTAGAGCACCCGATGACTTTCCCCAATGAATCGTGAGCCGTACACAACATCCGCCTGACCTTCGATGATTGGTTGGAGCAAACGCGGATAGTCGCGGGGATCATATTCCAAGTCAGCGTCCTGGATCAGGATGATGTTGCCGGTGGCGTGCTTGAATCCTTCCCGCAGAGCAGCCCCTTTCCCCATGTTGCGCGGCTGGAGGACGACCGTGACTTCGGGATCGTCGGCGTAGTTGGCCAGCAGATCGCGGGTGCCGTCGGTGCTGGCGTCATCAACGATGATGATCTCTTTTGGAATGGGGACGGCCTTGACTCGGCGAATGACCTCGGGCAGCCAGCGTTCCTCGTTGTACACCGGAATGACCACGGAAACCTTGGTGTCCTCCGGGATCGGGTAAATGCCCAGTTGACGACAAGCGGATTCCCCGAGTAGGCGGTACAGAAGGTCCAGTTGATCCGTGGCCGACTCCGCCGCACCGATGAGGAGGTGACGAAACTCATGACTCGCCTGATCGGGACGAAGTAGATGCGGGCGCGTCGCGGCGGGAAGTTGCATTCTTCGGCCTCCGTGCCATCCGTCTGGTCGGCCAGTTGATTCAAACCGACGCAGCTTAACGGGCCGGGATTATCGGCCACAAGCTGAGTGGAAGTCAATGCCGAAACAGGAACGGCGGCCAGCGAAACATTTGCAACATGCTTGAGCAGCAAGTGATGATGCCGACTTGACGGGTAAGCAAGCGGCCGCTATCGTCCGGCCCACCAACAGGCCGGGGACTTCCGACCCGCGACGGAACCCCCCGTGCATGAATCCCATTCCGAACTGGTTCAGGACCCAAACTGCCGTGAATCTTTTCCCGTCCTGGAAATGGCTGCCACTCTGGCTGGGGATGGGAATGTCGGTTCTCGGCTGTCGACAAGTTGCCCAGCTTGCTTTTCTCTCCGAATCTTCTTCTGTTTCCGCCAACCCAATATCCTTGGCTGCCCCACAAAGACCAGCCTCTCCTTCCCAGCCCCACGAGGCGAACTCAGCCGCCGCCGACCAAGTTTTGCGACCGGCTTCGACATCCGAGCCTGATTCGGGGCAGAATGACGCCGCTCAGGAAAACCGTTCCGCACCGGCTCGCGATCTGGAGGAACCCGCTGGGCAGTTCCCTGCCTCCGAAAATGAGCCGGGTTCCGCGCCTGGGCCGGCGAAAGCAGAGGATCGTTCTGAAGCCTCCCCGCCGCGGCCCTTGTGCCGGGTGCTTGAGGCGTATCTCGAAGATCGCCCCGATTTGGCCTTGGAACTGCTGGGCGGCTATCCCCGGCGCGATCAGGAGATGTTACTGCGACTGCTCCCCATCGTAGCCCGGGTAGATAAAGGCGGGCTGTTCAGCGGAGCGGCATCGGACGAAGAGCGCGTCAATGTGTTGGAAACGCTGCGGGCCTTGGTCCAGGAGATGCAGGTCGAGGCACCACTGGTTATCACCCGGATCGCCTTTTGCCGGGAGATCCACAGTTTTGGTCGTGGGGAACTCTACCCCAGCAACCACTTCCGGGCCGGGGATCGCGCGGCTGTGTACCTTGAGATCGAGAACCTGGCCGATGAAAAAACTCAGGAAGGCCGCTTCATCGCCCGACTGGCCAGCACCTTAACCATCCAACGTGGTGAGCGGGTCATCAAGTCGCTGCCCGTGCAGAACCTGCCCGATTGGAGCTGGTCCCCACGAAACGATCACTTCAGTGTCATCCGCTTTCAGTTTCCCCGTGATCTGGAGCCCGGCTTGTACTTGTTGACCGTCACCGTCACAGACGAATCCACGGGCCGCCAGGCCAGCAAGCAATTGCCTTTCCGCATCGCTTCGGTGAGCACGTCCAGCAAGTCGCCCTGAGAATCCCCTTTTGTTCCCATCGACAGTCTTAACGGAACCAAAGGCAGATGATCGGGGTCGAAAAAGTGTGTAGGATGTAGTGGAGACCGAACCAGATCGCGGAGACGGAAGCGAACCAGTGAGGGGACACGCCATGCACCGTTGGCCATCATTCATTGCGGGATTGTTGGTTGTTGCCGTTATTGCTGGAGCCGATGACAAAAGCAAGTCTCCGCCCGCCGCCAAGCCGGAAGACAGTCCGACCGTGAAAAGAACTCGGATGAAGCTGGAAATCCCGGTGACGGTGGATTTCAAAGACGAACGCCTCAAGGATGTGCTTGAGGAGTTCAAACGGCAGACAGAAATCAGTTTCCATCTCGATGCCGGTGTCTCCGCCAACCAAGCCTTCACCTATGCCGCCAAAGACAAGCCCTTGAAGGAGGTCCTCGACGAGATGTTCAAGGGCCGGGGTCTCGGCTATGTCATCGGGAGGAAGCTCAAGGAAGGCGACCGCTACGAAGGCTGGGTCATCATCAACCAAAGCGATGAACGCGGCGATCCCATCGTGAAGGGGGCAGCCACAAGCAAGCCGGAACCCAAGACTCCCCCCACAAAGAGCCCCACACCTCCGGCCAAGCCCAAGACGACTCCAAGCACGCCAGCGGACGCCGAGCGCCTTGCCGCTTCGAAGCTCAAGAACGCCAAAATCCTTCTGGAAGACGGCAAGACGGAAGACGCCCAGGAGTTCCTGGAACAGATTCTCACCCGTTGGCCAGACACTAAGGCCGCTGCCGAGGCCAAGGCCCTGCTCGAGAAAATCAAGAAGTAGCGTGTGTGCCTTCGAGGAGCCAGCGGCTTACTCACGCCCAAGAATGCGGGTGCTGATTTCCTCCGTCTGTTCCGCTTTGAGGTCCGCCCCTGAGAGTGTGACTTTTAAGTACGCATCGCCGCGTCTCTCGGCCCGGACGCGTAGTCGGAAGAGACGAGTGCCGAACGGTGCAAGATCGAACGACGGCAGGGTGACAACCCGTCCTTCGATGCGTGATTGCGGTGCGTTGATGACCCGCAGCGGCTGGAGTTCTGCGGCACAGTCCACGCGAACCTCGAGGTCGTAAGCGGGCAAGGCGTCCCGATTGGTGATCTGAATCACGTAGTCCGCCTCAGTGCCAGCGACAATCGGGTCCGCCATTTCAATGACTTTCAGAGTCAGCGACGCACTACCCGTCACTTGGACTTGATCATTCATCTGTTTTGGCACCGGCGTCACCATAGCAACGGCTGAAGCCAACTGCACCTTCTGGGTAACTGGCGTTCGGGCCTCGTTTCCATCCGTCGGTTGACCTGATTGGGAAGGAACGGCGGCCGGTTGCTGCACCGGGGGATTTGGCAAAGGTTGGCTTTGTATCGGCTGGACAGCGGGTGTCGTTGATTGGCTTTTCTGTGCTTCTGTCGTTCGGCTGGCGAGCGCAGACGTGCATACCACCTGTCCGCATGGGCCGCAGCAGCATCCCACGGGCCATTCACCCCAGGGCCATTGATTGAGCGTCCAGACACAGAACGGCTCGCACTCGACACAAGGATCACACCACGGCAGCTGCCAGGTTTGGCAAGGTGCAACGCAAGACGACTCACAGCCGCTGTTTGACAAAGAATGGGTCACGACGGGTTTTCCGAGTGCGACCGACGGCCAGCACTGCGGGCATTCGAGGGCATGGCAACCGGCTGTCAGGCCGAGCAATGTCATACCACCCCAACGAATCCAGAAATCGAAGCGACGACGTGCGGCTGAGGCCATGCCTTCTCCCTCCCATTTGTCTCCGTGAGAAGGTATCGGACCGGGTGTGCGGGTGTCGCCACGTTTGCCAGCCATGCACAGGGCAGCGGACCCAACCAGCTTTCCGAACGTGATCGGCATGCCGATTGTGCCGATTACGCGCTTCGCGGCAGACTCGGCCTATTCCCAGGCACCAGCAAAACGGAAAGGAAAGCGGAGAATTGAGGCAAACGGTAGGGGCCGACTAGAATGAGGTCTTAACGTCAAGGACTATTGCGGCACCACTCGTACACACAGGAGGCCGAATCGTGACGGGTCCGAATTACGGAATCGAACAGTTCCTGAACATCCGCAGTGCCGCAGGGGCCAGCTTTTCACCCGACAGCCGTTACGTCTCGTTCCTGACCAACATCACTGGCGTGGCCCAACTCTGGCAGGTGCCAGTGGACGGCGGCTGGCCGACGCAGTTGACCTTCACCTCCGAGAGCGTGCGGGGAGCCGCCTATTGCCCGACCCGTCACGAACTGCTTTTCAGTATGGATGTCGGCGGCAATGAGCGGAACCAACTTTTCATCCTGCGAGGCGTTGACGGCGGAACCAACCACGAACTCGGTGAAGGCTGGTTCAGTACCGACATCAGCCGAGATCCGAAGGCCATCCACAACTTTGGCGGCTGGAGCCACGACGGGCAAAAGATCGCTTTCAGTGCCAATCGCGCCAAACCTGACCGCTTTGACATCTACGTGCAGGAGATCAAGAGCGGCTCGGACCCGTTCTCGCCGCCACGGCTGCTCAAGGAGGGGCCGGGCGGTTATTTCCAGCCGGCCGGGTGGTCTCCCGACGACCAATGGCTTCTGGTGGTGCGGCCTGAATCGAACTTCAATCAAGACCTCTACGTTCTCCATGTACAGAGCGGTGAAAGCCGACATCTGACCCCCCACGAAGGCAACGTCCAATACGAGAGTGCCCGCTGGTCGGCGGACGGCAAGCGAATTTTGTGCGTCAGCACGCACGGGGGCCAGGATCTGACCTCGTTCACGGAAATCGACGTGGCCACCGGACGCATTCATGTCCACCCGGCGACGCAACACGAGGTAGAAGCCATCGACATTTCCCGCAAGGGCCGCTGGCTGGCAACATTGGAAAACGCCGATGGGGCATCCAAGCTTACCGTCCGGGAACTCAAGAGCGGCGGCGGACTGATGGCAAAGGTACTCACGCCCAAGGACTTGCCCCTGGGAGTCATCAGCGGACTGGAGTTTTCTCCCGATGAGACGAAGCTGGCGTTTACGTTCGACGGTCCACGCTACAATCCCGACATTTGGGTGTGGGACCTGGAGAAGAATAAACTTCGGCAATTGACGTTCTCGAGCCGGGCGGGCATTCCGTTCAGCAAATTCGTTGAACCGGAGCTGGTCCACTACAAGTCCTTTGACGGCCTATCCATTCCGGCTTGGTACTATCCGCCACCCGAATCGGCTCGGAAG
The DNA here is from genome assembly GCA_025055835.1 of Gemmatales bacterium. Classification (GTDB taxonomy): domain Bacteria; phylum Planctomycetota; class Planctomycetia; order Gemmatales; family HRBIN36; genus JANWWR01. The sequence continues at coordinate 28,622 of JANWWR010000009.1, read as the reverse complement.
CCCGGCGCGTTGCCGCCGGTCATCGTTTATCCCCACGGCGGTCCGGAAAGCCAGACCCGCCCCAACTTCAATAGCTTGTTCCAATACTTTCTCCAGGCGGGCTACGGCATCTTCGCTCCGAACGTGCGCGGTTCGTCAGGCTACGGAACACGTTTCATGAATCTGGACAACACCACGAAACGGATGGACAGCGTTAAGGACATGGCCTACGGCGTGTACTGGCTGAGGGAACAGAAGAAGGCCGATCCGAAGCGGATCGCCGTCATGGGCGGCAGTTATGGAGGGTTCATGGTTCTGGCCGGCATCACGAACTACCCGGATTTGTTCGCCGCCGGGGTGGACATCGTGGGCATCGCCAACTTCGTCACTTTTTTGGAAAATACTGGCCCCTATCGCCGAGCCCACCGAGAGGCGGAGTATGGCAACCTGCGGGAACACGGCGACTTCCTGCGGGAAATCAGCCCGATCAACCATGTTGACAAGATCCGGTGTCCGCTCATGGTGATTCACGGGGCCAACGATCCTCGCGTACCCGTTGGAGAAGCCGAGCAGATCGTGGCAGCACTAAGGCAGCGAAATGTGCCAGTTGAGTATCTGCGGTACGAGGACGAGGGCCACGGCTTGGCCAAGTTGAAAAACCGACTGGACGCCTACCCGAAGATCGTTGCTTTCCTGGACAAGTATCTGCGCGGCTGACGACGTCGGCTTCGTTCAACACGAAGCGGCAGTCTCGTACACCCGGCCCAGGTTTTTCTCCCGTTCCTTCAACGCCAGCTGGTAGAGTTTTTCTCCGGCAGGCGTCGGATAGCGGCCAGTGATGCAGGCTCGGCAAAGCTTGTTGGCGTCCAGACCGATGCAGCGAGCAACGGCTTCGACGGGAAGGTAGAACAGCGTGTCGGCCCCCAGCTCGGCGGCCATGCGCTGCTGTTCCTCCACCGTGGGCCGATCTCCCTGCATGAAGCGCGGAGCGAAGAGTTCCGAGACGGTGGACATGTCGATGCCGTAGAAGCACGGGGCGATGATCGGCGGACAGGCGACCCGGACGTGGATTTCCCGAGCCTTGCCGCGGGTCCGCAACTCCTGGAGCAGCGCTTTCATTGTCGTGCTGCGAACGATAGTGTCTTCGACCAGAAGGACCCGTTTGCCTTCCAGTACTTCACGCAAGGGGGTGTACTTCATCCGGACCCGGTCGCCTCGGTTTTGTCCCTCGATGAAGGTCCGGCCGACATAGCGGTTCCGCATGAGACCTTCGACCGAAGGCAGGCCAAGTTCATAGGCCATAGCGTCGGCGGCGGCTTTGCCGGTGTCCGGGACCGGCACCACGATGGTTTGTGCATCCAGCGGCACGACGCCCAGCCGCTTCTCCTGCCAAGCCAATTCTCGCCCCAGATTCGCACGGGCCATGTACACGCTGCGGCCGTCCAGAGTGCTGGCGACATTGGCGAAGTAGATCCATTCGAAGAAGCAGTGGCTGCGGGGCCGCTCCTCAGCGAAACGGTGGAAGGAAATCTGATTGTTCTGGATCAGAATCAACTCGCCAGGCTCCAAGTCGTGGAACTCCTGGAAGCCAAGGTTCTGAAGCGGTGAACTCTCGCTTGCTGCGGCGAACAGCGGCCCGTCCAGAGCGTAGCACAGCGGCCGGATGCCCGTCGGATCGCGAGCCACCACCATGTCGCCGTTGGCGTTGAGAAAGACGAGGTTGTAGGCCCCGTCGAAGCGCCTGGCGAGGTTGCTGAAGACTTGCACAAGGTCAGGTCGCCGATCTCCCCGCAATTCATGGCAGATGCAGTGCATGATGACTTCCGTGTCCGTATCGCGGGTGAGATGGTAGTCCTGTTTGGCGAGCAGTTCAGACTTCAGTTCGGGGTAATTGGCCAGTTGGCCATTGAAGGCGAAACTGAACCACTTCCATTTACGGCTGTGGTAACGCTGGAACGGCTGGGCATAGCTCCGTGAGTCCTTGCCGCAGGTGGCGTAGCGGACATGGCCGATGGCTGCCACCCCGGCGTACTCGCTCATCAGGCTTTCGTATTTCCCCCGATGGTTAAGCCGCAAAGCTTCGATGACGGTGCCGATTTCCTTGTAAGTATCCAGAAGCTTCTCGCGGCGGGGATGATAGCTGGTGAATCCAGCAGCCAATTGCCCACGGTTCTGGAGGTCGAGCAGCATCCGGGGTAGGAGCCGGACCACCTCCGCCGGCCCACCGGGAGGCAGCAGCTTGGATGCACCCGATCCACCAAGGTGATAGATCGCTGCGATGCCGCACTCATGACGAAGTTCAGCCATTTTGGTGCTCGCTGGAGGGGAGTTGCCCGGGGAGAGGTTCTGGAACCCTCATCCTGCAAAGGGCCTCTTTGAAATTCTAGTGAACGCCGACCGTCCTACCAGCGTGGGGCACCGACTGGTTCGATCCTGTTGGACCGAGCCTCAGAATTCCCCTCAAAGCAAAACGCCTGCAAGAACACCGCCAAGGAATATAGAAGCAGCTGCTCGACCCCCTAAAGCCTGACAAATCGGCATGTATGGAAGCTGTAAGCCTAGCGAAAGTAACAAGTTTGGATAAATTGAGGGAATTGCATATTTTTACGTTGCGACAGAGAGCTTTTTTCCATACAACCGTCACGGTAAAAGGCGGTCTTTGGGTAAACCGGGAAGGCCGGTTAAGATCGCCGCAGGGTGCGTCCCTCACGGACTGCCCTGTTTTTCGTAGCAAGTTTCTCTTGCGGAGGTTAGGGATGAGGAAGCTCGCTGTCGGAATCGCCCTCGCCGCGTTAGCGGTGTTCGTCTTTGTGCAGGATGCCGAGGCGTGCAAGAAAGGTGGCTGCCTGTCCAGCTGCTACAAGCCCTGCCACACTAGCTGTGGCAAGTGCTACACGCCATGCCATGCCCCCTGCGGGGGATGTCAGCCATGTGCCCCGGCCGCACCATCCTGTGCCCCATGCAGCGGCGGGGCCTGCAAGAGCTGTGCGGCGGCAACGACAGGTGATTGTGCCGTTCTGGTTGTCGAACTCCCGGCCGACGCCCAACTCAAGATTCAGGACGTCCTGACCAGCAGCACGTCCTCCCGACGGGTATTCCAGTCGCCGACCCTGGAGAAGGGCAAGGAGTACATTTACACGCTGAAGGCGACTGCCATCCGCAACGGGAAGACCGTCGAACTGGTCCGGGAAGTCACCGTGCGGGCCGGTTCCCAGGTGAACGTCAACCTGGATCTCGACCCCGTGGTTGCGTCCGCCAAGTAAGACCATTTGAGCAAAGTGGTTCCGCCTTTCGGAGAAGCACGGCAAGTCAGATTCTTGCCGTGCTTTTTCGTTTTTCGCGTAGGTGCAGCCTTTCCCCTTCATCCGCGGGTCAAGGAGAGCCGGGCAGACGAATAGGCGGTTTCAGTTCGAATGCGTTTTCCGCGGGTTCCTGGCCGCCAGACGGGTAGAGATCGACGTTTGGCGTGGGCATCAGCGACAGCGGATAGGCTCGCTTGAAGCCGAAGCAGCACAGAGGCCCCTTGGAGAGGAACCGGTCCTCGTAAAACTCGATGCCGTGGGTCTCCAGTATGGTTCCGGTTCGTTGCTCCAGGACGGCCAGTTCCGTGTTGTACAACGCAAGGGCTTGGGCTTCGGCGGCCACGGTGTTTCCCCAGTCGGCGATGGCTTGAAAGACGTTCAGGAAGATGGCTCGTCCCGCCGTGAACTCTGCCGCCTGCTGCTCCAGGTTAATCCGGGCGGCTTCGCGAGCTTCTCGGTTGGCAAGATACTGTTCGTAATACTGAGCCAGATCACGGGCGCTGGCAGCCAACTCGTGGTTGACCTGGTGGAGCGCCTGTTCCAGATTGGCTCGATCCCGCATCAGGTTCAGTTGTTGCTGTCGAGCGGCTGCTCGACCCTGCCTCAACCCGATGGGCATCGAAAAGTTCAGCCCCAAGGTCCAGTCGGTGAATTCGCCTCCGTTGGTGGACAGGTGGCTTCCGGTGGGTGTCGTTCCGCTCAGGCCGTTCCAGCGGTACAGCCCTACCATGTCCAGTTGGGGCAGGGCGGCGTTCTCCGCCTGAATGAGGCGTTGGTAATCGGCTTCGATGATGAGTTTCAATTCCACGAGGTCCGGCCGTCGCTCCTCGGCCAGAAGCTGAATGGCCGACCAGTTTAGCGGAATGCGATCTCGAACAGGTGGTGTCGTGGGTATGATTCGAGGCGTGCCGGAAGGTGGAATGCCCAGAATGTTCTTCAGTGCCGCTTCCCGGGTCAGCACGTTGGCTTCGGCAACGACCAATGCGGCCTTGAAGTTGGCCAAGGCCAAGCGGGTCTGCGCCACCTCGGCGGCATTGCCTAAACCTTGCCGGAGTCGGGCCGATGCCCGGTCGAAGGCCGCCTGCCCCTGTTGCACTTGCTGCTGTCTGGCCCAGGCCTCGACTCGCGCCGCCACCAAGGCCCAATAGGCTCGTACGACACCCTGAACCGAATCCTGCAAGGCGTTTTTCAACTGCCAGTAGGACCGCTCTGTGTTGATGCGGGCAATCACGATGGGAGCGATGTTCGGAGCCATGCCGCCACCTTGCAGCAGCGGCTGGCGATAGTTGAGCGTCAGATCGTAGCGGTTTTCAGGGTTCAGGGGAAACGTGCCGGGCTGGATCAAGGTGCGGTGTTCTGTAATGTCCAGACGCGCTGCCCCACCAAAGGCATTGATCTGAGACAAACCGAATTGCATGTCGTATTCATCTCGGCGTTCACCAGTGATGCGGGCAAGAGATGGGTCGGTGAAATCGAACTCGCCGCGCGGCCTCTCGAAGCGGTCCCAGCGATTATTCAACCCGAGATTGGGGTCAAAGCGTGCCTGCTCCTGGTCGATCAACGTGTTGGCGATGGCGGGATCGTAGATCGTCACTCCACTGGAAACTGCCGTTACGCCGGTCAGTATCCGCACCACCTCGGAGTTCTGAATCATGATGCGGATCGCTTCATCGAGCGAGAGGTACTGCACTTCCAAAGCAGGCTGAGGATCGGAAACCGTTGGCGGACTGGGAAGGCTGGGCAAGGGAGCACGGGGCAGTTCCGCCGCTTCCCGAATGTCGAAATACCGCTGTTCGGGGACATAGGGAAGCAGATAGCGTCCGTCGGGGACGCATCCGGGCAAGAGCAGGCCCGTTCCTGCGATTCCGAGGCAGGTCAACCATGCCAAGCGTGCGCGCGCCATCGCTCAAATTATCGGGAGGCCGACTACGCGACGTTCAATTCTTCGGGTGCTTCCGCGTTTTCGTTATCTGCGGGAGATGTGGAGTGCAGAGCGTCGAGGGCCTGGGCAAGATCGGTCGTGTCGGCAACGATGAGGCCGTCGCGGAGGGCCACAATGCGGCGGGCGTGTTTGGCCACGTCCTGGTCATGAGTCACGAGAATGATCGTCAGCCCGGACTTTTCGTTGAGTTCCTTGAACAGAGCGATGATCTCGCGGCTGGTTCGCGAGTCCAGATTACCCGTCGGTTCGTCAGCCATGAGAATCGACGGATTGTTGACCAGGGCGCGAGCGATGGCCACCCGCTGTTGCTGACCGCCAGACAACTGTGTTGGTTGATGGTCGAGCCGATTCCCCAAGCCGACGCGCTCCAGCATGGCAACGGCCCGTTTTCGGGCCTCCCGCTCGGAGATGCCTTTGGAGTACATCAACGGCAGTTCGACGTTTTCGACAGCGGAGGTACGGGCAAGGAGGTTGAAGTTCTGGAACACGAAGCCGATCCGTTCATTGCGGATGCGTGCCCGCTCGTCGTTGGACATCGTGGCGATTTCCTGACCTGCCAGCCGGTAGCTCCCGCTGGTCGGCCGATCCAGGCAGCCCAGCGTATTCATCAGCGTGGATTTGCCTGAACCGGACGGCCCAATCAACGCTACATATTCACCCTGCTCGATAGTCAGGTCCACGCCGCGAAGGGCTTCGACGGTCACTTCGCCGAGATTGTAGATTTTGCGAACCTTCCGGAGTTCGATGAGTGCCATACGGTAGGATTCTCGGAAACTCAAACAGCCTCTCTCTGGCCCGTGCTGTTGATGATGATAGGCAGAATCTCCCCCTTGCCGAGGGCAGGTCCTCGATTCTTCTCAAAAGCCTAACCGTAGATTGTCTGCCGAAGGCAACCGTTAGCGCGAATTTTCGTACGCCCTGGAACCGGGAGGCGGGAAGGCCTTGCCAGCATCGTCGAGGACGAGAACCCAGTCCAGGGCCTCGCCGAGTTGCGGTGGCGTGAATTGCTGCGTTCCTTGATTACTGAACTCGCCGATCTGTTTGGCTTCGCCATTGCGGGGATTGAACCACCAGGCAAGGATCTTCGGTCCAGTGATGACTTCCATGCGGACCTCGAAGGGCCGCCCGAACGGTACGTAAACGAAGGCATAACTTCCCTGGGAACACCGGCAGGCCACCAACCGCCGTTGGCCCGCTCCGGGAATCGCCGTTGGCACGCCGGAGGCGACGATCACCGTGTCGTCAGGAATCCGCGTCATCATCGGCCGGGACTCGATAAGTTTTCGACCAAACTGCATCTGTTTGGCCCCGGGTTGGTCTAGCGCCTCGTACCATGGCATGAGGGGATTGTTGACCGGCTTGCGGTTCTTGTCGAACATCTGCCAGACAGCGTGGTTGCCGTAGGTGTGTCCGCAGGCACCGGAAAACAAGTCCCAATACAAGGCCCTTCGCACGTCCACCGCCGTCGAGTAGCCAAACTCGTTGGGCTTGAAATCCAGTGGGTGATCCTCGTAGATAGGCTCGCCGTCGAGCACGGGCTTGATCGGAGTTCGTTGATAGTCCGCCAGGGTCTGGTCGTAGCGGCCGTTGAACTCCGCTTTATGGCCGTTCTGCCGCATGTTGAAATCGAGCCAGTCCTCGGCGTGGAAGTACTGGGCCGAGCCTTGTCCACCCATCGGATGAAACGTGATCAGATGCCGTCCGCCATCGCCCTTGCGGAGCCCGGCCGCCATGGCCCGAAGAATGGCCCGGTGCGTGTCGTTCTCCACCGGCCGATCTCCACCGAGAATCCAGATGATTCCGGCGTTTTTGTACCGTCGGCCGAGCCATTCGCCGTAATCATGGGCATTCTCGGGCGTGAAGATCTCGGGGCCGATGCCCCACTTCTTGTTCCACTTGTCGCCCCAGGTCGGCAACATGCCGATGTACAAGCCAAGCTCGTTGGCCCGGCGAACGATCCAGTCCACATGCTCGAAGTACTTCTCGTTTGGCTTGCGGGGGTCGTTATCGATCAGAGGCACCTGGTTATAAGCATTCGGTTCCTTCAGCCCGTCCAGCTCAGCCAGCACGACTGCCTGGATCACGGTGAACCCGTGGGCGGCGCGATGACTGAGATAACGCTCGGCCTCCTCTCGGTTCAAACGGTGAAACAGTTCCCAGGCAGTGTCGCCCAGATAGAAGAAAGGTTTACCCCGCTCGGTGACCAGATACCGCTTATTCTCGCTAACCTTCAGGGCAGGCAGTTCGGCCACGGCAGTCGCCGTTGTTGGCCCTAGGGCGAGGACGATGGCAAGCAGGACTCGATATGGATTCGAAAACATGGCTTGGTCCCGAGTCAGCACTCCATGAAAGCCGCCCTCTATTTGACCCGACCGTTCGGCAAGCTTGCCAGGTTGTGATACAGATGCACCAGCGAGGCCATGAGCTTCTTCCAATCGCCTTCGTGGAGGCTTTCGTTGGGAGCGTGGGCGTTGCTTCGGGGATCCTCGATGCCGAGCAACAATGCCGGCGCGCCGCCGAGCAGGTCGGCTAGAGGTCCCACGAACCCAATTGTACCACCGCTGCCAATCGCCACGGGATCCCGTTTGTAGCCGGATCTCAATGCGCTCATGGCCGCTTCGAACGCCGGTCCTTGCGGATCGGTCATCCACCACTTGACGTGTGGTCCCCTCGGCTTGACCGTGACCTTCACCCCCCACGGTGGATCCTTGGTCAGCACTTTCGTCAGTTGCTCCTCGGTTTCCTTTGGATCCATGTCCGGCACGATGCGACAACTGACAACGGCCCGAGCTTTCGGTAACACTTGATTGGAAACCGCTTGAAACGAACTTGCCTCCTGGGCGATCACCGTGACCGCAGGCCATCGCCACGTCTGTTCATACGGATTGATGCCTTTCATCGAAGCCCAGGACACGCCGGGCAGCATCGCGGCATCTTTGCGGAGCTTCTCCTCGTCCAGGGGCAGTTGCGAGTAGGCTTTCTTCTCCGACGGAGTGAGGCGACGCACTCGTTCGTAGAAGCCGGGAATCGGCAGCTTGCCGTTGTCCCAGTAAAGCCGAGACAAAATGACGTTCAGGGCAATCGCAGCGTCCGGCAGCAGTCCGCCACCCGCTCCCGAATGCACCGGCCGCTTCAGCCCTTCCACCTCAACTTCCAAGGCGACGATACCCCGAAGCGAGTAGGTGATGCTTGGCAAGCCAGTTTCCAGATTCTCCGTGTCGTTAACAATGATGACGTCCGAGCGGATCAGATCCCGGTATTCCTTGAAGAACCCCATCAGGTTCTTGGAGCCGATCTCCTCCTCGCCTTCGACGAGCATCTTGACGTTGATCGGCAAGGAGCCGGTGGTTTTCAGGCAGGCTTCCAGAGACCCGAGCTGAGCGACGATGGCGGCCTTGTCGTCGGCGCTGCCGCGGCCATAGAGTCGGCCTCCCCGGGCCGTGAGCGTCCACGGTTCGGACTGCCAATCCTTCTCGAAGCCCGCTACCGGCTGAACATCGTGATGCGAGTACAGAAATGCCGTCGGCTTGCCGGGAGCATTGCACCATTCGCCGTAAACGTAGGGGTACGAGTCCTTGAAACGGAGGATTCTGACGTTCTGCAAGCCGGCCTGCTGCATCTGACGGGAGACAGCTTCCGCGCTGCGGTCGATCTCCTGAGCATGTCGCCCATCAGTGCTGATGCTCGGGATCGCCACCAGCTCGGCGAGGTTTTGCACGAGGTGCGAATAGTTCTCGCTCAGCCAATTCAACGCTTCTTTCATGGGGAACTTCCTCGGCATCCGCAGATGCTCTTAAGTCGGCTCGTCCTGCCGTTGCATGACCTTACCGCTTCAGCAGGACGGCGACAAGCATCGGTCGCCAAAAACCGCGGATTCTTCCGAAAATCTGCTTTCGGGGACTTGCAATCCGATCCTGAGGCGGGCAATTTAGGGAATCGCTTCGGTCAGTCGCGCCCACGTATCGCCCGCTTTTTTGGAGAGATTTCATGTCCGCTCCCGTCGAGGAAGCCCCGCCGCAAACGGCATCTGCTGAGGACAAGACGGAATTTCAGCCCTACATCCCCGCTTCCGTGACAAACATGCCGGAGCTGACGCCAGTGCCCCTGGTCCTGGGTACCGTGCTGGGGCTGATTTTTTCGGCCTCGTCGCTCTACCTGGTGCTTAAAGTGGGAATGACGGTTTCGGCGACGATTCCGGTTGCCGTCCTGGCCATCACCGTGTTTCGTGGCTTCTCCCGCCTTCTGGGCACACGACCGGCGACGATTCTGGAGAACAATGTCGTTCAGACGGCCGGTTCCGCTGGTGAATCCATCGCCTTCGGCGTCGGTGTGACCATGCCGGCTCTGCTCATGCTTGGCTTCAACATGGACCCGACGCGGGTCCTGGTCGTCTCCGTGCTCGGCGGACTGCTCGGCATCCTGGCCATGATCCCCCTGCGACGGGCTTTCATCGTCCGCATGCACGGCAAGCCTGGAGAACCGGGGAAGCTTTTGTATCCCGAAGGCGTCGCTGCCGCCCAAGTGCTGATTTCCGGCGACAAGGGAGGGACAACTGGCCTGACGGTTTTCTTCGGGTTTGGCGTCGCCTTTATCCACAAGTTTCTGACCCTGGGATTCAACCTGCTCAAAGAAACTGTCGCGGTGCCGATCACGGCCATCAACCGCGCTGCTGTGTTCGCCGCCGACATGGCCTCCGAATTGCTCGGCGTCGGCTACATCATCGGGGTCCGCACCGCGTCGATCATGATGGCCGGAGCCGTGCTCGGCTACCTGGTCATTATTCCGGTGATCTACTTCATTGGCGAACACGCCCCAGCGGCGATCCCGCCCAGCACCGAGAAGCGCATCGCCGACATGAGCATCTCCGAGATCCGCAACAATTATTTGCTCTACATCGGAGCCGGTTGCGTCGCCGCTGCCGGCATTATGAGCATGGGGCGGACCTTGCCGATGATTGTCCGGTCCATCTCCGCAGGTCTCGCCACGATGCGGAACAACGCCGGGGTCGTCACCGCGGTCAAGCGAACCGATCGGGACATGTCGCTGCGTGTCGTATTCTTTGGCAGTCTGGGCCTGATCGTCCTTTTGGCCCTGTTCCTCATGACCGAAGTCCCGTGGTACAGTGCCATTCTCGGGGCGTTGCTGGTCGTGCTGTTCGGCTTCCTGTTCGTGACCGTCTCGGCCCGTTTGACGGGTGAGATCGGCTCTTCCTCCAACCCTATCTCCGGCATGACCGTGGCGACACTGATGGTGACGTGCCTCATCTTTCTTGCCTTGGGAATGACGACACCGAGGGACCGACTCCTCGCCTTGTCCGTCGCGGCGGTCGTCTGCATTGCCGCATCGAACGGCGGAACCACAGCCCAATCGCTGAAGACCGGCTTCCTCGTGGGCGGTACTCCCCGAGCGATGCAGATCGCCATCCTTGTGGGAGCGTTGGTGTCGGCCCTGGTCATCGGCGTCATGCTGATCTTGTTCAACAACTCGGGCACGGTGTACAGCAGCGATCCGCTTTACCTCCCCAAGAATGCCGCCGGAGAGGTCGTCACGCTGACCCGGGAGCAGATGGCCCGTCTTCCAGAAAAGGAAGAGTACGAGGGGAAAACCTATCTGGTCTGGGACACCCGCCGGGAGTTCTTCACCAGGGAGCAGGGCGATCCCCCGGAATTGCTCAAGTTGCCTGAAGGCACCGCCCCGGCAGGGCGTTTTCTGGTCGATCCTGATACGGGAAGGGTGGTGTACCTTGTCGATCCCACCATTGGTGGCATCCTCAAGAAAACCGAGGACGGGAAAGAACTTACCCGCTTTGACGCTCCCAAAACGCAAGTCATGCGGATCATCATTGACGGTGTCCTGTCGCAGAAGCTGAACTGGAGCCTGGTCCTCATCGGGGCGATGATCGCGATTACCTTGGAACTATGCGGCGTGTCATCCTTGGCGTTTGCTGTGGGTGTCTATGTCCCGATCCAATTCTCCGTGCCGATCTTCATCGGGGGTCTGGTCCGCTGGGGGATTGACGCCTGGCAGGCTCGCCGGTCCCAGGCGGAGATCGCCGCCGCGGGGGATGATCCCGAAGCCCGTGCTCGAGCCGAGATCGAGGCAATTCGCCGCTCGGAGACCAGTCCAGGCGTCCTGCTGGCTTCGGGCTACATCGCGGGAGGTTCGCTGGCCGGCGTAGCCATCGCTTTTCTAGCGTTCCCCTTCTTGAAGCCGGTCCAGCGTGCCATTGACTTCAGCCAAGCCACCGAAGGCCTGACCGGATGGATGGCCGACTTGCTCGCCATCACGGTCTTCGCCGTCTTGATCGTCGTTGCCATTCTGGTGGGCACCGGCTACCTCATCCGTCCGCCTCAGGAGAACGGAAACAACTTGACCACTGCGAACAATTCAGGAAACGGTGCGAACAACCAGATGTGATGAGATGCTTAAGGAGACCATTAGCACACAAGCCAAGCTGATCGTGGAAACAGAATCAGACCACCTCATCCGACAAGGAGCGAATGCATGATGGCACGGCAGCGTTGGGTGCTGGGTTTGATTGTGGCCCTATCCGCCGTCTGGCTCTCCCAGGCGGACGAGGGCATGTGGCTTTTCAACAATCCGCCCAAGAAACAACTCAAGGAGAAGTACGGCTTCGACATCACGCCGCAATGGCTGGAGCACTTGCAGAAATCGTCGGTGCGGCTGGGGGCTGGCGGATCCGGCTCGTTTGTCTCCCCGGACGGTCTGGTGATGACGAATCACCACGTCGCCTCCGATGCGCTTCAGAAGGTCAGTACGGCTGAGAAGAACTACATGCGGGACGGTTTCCACGCCCGGACTCGGGAAGAGGAGATCAAGTGCCCGGACCAGGAAATCGACGTCTTGATGAGCATCGAGGACGTGACCGAGCGGGTCAATGCGGCCGTCAAGCCAGGTATGGATCCCGCTGCTGCTCAGAAGGCCCGCCAAGGAGCGATTAACGAGATCGAAAAGGAATCCAAGGAAAAGACCGGCCTGCACAGCGAGGTAGTAACGTTGTATCAGGGCGGACAGTATCACCTGTACCGCTACAAACGCTACGATGATGTTCGGCTGGTCTTCGCTCCAGAGACGGCGATCGCCTTTTTCGGCGGCGATCCGGACAACTTCGAGTACCCCCGCTATTGCCTTGATGTGGCCTTCTTCCGGGTGTACGAGAACGGCAAGCCCGCCAAGGTGGACCATTACCTGAGGTGGTCCAAGGACGGCGTCAAGGAAGGCGATCTGACGTTCGTCTCAGGCCATCCGGGCCGAACCGAGCGGCTCAACACCGTCGCTCATCTCGAGTTCATCCGCGACGTGGACATGCCGACCCGGCTGAACGTCATCCGCCGTCGGGAAATCGCTCTTAAAACGTACAGCGATCGCAGTCTGGAGAACGAACGGCGAGCTCGAGACGACCTGTTCTCCGTGCAGAACAGCCGCAAGGCTCGTCTCGGCATGTTAGCCGGGCTTCAGGATCCCGCCATCATGTCCAGGAAACGCGAGGAGGAAGCCGCCCTCCGTGAGGCTGTCGCCAAGGATCCGGAGCTACGGAAAAACTACGGTGATGCCTGGGACCAGATCGCCCAAGCCTTGAAAGACTACCGGGAAATCTTTTTGGAGCACTATGTTCTGGAGTTCGGCGGCATCGGCACCGGGTTCAACAGCGAACTGTTCGCCATCGCCAAGCGTCTCGTCCGTCTCGCTGAAGAGAAGACCAAGCCCAACGCCGAACGGCTGCCCGAGTACTCTGAGGCCCGCCTCGAAGCCCTGCGACAAAGCATTCTCTCCGAGGCGCCCATCTACGAAGACCTGGAGATCGTCCGACTGTCCGACTCGCTCAGCATGATGATGGAGTTTCTTGGGGCTGATCACGAGGTGGTGCAGAAGGTCCTCGCAGGCAAGTCCCCTCAGCATCGGGCTGCTCAACTGGTCAATGGCACCCGGCTGCGCGATTTGACCGTCCGGAAGCAGTTGCTTGACGGGGGGCTATCGGCCATCGAAGCGTCGGATGATCCCATGATCGTGCTGGCCCGAACCGTCGATCCCGCCGCACGACGAGTTCGGAAAGTTTACGAGGGCAAAGTGCAGGAACCGTTGCGACAGGGCTATGCCAAGATTTCCAAAGCTCTCTTCGCAATAAAAGGCACAAGCATCTACCCGGATGCCACGTTCACGTTGCGGCTGGCCTACGGTCCAGTGTTGGGATATATGGAAAACGGCAAAAAGATTCCGCCCTACACCGTGATCGGCGGACTTTACCAACACGCCGAGAACCATGGCTGGAAAGAACCCTTCGATCCGCCTCAGCGATGGAAAGACCGGAAGGGCAAGCTCGACTTGAACACGCCCTTCAATTTCGTCAGCACCGCAGACATCATCGGAGGCAACAGCGGCAGTCCTGTCGTCAATACGAAGGGCGAGGTGGTCGGCCTGATCTTCGACGGCAACATCTACTCGCTGGTATTGAACTACGCTTACACTGATGAACTGGCCCGGGCTGTCTCCGTGGACGCACGGGCCATCCTTGAAGCCCTTCGCAAGGTTTACGACGCCGAAGAATTGGCGAAAGAACTGACGGGCGGAAAGTGAGTCCGCCGGTGGCCTTCACAACCGCGAACGCTTCCTTCGGCTATCCTCTCGACGGAAGCGTTCGCTAGAGGCCGAGAAACTCCAAGGGGGCCACTCCGAGGAGGAAGGTTCGTTCTCCTTGGCGGGGAAAGTTGATCGTGATCCGGCAACGTTCGCCACTTCCGGTCACGCGAACGACCCGGCCTTCGCCATACTGGCGATGACGAACCGGCGTTCCCGGACGAATGGCCGGGGACAATTCGCCTGCCTCTGGGGGACGAAGCCGACTTGAGCCTGGCGAATGAGCGGCGATTCTGCGGGCGCTACGTCGGCGCTCCTCAAAATCCTCCTCCTCGGGCGGATCATTCTCGTCGAAGCTGGACTGCACCGATTCATGCCGTTGGACAATGACTTCGCTCGGCAACTCGTCCAAAAACAAACTGCGGATGGTGTAGGTCGTGGAGCCGCGAAATTCCCGCAGTCGCGCATGGCAAAGGTAGAGTTCTTCCTGAGCACGCGTCATGCCAACGAAGGCCAGACGCCGTTCCTCTTCCAACTCCTCAGGGTCTTCCAGGCTCCGTTCGTGCGGTAAAATCCCGTGCTCGAAGGCGGGCATGAAGACGACCGGAAACTCCAATCCCTTGGCGGCGTGCAAGGTCATGATCGAAACCCGGTCTTGTTCCTCGTCCCAATCGTCGATGTCGCTGATCAGCGTGATCCGCTCCAGGAAAGCTGGCAGGGAATTGTCCTCGTCTTCCGCTTCGAACTCATGAGCAGCAGTGATGAGTTCCTCGATGTTGGCCAGGCGTTCCGCGTCTTCAGGGTCTTCGCTGCCGGCGAGCATCTGCCGATAGCCGGATTTCTCAATGACCGCCCGGATGACTTCGCCTGCCGGGGCTTCCTTTAAGGTCGCCAACTCCCCCACAGTTCGGGCAAACTGCAGCAGCTCCTTCGCCGCTTTCGGCTTAATGTTGGGGATACGCTCGGCGTGGGCGGCGGCTTCGAGAAGACTTAGACCGCGTGGCTGAGCGTAGAGCCGAAGGTGTTCCACTGTGACCGGTCCGATTCCCCGCGGCGGTTCGTTGATAATTCGCTCAAAGGACAGGTCGTCACGCGGATTGACCAGGAGCCGAAGATAAGCGAGCACGTCCTTGTTTTCCTTGCGGTCGAAGAAGGTCAAGCCGCGGACGATTTGGTACGGCACCCGCTGGTTGATCATGGCCCGCTCCAGGGAGCGGGAAAGAGCATTGATTCGCAAAAAGACGGCGAAGTCCCGATAGCGACGCTGTCCCGCTTCGACGGCGGCGCGAATGCGAGCGGCGATGGCGTCGGCTTCATCGAAGCCCGTGGCAAACTCCAGAACGGTCACTGGCTTGCCCGCCGGGTTGCTCGTGGTCAGAGGGCGGTGCTTGCGGCGGGTGTTGTGACGGATCAGGCAATCGGCTGCGCGAAGGATTGCCTGCGTGCTGCGAAAATTCTGGCCCAGAGCGATGACGGTCGCCTCCGGAAAATCCCGTTCGAAGTCGAGGATGTTGCGGATGTCTGAACCACGGAACTTGTAGATCGACTGGTCCGGGTCGCCGACCACGCACAGGTTCGGATAGTCCAGGGAAAGATGCCGTGCGATCTCGTACTGGGCCTTGTTGGTGTCCTGATACTCGTCAATCATGACATAGCGAAAGCGGGAGTCCAACTCGGCCCGGGCATCGGGAAACTTTCGTAACAGGTAGGCCAGCCAGAAGAGCAGGTCGTCAAAGTCGAGGGCGTTAGCGTCGCGGAGTTTCTGCTGGTAAACCGGGTACACCTTGGCCACGACCTGATCGAAGTAGTCTCCCGCCTTCTGGGCGAATTCCACGGGGCTTTCCAGGACGTTCTTGGCCCGGCTGATGGCGGCCCCGATGCGCTCCGGCGTGAAGCGATGGGAATCGACATTGGCCTCGGCCAGTGCAGTCTTGATCAGCTGGGCACGGTCCTTCATGTCGTAGATGGTGAAGTTCCGGTCCAGTTCCAGGAACGAGGCATACTCCCGCAAAATGCGCACCCCGAAACTGTGGAACGTGCTGATCCACACGCGGCTGCGTGGGAAAAGCTGCTCGACGCGGCGTTTCATCTCCCCTGCCGCCTTATTGGTGAATGTAATGGCGAGAATCTGCTCCGGGCGGACTCTCTGCTGGAGCAGATATCCGATGCGACGGGTAATGACACGGGTTTTCCCGCTGCCCGGACCCGCCAGAATGAGGAGCGGTCCCTCGGTGGTCGTAACGGCTTGACGTTGCTCGGGAGTGAGGTCCGAAAGAAGATCCCTCATGCGAGATGCCATCCTTCCAGGAAACCGTCTTCCTTGCTTCTATCCGTCAGCATACAAGGTTTTGATGGCCCGGTCAGTCGAATACAATGGCGAAAGAAACCGCGACCCGCGGCCTCGGAGCCGTACTCCTGAACGCGGTTGCCATTCCGAGGATCAAAGCCTCATGCCGATCTACGGAATCGGGACGGATATCGTGGAGTGCGTTCGCATCCGGAAGATGGTCGAACGGCACGGCGAACTTTTTCTGCGGCGGGTGTTTACCGATCGGGAGATCAGCTACTGCCAGTCGCGCAAGCGAGCTATGGAACACTTTGCCGGTCGCTGGGCGGCCAAGGAGGCCATTCTCAAGAGCCTGGGCACCGGTTGGGCGAAGGGCATCTCCTGGACGGACATGGAAATCCGCCATGATCGGCTCGGCAAGCCCCATGTGCACGTCGCCGGAGCGGTCAAGGAGTATATGATTCAGCTGCGGATCGCCGACATCCTCGTGAGCATCTCACACTGCCGAACCTATGCAGTTGCCTATGCCTTGGCCTTACAACTCCCAAACGGATCGTCCCCGACGAAAGACGACCCCGAACTGTAGTCGGCGATTCGGTTCCGCTCACTGCTGATTGGCAACTTCCAGAACCAGCTGTCGGGCTGCCTTGTAGGCATGCCGGACCACGTTGACCCGAAGCTCAATCTGCTCCGGAGTCAGGTAGCGTCCGCTTTCCGCCTTGGGTAGTCCGGCCAGTTCCAGGGTCAAAGGCAGTAATTGGAGGAATTCACGGACTCGCTGCTGTTGGCGTTCGGCTTCGGTCATGGTGTTCTCCGCGAGCGGTTGAGGTCCCCACTTCTTGGGCGGTGCGTTCCTGGTTGAACAGGCAGCCACCCGAGCTCTGAAAACGGCCATCTATTTTTGAGCCTACTTCTGCTTGCTTCTGTCCGCAAGAGAGAGTGACTTAAGGCTCAGCCCGAATGGCCAACTCTACCCTTCCAACCACTGCACCATGATGCGTGTCACCTTCTCGGCGGCGTCCTGCTGCACGAAATGACCCGCGTCCGGCAACGTGACGAGGGTGAAATCTTTCTCAAGATACTTCCACGTGTCGTTCAGGGCGCCGGGCAACAGGTAGATGTCCTTCAACCCGTGAATCATCAGGACCGGACATTTGACGGGTGGATATGTCTGCTCGTCCTTGTACGGCTCCCGCGGGTAGTTGGCCTTGTAGTAGTTCAGCATCGCCTCCAAAGAACTGCGGCGAAAGGCTTCAACGTACTTCTTGCGAGCCTCGGGATCCTTGACCCAGAAGGCCAGTGCCTCCGGCGTCAGCAGCGGATTCGGCCCGGCCTTCTGAAAGTCGCGAGCATATTGGCTGTTTTTCTGCTGCTCGGGATTGTTGGCCAATTCCCGCTGAAGACACTTCGGGTGCGGCAAATTGAGAATGATGAGTCGGTCCACCTTGTCCGAGTGATTCATCGCATAAGCCCAGGCGATCGCTCCGCCCCAGTCGTGACCGACGAGAATGATCTTGTCCCGTCCGAAGTGCTTCCGCACCGCGTCCACATCGCCGACCAATTTATCCATCGTGTAGTTTTCCACGCCCTGGGGCTTGTCGCTGAGGTTGTAGCCGCGAAGGTCCAGAGCCACGACCTGATGTTTGCGGGCCAGGGCGGGCATCTGTTCCCGCCAGGTGTACCAGAAGTCGGGGAAGCCATGAAGCATTACCACCAGGGGACCTTGCCCCGCCGTGACATAGTGCAGCCGGACCCCGCTGGAATCCACATAGCCTTCTTGGCCCAGCGGTTCGGCGTGAAGTTGTCCGGGCAAGACCATGAAAAGGACTCCGATCAGGCCCCAGTTGCTCAGACGCATCATGACTTGCTCCCTGGTCATGTTCCAGGCTTGACGCTTTAACGCGAAGCAACGTCAAGCACGATGAAAACGTCGGCTCCAACCTCGGTCCCATCACCGGTCACAGCACGGAAGGGGATGACGTGGCGTCCCGGCGGAGTCGAACGATCCACCTCGACGTGCAGCAAACCCATGATGCCGGTCGGAAGCCGCACCCGAAACCATTTCGCTTCCTCAGTCGTACCGGGTAGCCGTTCCAAGGTGAACGGTGGTGGCTGTTTGCCGTGGACGCTTCCGACCACGAGGCGGGCGGTTACATTGTCACCCGACTGACATTGGACGACCAGCGGGTCGAAGTGAATCAGGTGGGGGTCCCAATCCACGAGGGCATCGCCGCTGGGAGACAAAGCGTCGACGGCCTGGGCAGCGGCTTCGGCCCAGCGAATGCGACGTCGGACGTCCTCCTCGTTGAACTCGAAAGCGCCGCCATGCTCTGCCAGGACCCATTCAGGCCGCAGTTCAAGGAGCTTGGCGGCACTGACCCGGTAAGTGTGCGGCCAGGAACGGTTCAAACCCATCCAACCGCCCGTGCCACTGTACAAGTCCACGTGAAAATAGTTGTCTCCGGTGAACAAACAACGCTTGCCGTCGATGGTCGTCTCCACGGCCATGGTGTAATAAGTCTGACCGGGAAAGTGATGAAAGCGGAAGGTGTACTCCTTCCAGTTCGCCGAGGCACCGTCGCGGAAGCGTCGCTCAAAGCGTACGGGGCGGGCATCCAGAAAGGGAGCACGGAAGCGGAGCGGTTCGGCAATCGGCATGGCGACCAGGTCTAAAGCCCAGACCTGGAAGCGATCGCGGTCGGCCAGATCGTACACGCCGTCGTAGTGGTCGTAATGGGCGTGGCTGAACATGACCAGTTCCACCGGGCCAAATCCGTGTTCCGCTTGCAGCTTGCGGATTTGCTCGACGCTGCGTCGGCCCCACGGATCGAAGACCATTAAGGAGCGGTCCCGGGCGACCAGCACATAGGTATTACCCGTGTAGAACAAATGTTCGGACAACTGGGACCACGGTTTTTCGCCGGCCGAACCGGCTTGTTCCTTCGCCAAGAACGCATACGACGGAGGATTGCCCAGGCGTTCCTTGGTGAACCGCTCATAGCTCTTCAGAAATCCGGCCTCTTCAACTCGCTGAGCGGTTTCCCGAAGGGCCTCGATGGTTTGCTCGGTGATCGGCGAACCGTGGGCGGGGCAGATCATGGTGGGTTTTGCTTCCGCAAGCTTCCGCAGGCTTTCCGCGGCAGGTTTGAGGCCCAGGTCGGTCCAGTGGTCCCAGTCGGTCGTGTACGGCGACCAGATTTTGCCGGGCTGAGCCAAGGCATCGCCAGCGAAAAGAATCCGGGGCGAGGCATCCCCCAGGCGAGCATCCACGGCCAAATAGGCGACGTGATCGGGGCTGTGTCCCGGAGCGAACAGGGGAGTTATCCGCCAATTCCGCCAAACGATTTCCCGCCCGGGTTCGACATCACAAGCGACATCCGGCCAACCGCGAGCCACGACGAGATAGGCGGTCCGCGAAGTCCGCAGCGGCAAGGATTCACGCCAATAGCGGCTGACACCTTCCGGGTGAAGCCATTCAGCTGAAGCCTTCGGAGCACGCACCTTGGCCCCCGTGGCAAGCCAATCGCCCACCCGGGCTGCGGTGTCTCGGTGATGGTGCGTGAGTAGAACCATTTCGACCGGCCCGAGGCCTTGACGGGCCACTTCGACAGGATCCGCGGCTACAGGAGCGTCGATCAACAGGGTTTTCCCTTCGGCAATGAGGGCGTGAGCGGCGGGCAGACCCGGAGAGCGGAGGACCCCGGGAGCGATCTCGACCCACCGTCCTTCGCCGTGACGCCGCCCTTCTGCCCAGCGGCCCAGGGCGGTCAGGCCGACGGCCAGGATTGCCGTGAATGTCAGGCATAGGAGTTTTCGAGCCATCTTGTGACCCCTCGCTCCTCTCGTGGTCGGACCGTCTTGGAGCGGACGGGGATTGAGCCGACCGACCTCATGGTGGCTTCCAAACCACGCGGAATCAAGGGATCAGTTGTGCGGATCCGTCAGGCAGACCGGCGTTGGCTTGGAAAAGGCAAATCGGCCGGGGCAGGTGGTTCGGGAGACTCGTAAAGTTGAATTTCGGCGAAACGGTTGCCGGCAGAGTCGTAGCAGAGGATGCGATGCTCCTCGCAGATCCAAATCGCCTGACAACGCATACGGCGGGGACCGTGGGCGATGAAAAGCACACCGCAGAACTTTCCCTCGCGACTCAACGAGGTCCGCCGGATCGGCGTTTGTTGCGGGTCGAGACGGTCCTGGCTGCACAGCGTCGCTTTGATGTAAGCTTCCAATTCTTCCAAGGAACGAGCGGCAGCCACGATGCGTCGGGGATTCATCGGCCCTCCCGACAAGGCAGAAGATGTCCGTTCCCGTTGCGACGGCCGAGAGCGGCGGTCATCCGAGTGAGAATATCGGCCTCAAGGTCGCTTCGCTTGACAGCTTCTTTTCAGGCAAGGAAGATCAAAGAAGATCCCCAGCGGTAAGACTCGCTCCCTTTTCCCGAAGCGTGGTCCGACGTGCCGTTTCTCTCCCGACGGGGGTGTGGCCATGCCCAGGCGCCTGTATGTACTCGAAGGGGCGGACCAGGGACGGTACTTCGCCCTGCCTGAGGACGGTGCGGTCATCATCGGCAGCAGCGAACGGCATTGCGACATCGTCTTAAACGACCTCTACGCTGCACGCTCACATTGCGAAATCGCCGTGCATGGGGATAAAGCTGTCGTCACCGACCTTTCCACCCCCAACGGGACCCTGGTCAACAAGCAGCGGATCGATCGGCACGAACTCGCGTTCAATGACGTCATTCGCGTCGGCAACACCCACCTGCGCTATGAAGAAGGCGAAGTGCCGGCCGGAGAAGTGATCCAGCCTCGAGTCCGGCACGATCCCGACGCCATCCCGGAGGTGTCCCGGGAGAAACTCGGCAAGCTCAGCGGTTACAAGCTAGGCCATTATGAATTGGGTGAAGTCCTTGGCGTCGGGCATCTCGGGACGGTGTTCAAAGCCCGTGATTTGAAGAAGGATGCCGACGTCGCTCTAAAAGTGCTCGGTCCCGAGTTCCCCGCCAACGACTCCGAGATGAACCGTTTCGTCCAGGTCGTCAAACCGCTCCTGGCGGCTCGCCATCCGCATCTTGTCACCGTTCTCGGAGCGGGACGATCCCATAACTACATGTGGATCGCGCGGGAGCTCGTGGTCGGCGAGAGTGCCGCCGAGGTTATCGAACGCCACCGCAAACAAAAGCGGATTGACTGGCGGATCGGCTGCCGGCTGGCCATGCACGTGGGCCGTGCGCTCGATTTCGCCACCCGGCATCACTGGAGCCATTTGCACCTGACCCCGAGCGACATCCTCATCAGTCACGACGGCACGGCAAAGCTCAACGACCTGATGATGTACAAGGCCCTTGAAGGCTCGTCGCTTTTCAGGGCCGTTCAAAAGACGAAGGAAAAAGCGGAACTTCCCTGGCTGGCCCCGGAACAAACTGATCCGCAGGCCTATGTCGACGACCTGGCTGACCTGTACCGGCTTGGGGCCATCGTCTATGCCGTGCTCACGGGCCGGCCTCCGTTCGAGGACGATGATGCCGAGCGGCTCCGCCACCGCATCCGCAATGAATTTCCCGACAAGCCGACCCGCTATCAGAAGAGCATTCCCATCGAACTTCAGGCCGTGGTGCTGCGGCTCATGGCCAAGCATCCCGAGGAGCGCTACGCCAATGCCGCCCAGATGCTCGCGGAACTAGCCGCCCTCGCAAAAGCTAACGGAATGTAAGGCAGATCGAGCGGAGTTCGAAGATCACAAAAGCAACGTCGCGGGATTCTGCAAGCGGCGGATCAAGGCGTTGCCGAAAGCCGTTGCCGCCGCTCCGTCGAGCACCCGATGATCGAACGAGAAGGACAAATACACGATGTCGGCAGGCACAATGTTGAGATTCTGGTCGTACACCGGCCGCTTGACGATTTTGCCTACACCGACGATGCCGACCTGGGGATGCGGAATGATCGGCGTCGAGATTAATCCGCCAAAGCTGCCGATGGACGTGACGGTAAAGGTTCCCCCGCGGAGGTCTTCGGGCCTGATGCGGTTGGCTCGTACGTCCTCGGTCAGTTTCTCGATTTCCCGGGCTAGGTCGAAGAGTCCCTTCCGATCCGCGTCACGCACTACCGGCACCAGCAGCCCTTGAGGAGCCGCCACAGCGAAGCCGATGTGGTAATGATCGTGCAAGACGATCTCCTGGCCTTCTTCGTCCAGCGTCGCGTTGACGATGGGCACATCCTTCAAGGCCCCGACGACCGCTTTGACGATGAACGCCAGGTACGTCAAGCGAATGCCGCGCTCCGCCAGCGGTTCCTTAAGAGATTCACGGAGACGAACCAGCTGCGTAACATCGGCTTCATCGACGTAGCCGAAATGCGGGATAGTCCGCTTGGAGAGGACCATGTGTTCGGCGATGCGTCGGCGAACGCCTTGGAACTTGATGCGGGTTCCTGGCTTGCCGAAGTCGGGCAATTGCCGGGACGGTGCGGGCCGCGGTGCCGTCGGCTGCTGGATGGGTTGAATGGCTGCCTTCAGGTCGGAAATGAGGATGCGGCCGCCAGGTCCTGAGCCACGAATCTGGGTCAGATCGATCCCCAATTGGCGAGCCATGAGCCGAACCGATGGGGCGGCTTTGACCCGCATCGCTCCCGTGTCCACGGCGATTACAGTCCCCTCTCGCAACTCTCTGCTGACAGGAGAGGGCATTGCCGGCTCACCCAGGCGAGCGGAGGGCGTCAGCCCTCCGGAAACCCTCGCGGAACTCACACCTTCCCGACTCTCCTCAGCCTGCGAAAGGTCAGCAGCCTCCTCCTCCGCCTCCGGCCTGTAGGTGAGGACGACTTCGCCGACCTTGATCCGACTGCCTGGAGCGGCTTTGAGTGACTCGATCACGCCGATGAACGAGGACGGCAATTCCATGCTGGCCTTGTCCGTCAACACCTCGGCCAGCGATTGACCACGACGGACAGAATCGCCAGGCTGAACCCGCCAGGCGACCAGTTCCGCTTCGTAGATTCCCTCGCCGAGTTCGGGCAGACGATAGTCCACAGTGGCTACGCCTCCTCGGTGGCCAAGGCCTTCATCGCTTCCCGAATGGAAGGCAATTGGGGCACGCTGTTTTTTTCGTACTCCTGGTTCAGTCCGATTCCGGGAATGTGCTGCCCTAGCAAGACCCGTGGCCGAACCAGCAGATCGTAGTAATGGTGGTCGATGACCCGCCGCAGCAGGTGCTCCCCGAAATTGGTCACTTCCGTATCTTCGTTGACGATCAGAATGCGCCCTGTCTTCATGATGCTTTGGCTGATGGCATGCCAGTCGTAGGGAAAAATGCTGCGGAGGTCGATGACGTCGAACTCCAACCCGTCACTGTCGCGGAGTTCGTCGGCGGCCTTGACGCACAAGGGCAAGGTGCGTCCGTAGCTGACCACGGTAGCGTGATGACCGGTGCGGACCAAAGCCGCCTTTCCGAGCGGAACGAAATATTCCTGCACGGGAGGCCAACGCGGCTGCCAGCCAGTGCGGTCACCGACCGGAGCGTCGATCATCCGCTTGAGTTCCTCTTCGTCCTCTGGTTCGCCAGGGATCTTCTGCTCTCCGCGGACCCTCAACAGCGCTTTGGGGAGAAGCACCATGACTGGGTTGGGATCGGCAATAGCGCTGAGCATCAGCCCGTAGGCGTCGAGGGCGTTGCTGGGCATGACGATCTTCCAACCTGCCAGACGCGAGGCCCAGCTTTCAAAGGAATGCGAATGATAGAGACTTCCGCGAATGCCGGAGCCGCTCGGCGTCATGAGCACGATCGGCATCTCGTAGTTGCCTCCACTGGCCCACCGCTGATTGCCTGCGATTTTCATCAAGTCGATGGTGTTGAAGGCGTAATCGCAGAACTGGATTTCACAGACAGGTCTTCCGCCGGCATAGGCGATTCCCATCGCCATGCCGAGGATGCCCCGCTCATCCAGCGGAGTATTCCAGGCGGTTTTAAGGCCCTGGGTGGCCGTGAACACGCCGCCCAACGGTGGCCCGACGTCCTCGCCAAAGATGTCGGTCACGCCCAGATAGGTTTCGCCGTAGTGGAGAGCGAGGCGGACTGCTTGGACCAGTGTTGCCATGCCGTGTCACTCGTGTTCGCAGCCGGATCGCTTCTTCTGATCATCAGTCGCCGTTGGGCAGCCCGGTGTAGTCGTCCGGATAAACCACGTCGTAGTCGCTCGAGGCGTAGGTGAATCGGCGGACATCAGCAGCCGTCGGTTTCGGCTCCTTGAGGGCCTGTTCCAGGGCCTTCTCGCATTCGTCCTGGGCTGCCTTGTGGATCCTCGCGGCGGCTTCCTCGTCGAGTACGCCAGCTTCGATGAGTTTGTGCTCAAACTCGGCCAGGCAGTCCCGCTCATCCCTGACGCGCATCGCTCCGCTGGATGAGGAATGACCGTAAAGTCGGGAAACGAGGGCCTCGATCATGTACGGCCTTCGCTCGCTGCGAACATAGCGCATGGCCCGGTCGATGGCGTGCCAGCTGGCGATGGGGTCATTCCCGTCCACGACTTCGCCGGGGATCCCAAAAGGTTTACCTCGGTCGATGATGTGCAGTTCGGAGTGCTGCGTATAGGCCGGGGTCGAGATGCCGTAGCCGTTGTTCATCACGATCATGAGCACCGGCAACTCATGGCCAGGCCGGGTGCTCCAGACCATGCACGAGTTGAAATCACCTTCTGCCGTACCGGCATCGCCGCCAACCACGATCGTGATGCCGTCCCCGCCGTGCCGTTTTTGCACGTGGGCTGTTCCCGGAGCCTTTACCCAGTTGACTCCAATTACCGAGCACACCGGTAGGACGTTCCATTCGGGAACGGAGTAGTGGCCGACGAAGTTCCGACCGCGGGAGTGCGGATCGGTCCAGGTCATGGCCATCTGGCGGATGCCGTCGAGGACCGGCATACCCATTGCGATCAGGGTTCCGCTGTTTCGATAATGGAGGTGGAGGAAATCGTAGTCTGGTCCCCGCCCTTTCTTGACCTGCAAACCGAGAGGCACGTTAAAGGCTTCCTCGCCAGGACCGCCGATCCAGAAGTAGCCCTCGCCGGACTTGCTCATCTTGATCATCCGCTCTTCCATGGTCCGGGCCCGGACCATGAGGCGGAAGATTTCCAGGCAGCGTTCGGCGGGGAGGGAGTATTCCCCAGAGACGATGTCGGCCGCAAGGGCCAGTCCGTTCCCCTCCGTTTGCGTGAGTTCCCGGGGCATGCCGCTTCCCCTCCCGATGTCTGGGCGGACCCTAGACGACGCCTGTACCCTGTCCGGCTACCTGAACGGGGAGAATCTTCCTTTAAGCGGATCACATTATTTCTACGCATGGTCATTGTACGTTGCTCTCGAAATCGCGGGAAGCGGGAACGACGGAGGGAAGCCATAGGCTGCACAATCCGCAGGACGCGATCGAATCGCCGACGGTGTCCGTACAACCGCTTCGAGCTGCCTTGTTAGCCCAGATGGCACGTCTTATAATTTTCACGGCAGGGAAGAGGTATCCCCGCCAAAGGAGTCCTGTCCGTGAGTTCGCGCCCGCGCATCCTCGTCCTGCGACACGATTTGCCTGGCAACAATCTGCCCAAAGCCTGGTCTGACGCTGAGTTCGTCCAGGCCGATAGCGTTTCCACCGCCTTGGGAATGCTCCAGCGGCAACGTTTCGACGGCATTTATGCCGATACCCGAGGCTTGGCTCTGATCGAACAGGCGGGGTTTCTTCTGCGGGCCGATCGCATCCTCGAATTGCTGGCCGATGGGGTCGTCGTCGTCGATCCTGACCTCCGCATCATCTGGGCCAACCCCCAATTCGAGAAATGGTGCGGCGGACCCGCCTCCGGAAAGCTCTTCTTCGAGGCCCTCAATTCCCCGGAAGTCCTCGGTCCCGAATACAGCCCCTTCCATACTGCCCTGAGTGACGGTCCTGTTTCGACCTGCTTTCGACTGTCCAGCGGCAGACATATTCAGTTCCACGTCACGCCGGTTTATGGGCCGGAGGGAAAGCTGACCCATTTCATCGGCGTGGGGCGGGACGTGACCGACGAGCGGCAGCAACAGCAGAAGCTCGATGCTATCCATCAGGCCGGCGCGGAACTGGCCGCTCTTGACCCTGGCGAGTTGGCCAAGCTGAACGCCGAGGAGCGAATTGACCTGCTGAAATCCAACATTCTGCGTTGTGCTCGTGAGATTCTGCACTACGACGTCATCGAGCTGCGGCTTCTTGACCAGAAGACTGGGCGGCTGGAACCGCTCATCACCGAGGGATTGACCCAGGAAGCAGCTCGCCGGGTTCTCTACCCCTTGCCGCAGGGCAACGGCGTGACCGGCTACGTGGCCGCCACGGGCAAGAGCTACCTGTGCTACGACACGACCCAAGACCCACTCTATCTCGAAGGCGCAGCTGGGGCACGCAGTTCGCTGACGGTACCGCTCATCTACCACGACAAGGTCATTGGCACATTTAATGTCGAGAGTCCGAAGCCGCATGCCTTCGTGGAGCAGGACCGGCAGTTTCTGGAGATTTTCTGCCGCGAGATCGCCTACGCCCTCCATACTCTGGAACTGCTCGTGGCCGAACGACGCTGTTCGACGACTCAATCGGTCGAAGCCATCAGCCGCGAAGTGGCCCTGCCCGTGGACGAAATCTTGCAGGCGGCCACGGGGTTGATGGATCGGTACATCGGCCATGATCCGGAAATGACCCAGCGGCTCCAGACGATCCTGAGCAACGCCCGGGCGATCAAGGAGTGCATTCAGAAGGTCGGCGAGTCGCTGGCTCCGGCTGCGGCCGAGGAATCGGTCAGTGATGCGAAGCTGCACCGCCTGCGCGGGCTGCGGATTCTGGTTGCCGACAACGATGAGAAGGTCCGCAAGTCGGCCCATCAGATCCTCGGCCGCTGGGGCTGCATCGTGGAGACGGCCCGAGACGGCCGAGAGGCCGCGGTCATGGCTCGTCTCGGCAATTACGACTTGATGCTGGCCGACATCCGCCTTCCGGACATGAATGGATATGAGATCTTTTGCCAGTTGCGGCAGGCCCGGCCCGGAGTGCCCGTGGTGTTGATGAGCGGCTTCGGCTACGATGCCAGTCATTCCATTGTGAAGGCCCGCCAGGAAGGATTGAAGATCGTCCTGTACAAGCCATTCCGCGTGGACCAACTGCTCGATGCTCTCGAACGGCTGGCCCTGAAGAACGGCAACGGTGCGCCAGCCGCTAAACCAGTCGTCGCTGCCACGACCGCCTAGACCTTCTCTTCCGCAGTTCGCCGCACACGGACCCAAGCCTTATGCAAAACGAGCCGAACATCCCGCAAACTCCGTTTCGCATCCAGGTCGCCGAGCGCGTCCAACGGCTGCCTCCTTACCTTTTCGGAAGGATCAATGCCCTCAAGTATCAGATGCGGCGAGCCGGACGGGATGTCATTGACCTCGGCATGGGCAATCCCACCGATGTGCCCGATCCCCTCATCATTGAAAAACTCTGCGAGGCAGCCCACGACGACCGTAATCACCGCTATTCGGTCAGCAACGGCTTGTTCAATCTCCGCCGGGAAGTCGCTCTGCGGTACGCCAAGCGGCATGGTGTTGAACTCGATCCGGAAACCGAGATCATCGCCTGTCTAGGGTCCAAGGAAGCGTTCAGTCATATGTGCCTGGCCCTCCTGGGGCCCGGAGACACGGCGGTAGTTCCCGCGCCGTCGTTTCCCATCCACGTCTATGCCATCGCCCTGGCTTCCGCCAACGTTCTCAGTGCCGAGTGCACTCAACCCGATCGCTTCTTGTCCCACGTCGCCCATATCGCGGAACATCTGTATCCCCGGCCCAAGGTGGTCGTCGTCAATTTTCCCCACAATCCCACGGCCACGGTCGTGGAACGGGATTTCTTTGTGGATTTGGTCGCGTTGGCCCGGCGGTTCGGCTTCATGATCATTCACGACTTCGCCTACGGCGACGTCTGCTTCGACGGCTACCAGGCCCCCAGCTTTCTCAGCGTGCCGGGGGCGAAGGAGGTGGGCGTCGAGACGACGACCATGAGCAAGGGCTACAACATGGCCGGTTGGCGAATTGGCTTCTGCGCCGGCAATGCCGAGATGATCCGGGCCTTGGCGACGATCAAAGGCTACTACGACTACGGTATTTTCCAGGCCATTCAAATCGCAGCCATCGTAGCGATGCGGCATTGCGATGATCTCGTAGCTCGGCAAGCGGCGGAGTACCAGCATCGGCGTGACGTCTTGGTGGACGGTTTGCGGCGGATCGGCTGGGAAGTGGCCAAGCCAAAGGCCGGCATGTTCGTCTGGGCGAGGTACCCGGAGGAGTGGCGGCGGCGGATGGGTTCCATCGACTTCGCCATGAAACTTCTGGAGGAGGCCGAGGTGGCCGTCAGTCCCGGGCGGGGCTTTGGCGAGGCGGGAGAAGGCTACCTGCGGCTGGCCCTGGTGGAAAACGAACTGCGGCTGAAACAGGCGGTACGCCAGATTGGCCGCTGCCTCCGAGCCGAACCGGCATGACCCACCCG
>JANWWR010000005.1 GCA_025055835.1 Gemmatales bacterium | reverse complement strand
TATGAGACAATGGAGAGGATTTGACGGAACCCCCAGGCCCGGGGGTGGCGATTCGTTCGGCGAGCGGTCAGGAAGTCGTTATGAGTCGGTGGGTTGCGCAGCAGAGGCGGGAACGACCTCGGCTTGACAGGGGGGATCGGCCCCGTATCATCCGCCGCCCTTGGAATGGGGTGTCCAAGGCGGAGAATGTTGCGCTTCGGCCGGGGAGAGGCGGTGGGTTCACGCCGTTTTGTCAGCGACCGACGAACGATGCTGCGGGCGTGGATGGTCCTGCTCGGCCTCGCAACTTTAGCACAAGTCCTTACTCAGAAGGCAGTTGCAAATGGCGACCTGACTCGGCCCATCTCCTTGAGCGGGTCGGAATCCGTGGTCTGGACCGAGGGCAACTATCAAGTGATTTTGTTGCGCGGGCCGGTCACGGTGGAACATGGCTTGCTGCGCTGGAACATGGAGCGGGCGGCGGCCTGGGTCGAGCTGGGCGAGGCCAGCCGCGAAAAGCCTGTCCGTGTCATGATTTACGGCGAAAACGCGGTGCTGACGGACGAACAGGGCCGACGCCGCCGCGAGGACAAGACCTTTCTCGAACTCCAAACCACGGAAGAAGTTCGGCTCAAGGATCGACGTCGTGTCACCAACCCCGCTCCCGAGGATCCTTTGTATCTGGCGGCGGTTCGAGAACGCCAAGCCCTCCTTCGACGCCGGATGGAGGCCTCGGAAACAGGTGCCGAGAATGTTGCGCGTCCAGCCGGCCGCGCAACCGAAGGCAAGGGACGGCCATCCCAGGTCGTCGAGGTCATTCCGACGCAGTTGGAACGTCCCGCCCCGGTTCCCGATTCGGAAGTCCCTGGCCCGACAGCGTTTTCGACCGACCGGCCGCGGCGAATCCAGATCACGCCCCGCTTTTCGACCGGCTATCGGACCGAGTTTCTCCAGATCGACGGCGAGCAAGCGGCCATTGTCAGCGGCGGAGTGACGATCACCATCGAGGACATCCTCGGCGTCGGCATCGTGGACATCAGCACCGACCGGGCGGTGATCTGGACGCGAGGCTTGGACGGGCAGCGGCTGTTGCAGGGCATCGACCGGGGCGAGCCGACCCGGGAACAGGTCGAAATTTACCTCGAAGGCCACGTCGAGATTCGGCAGGCAACGGTCCGCGGCCCCGACGCCGGCATTACCCGGATGCTTAAAGCGGACGAGGTGTTTTATGACGTGCAGCGCAATGTTGCGCTGTTGATTAATGCCGAGATCGCGGTTCGGGTGCCTAAATTGCCGGAGACCATTCACGTTCGGGCTAAGGAAATTCGGCAGGTCGCCGAGGGCCGGTTTGAGGCGGACAACGCCTTGCTCTACGCCAGCCGACTGCCCTCCGATCCCGATTTGACGGTCAAAGCCGAACGGGCCACCGTCGAAGAGCGCAAGGTTCCGGCGCAGGGTTGGTTTGGCCGACCGCTTCTGGATCCGATCACCGGTCAGCCGGCGATGCTGACGCAACTGTGGGCCACCGCCGACGACGTGACGTTAAGGGCTTTTGACGTGCCGTTCTTCTATGTGCCCCATCTGGAAGGCGATCTCCGCGATCCGCTCGGCCCGTTGGAACAGGTCCGCTTCCGTACCGACCGAGTGTTCGGCGTCGGCTTGATGCTCGACTGGGACATTTTCCAGCTCGTGGGCAGCTCCGCCCCGCCGAACACGAAGTGGACCCTGGAAACGGACTACCTCAGCCGACGCGGTCCGGCCCTGGGGACGCAGTTTTTGACCAAAGGCGTCGGACTGTTCGGCATTCCCGGAGCGTACAGCACCGAAATCCGCGGCTGGGGCATCTACGACAATGCTGACACGGACATCCTCGGTGGACCACGAACCTACGACATTCTTAATCCGTGGCGTGGCCGGTTTCTGGCCCGGCATCGGCAGGAGCTTGGTGAGGATTTCACCGTCCTGGCCCAGGTGTCCTACCTGAGCGACCGCAATTTTCTGGAGCAATACTACAAGCGGGAGTTTGACAACGATCCGAACCAGGAAACCTACTTCTGGGTCCAGCAGCAGGTGGACGACTGGGCGTGGACGATCAACGTCCAGCCACACATCCGACCCTGGGTCACGGAAACGGAATGGCTGCCGCGGGTGAACGGCTACCTGATCGGGCATTCGTTTTTCGACCGGCTGACCTACTTCGTCCACGCCTCGGCTGGGTATGCAAACTTCTACCCGACCAGTGACATCAACCCGGTTTTCTTCAACGAAACGGTGCCCGACGAATTTGCCCGTTTCCGTCTGCTGCCGCCTTCGACGGACTACCCCCTGAATCCGCGCACCGGCCTGGCTCGACTCGATTTATGGCAGGAGCTGGATCTTCCGCTGCAACTTGGGCCGTTTAACGTCGTGCCCTATGGCGTCTTCGACGTTTCCTACTGGTCCGAGACGCTGGCCGAGGACAACGGCACGGCCCGACTCTACGGCGGCGGCGGAGTGCGGGCGGGGATTCCGTTTACCGCCGTCTATCCCGACGTGGCCAGCGACTTGTTCAACGTTAACGGCATCGCTCACAAGGTGCTGTTCCACGCCGACTACGGCTACTTCGTCTCCGACGTGGCTTTCCGGGAACTGATTCCGCTGGATCGGCTCGACGACGACGCCACCGATCAGGCCCGCCGTGACCTGCGGGCCTTGCGGTTGATGACGGCCCCGGACGGAAGCAGGCAGAGGCTGCTGGCGTCGTCGCCGATCTACGATCCGCAGTTGTACGCCCTCCGGCGGGGGCTGATCTGGAACGTGGAAAACCTCGATGATCTGCAATCGCTTCGCTTCGGCGTGCAGCAGCGTTGGCAGACGAAGCGGGGATTTCCGGGCCGTCAGCACATTCTCGACTGGATGACGCTGAACGTGGAGGCGACCTGGTTCCCCGAGGCGGATCGGGACAATTTCGGCCATCCGTTCGCGTTTCTGCGGTACGACTACGTCTGGAACATCGGCGACCGCACGGCCATCACGAGTACCGGCTGGGTGGATCCGTTCGACGACGGGGCGCGGTACTTCAACCTCGGCCTGTTCCTCGACCGACCCGAGCGGGTGCAGTTCTACTTCGGTTTTGTGACCATCGAGCCGGTCGGCACCGCGGCGGTAGTGGTCAGCAGCCGATACGCGTTCAACGACAAGTGGTCCGGAGCTTTCACGACGACCTACGACTTCGGCGACAATCAGAACCTGGGCAACGCCCTGGTGCTGACGCGGGTCGGTTCCGATATTCAGGTCAGTTTCGGCTTCACCTATCAACCGCTTCAGAACAACTTTGGCGTGATCTTCGAGATCATTCCCTCGCTGGCCGGCAGCGGCCTGGGCAAGCGGGGTGGACTGGGGCTGGGCACCGCCGGCGGCGGCCTGCTCAGCAGTCGGTGATGGCCAGCGAAATCACGCCAGGATGCTCGTGACCACGTTGCCATGCACGTCGGTAAGGCGGAAGTCCCGCCCGTTGTAACGGTAGGTCAGCCGCTTGTGGTCGAGGCCCAGCAGGTGCAGGATCGTGGCGTGGAGATCATGCACGCTGACACGGTCCACGGCGGCCTTGAAGCCGATCTCGTCGGTGGCCCCGTGCTGCACGCCGCCTTTGACGCCGCCGCCAGCCAGCCAGACGGTGAAGGCATGGGGATTGTGATCGCGTCCCGGCTTTTCGCCTTTCTGCGACACCGGCAGCCGGCCGAACTCGCCGCCCCAGATGACCAGCGTCGAGTCGAGCAGACCGCGGGTTTCGAGGTCTTCGAGCAAGGCCGCGATGGGCTGATCGGTTTCCTGGGCAAAGCCGCGGTGATTGCCTTGGATGTCGATGTGCCCGTCCCAGCTGAGTTGGTTCTCCATGCCGCCGCTGTAGATTTGCACGAAACGGACGCCCCGTTCCACCAGCCGCCGGGCGATCAGACATTGCCGGGCGAAGTGAGCGCACTTCGGATTGTCGAGGCCGTACAGCCGCTGCACCAGCTGCGGTTCCCGGTCCACATCGAGGGCTTCGGGAGCGGCCATCTGCATGCGGTAGGCCAGTTCAAAGGACTCGATGCGGGCGGTCAGGTCGGCCTCGGCGGGATTCTGCTCGGCATGGCGACGATTGAGCTGGTTGAGCAAATCCAGTTGTGCCCGCTGCTGGCCGGGGGACATCTCCGCGGGACGGATCAGGTCCTCGATCGGCTGGCCCTGAGGTTTCAACGCGGTGCCTTGATAAATGGAGGGCAGGAAACCCGCGCCCCAGTTCTGCGAGTGGCCCTTGGGAATGCCGCGGCCCAGGGTGTCGTACATGACCACGAAGGCGGGCAGGTTCTGGCTCTCCGTGCCCAGGCCGTAGGTGACCCAGGAACCGAGGCACGGGAACCCCATGCGGCTCATGCCGGTGTTGATCTTGAACAGGGCTGGGGAATGATTGTTGGAATCGGTCCAGCACGAATAGATGAAGGCCATCTTGTCCACGTGTCGGGCCATGTGCGGGAACAGTTCCGACACCCAGGCCCCGGATTGCCCGTGCCGCTGGAACTTGAACGGCGACTTCATCAGCGGTCCGACCTGATCGGCGAAAAAGCCGGTGTGCTTGTCGAAGCCGGGCAGGTCCTTGCCGTCCACCTTGGCCAGTTCCGGCTTGTAGTCCCAGGTATCGACCTGGCTCGGCCCGCCGTTCATGAACAGCCAGATAACCGCCTTGGCCTTGGCGGGAAAATGGCCCGGCCGGGGGGCGAGCGGATTGCGATAGCTGCTCGACGCCAGAAGTCCCTGCTGTTGCAACAATCCGGCCAGAGCGATCATGCCGAAGCCGTTGCCGGCCCGACGCAGGAATTCGCGGCGGCTCGGATAGGCTGGCGACGGCGGAGCGAAGAAGGCGGGAATGCGGTCGGGCATGAGCGGTTCTCCGGGGCGGACTCAATCCACGTACACGAACTCATTCATGCAGAACAACACCTGACAGAAATCGGCGACGGCGAGCTGCCGGGCGTCGGCCTTGCCCTCGGCCAGATAGCTTTCCAGTTGTCGTTGTACGAAAGCGATGGAGGCTGCCTGCTCCTCGGCCTCCGGCACCCGACCCAGGGCATAGCGATAGCCACGTCGGACGATCTCGGACCACGGTTCGTTCTCGTCGCCAAGGAGACGCCGAGCAAAGCCCCGAGCATAGGTTCGCACCTGGGGATTGTTCATCATCAGGAGGGCCTGCGGGGCGATGGTCGTGGTCGGTCGTTCGCCGATGCTCACGAGGGCTTCGGGAGCATCGAAGACGACCATCATCGGCATCAACTGGCTGCGTTTGACGGTGAAGTAGATGCTGCGGCGTTTACTGGATGGATCGAGCGTTCCGGGACCGAACATGCGGGTGTCCATCTCCCCGCTGAGGGCGAGCATGGCGTCGCGGATGATTTCGCCTTCGAGCCGACGCATGGGGCGTCGCCACAACAGCCGGTTGTCCGGGTCTTTCGCCGCCTTGGCCGGGTCGAAGGCCGTGCTTTGCATGTAGGTGGCGCTCGACATGATCAGCTTGTGCATGGGCTTGAGCTTCCAGCCGTGGCGGATCAGTTCGGCGGCCAGCCAGTCGAGCAGTTCGGGATGCGTGGGCGGTTCGCCGCGGGTGCCGAAATCGTTTGCGGTGGCGACGATGCCTCGGCCCAGGTGATGCTGCCAGAGGCGATTGACGATGACCCGGGCCAGGAGATGCCCGGCTCCGCATTCAACGTCGGTGAGCCAATCGGCCAGGGCCTTGCGGCGGAAGGAGGTGCGGGAACCCGGCGGCGGTTTCACCGGCCAACGCTCCTCGGGTTTGTCGGTCCGCGTCAGCACCTGCAAGAAGCCCAGCGGAGCGACGCCCTCTTTCTGGGCCGGATCACCTCGCCGCAGGAAATACGTCTCCGGGAAGAAATCCTCGCCTTGCGTATGCAGCCGCACCGCCGGCAGGCCCTCGGTGGAAATCATGGCCTTGACGATCTTCGGCTTCGGGGCTTTCTTCAGATGCTCGGCGGCGGTCTGTCGAAGCCGCTGCAACTCAGGATCCCGCTCGGCGTACCAGGCGAGAAGTTTCTGCCGGTCAGTATCACTCCGCTGATCGGCAGCGGTCAGGAGAATCCGGCGGACGTCAGCCGGGATGTTGTCAGCTTTCAAATCAAGGTTCTCGGCAGCCGTAACGGCCAGGCGAAACCGGCCGAGATTGTGCCCGGCGTTATTGTTGAAGTGCAGCGCGAAGCGAAGCGTCTTGCCGATGGCGTCTGTGAGGGGTTCGGCGCATTCCACGGCCGCTTGATGGTTTTTCCCGAACTGCGGATCAACTGCCCAGGCCGACCTGGCATCGTTATCGACGATCTGGGCCACGGGCAGGCCCTTCTGCTCGAAGCTGGCCCGTGGACGAATCAGGGGAACGGATCGGCCTTCGGATTCCTGGCCGGTTGCGTTTTCGCCGGTCGCTCCCAGCACCTGGAGGCGGAAGTCGGACAAAGCGAAGTTTCCGTTACCGGCCCGCCCGGGACCGCCCTTGGGCAACTTCCCGTCGGCCAACGCTTCCAGACGGATGCCGCGAATGCTCGGCAATTCGCTTTTGGCCGTCACCGTGTAAATGTCGAACGAGGGGTTGTTCCCCTCGGCGACTATCGAGCCGTCGGGCTGAAAGGTCAGCTTGGCTCCGCCTTGCGATTTCAGATCCGTCGGTTCGATGACGACCCAGACTCGCCCTTCCCGATAGGCCGTGCTGGCGGAAGACGCCTCCCAGGCGGCCAGACGCTTCGGCAATTGATCGCGGATAAAGGCATCGACGGCAGCTTGATACGGAGCATGTTCGGCATCGAACGCCGCTTTGGCCTGCCGATAGCCCTCCGGGTCCAGATCCAGATCCACCTCGCTGCGCACTGTCGTGGTGAAGGCCGAGAGCATCTGATAGTAGTCCCGCTGCGGAATGGGATCGTACTTGTGATCGTGGCAGCGGGCGCAGCCGAGCGTCAGACCGAGCATGGCCGAGCCGGTGGTGGCGAGCATGTCGTCCAGTTCGTCGTAGCGGTGCTTCTCGACCTCGTTCTTGGTGATTTGCGTGCTATGCACTCCGGCGGCCAGAAAGCCCGTCGCCATCAGGGCGAGGTTGTTGTCCGGGGCCAGTTCATCCCCGGCGATCTGCCAGCGGACGAAGACATCGTAAGGCAGATCGTCGTTGAGCGCCTGAATAACGAAATCGCGGTAGTGATACGCCGTCGGTCGGTCGTAATCGTGCTCGAAGCCGTGGCTCTCGGCGAAGCGAGCCACATCCAGCCAGTGCCTCGCCCAGCGCTCGCCGTAATGCTGACTGGCCAGCAGGCGATCCAGCAGCTTCTCGTAGGCGTCGGGAGCGGGATCGGCGACGAAGGCTTCGACTTCCTCGGGACGAGGTGGCAGACCCAGGAGGCCGAAGTAGGCCCGACGAATGAGGCGGCGTCGGTCGGCCACGGGATTGGGTTCCAACCCGGCTTGTTGAAGGCGGTCCAGGATGAATTGGTCAATCGGATTGCGGACCCAGGGGTGCCCGGCGACACCTGGCGGCGGTTGCACGTTTTGCAGGGGCTGAAGCGACCAGTGGTGCCGAGCTTCCGGCGGCACGACCCGCTTCGTCCAGGCCACCGCCTCCTCGCGCTCGACCAACGGCTTGTCGAACGGCGCACCGAGGTCGATCCACTGGGCGATGTGCTGGATGGCTTCCTGCGGAAGTTTGTCTTCCTTGTGCGGCATCCGTGGTTTCTTGGAGTGGTTGACGACGTGGAAGAGCAGACTGGCCTGACTGTTGCCGGGCACGATGGCGGGACCAGCCAGGCCGCCTTTGAGCAGATGCGGTCGGTCGGTGATGTCGAATTCGGATTCCGTCACCTCGCCGCCGTGGCAACGCAGGCAACGCTGCACGAGGACCGGCCGAACGTGCTTCTTGAACAGGTCCAGCCCACGGGCCATCTTGGCCGCATGCTCCGGATCGAGCGGTTCCTTCGCCGACGGAGCCGGCGGATCGGCACTCAGAAGAACCTGGCTCCAGGCAACGCCGATCAACAAGATGGCAACACTTCGAATCATACGGTTGATCTCAGGCGGGATGTTTTGGGCAGGTGTCGAACCGCGGTTCGCCCTGGTTCAACGACATCAATTTCCAAAATAAGCCGTTTTGCGTCGGGATCAATAGTTTTATCCGTGGTTTTGGCCTCTCGGAGGAAGGATGCATGCCCCGCTTGGCAACTCTGCTTTGGCTCGTGATTGCGATGTGCTCGGCATTTCTCGAATCGACTCAGGCTGGAGAAAACCGAGGCCGGGTCGAACTGAGCGAGGAAGCCCTCGCTCTGCACTCTGAGGCTTTGGTCATCGACGGGCACAACGACCTGCCGTATCAGTTCCGCAAGGAAGGCGATGGGGCATTTCGCATCCTCGATCTGCGCCGACATCAGCCGAAATTGCACACGGACATTCCCCGGCTGCGGCGCGGCGGCGTCGGGGCCCAGTTCTGGTCCGCGTATGTTGAGGCGGAAGAGTACAGCGGCCCGGCGGCGGTCAAGGCGACGCTGGAGCAGATCGACGTCATCCACCGCATTGTCAGGACGTATCCGGACGTCTTCGAAATGGCCGACACCAGCGACGACATCCTCCGCATCCGCAAGATGGGCAAGATCGCCTCGATGATCGGCGTCGAAGGCGGCCATTCCATTGACAATTCCCTTTCCGTGCTGCGGCTGTATCACCGGCTGGGCGTCCGCTACATGACGCTGACCCATTCGGTGACGCTGGATTGGGCGGACTCGGCGACCGATGAGCGGCGACACGGCGGGCTGACGCCGTTCGGCGAGGAGGTCGTCCGGGAGATGAACCGACTCGGCATGCTCGTGGACATCAGCCATGTTTCGGCGGAGACGATGCGGCACGCCATCCGCGTCAGCCAAGCCCCGGTGATCGCCTCCCATTCCTCCGCCTACGCCTTGGCCGAGCATCCCCGCAACGTCCCGGACGACGTGCTGCGCCTGATCCGCGAGAAAGACGGCGTCGTCATGGTCAACTTCTTCCCCGGCTTCCTTTTGCCGGAAGGGGTCCGGGCGTCCAGCGAGGCTTTTCGCGTCTGGCGGCAGCTGAGGGAGAAGTACAAGGACGAGGCGAAGGTCCGCGAAGCCTTTGAGGCATGGCGAAAGGAACATCCGATCCCGAGCGGCAGCGTCCATCACGTCGTGGACCACATCGAGCACATCATCAAGGTAGCCGGAGTGGATCACGTCGGGCTGGGTTCGGACTACGACGGCATCAGTTTGACGCCGCAGCAGCTGGAGGACGTGGGCTGCTTTCCGTACATCACCCAGGAATTGCTCAACCGCGGCCATTCGCGGGAGGAGATTGCCAAGATACTGGGCGGCAACCTGCTACGCGTTCTGCGGAAAGCAGAAGAGACGGCCCGGCGAATGAACTCACCCTGATCCCTGTCGCCCGCACCTTCGACAAATCTTCAGTCAACAGGCTACTGTTCAGTCATTCAGTTAAGCCGATTGTACCAGGAAATCGGTTCATGCATTTTTTTCATTTTTTTCTTGACAAGCGACATGGCCGATTTAGGATACGGCCTAGGTTCGGTTTCGGCCTCTTCTCTGTTCCGGCCCCGCTGTTCGACCTGTCACCAGGGAGATCAGCGGGGTTTTTTTGGTAGTTTTCACTCACGTCTTCGGCTGTCGTCGCCTCGGACACGACTTGCTGATCAGTCTTCGCAGCCATGCCGGATTGATCTTGCCCCACATTCGCGGCTGATCCGCCAGGAGAACCACCGGCACTTTGTCGCCGTACTTCCTGACCAGTTCGGCATCGGCATCGACGTTGAGGACTTGAAACGCAAATTCAAACTCGAGCTGAAGCTGTTCCAGCAGCCGCCTGGCTTCGTCGCACAGATGGCAGCCGGAACGGCTGAGGAGAACGACATCCGGCGGCGGTCTTTGAGAGAACAGCCAGGAGCGGAGCCGATTCAGAATCACGGTCTCAGCCTCGCCCTCACCGCTTCAGGCCGGAACTGGGATTGACCGCGCCGCTGACACCGAGCAGTTCCGGATGACGGGCCACCTTGTCGGCGAACAGTTCCAGGTCGCGGAGGATGACGTCGAGGCGGCTGGCCGACCGGCTCAAGCTTCCGGCCAGGTTATTGACGTTGTTGTACAAGGCGGGATCGCTGACGAGCTTTTGCAGCGTGCCGTTGGGCTGGTTCAACTGCTTCGTGAACTCAGCCAGATTGAAACTGATCTGGTTGATGCGGATCGAGGTCTCATCGAGGTTCCGCATGACGGAGGGAGCGCGCTCAGCCAAGGGCTTGGTCGCGGCCTGCAAATTGGTCAGCACTTCGTCGGTGCGATTGAGCGTGTCCCCGACCTGCTTGACGACGACCCGGCTTTCCTTGATGAGTTCTTCGGCCTGGCGGGAAGTGCTGTCCACGCGATCCCCGACGAGCCGGACCGTCTGGCGAGATTCGCCGAGAAGGGCCTCGGCATTTCGGCCCACGCTTTCGACCCGGTCGCCGACGAGCTTGACCGTCTTCTGCGATTCCGCCATGAGGTTTTCGGCCTGCCTGGCCGCCGCGTCGATGCGTTCGTTGGTGTTCTTGACGAAGCTGCGGGCTTCGGTCAGAAAGGCGTCGGTGTTCTTGCCCACGGTTTCGACCTGATCGTTGACGGTTTTGACGGTCTTGCGGCTCTCGGCGAGAAGCTGCTCGGTTTCGTGGACGAGGCTTTCCAGCCGATTGCTGGCATTGCGGACGTTTTGCAAGGCGGCGCTGAAGTTGCGGCGGTTCTCCTCGTTGAGCAGGTCGGTGGTCCGCCCGGCCGCCTCGACGAAGGCATCCACCGCGCGGATCAGGCGATCCTGATTGCCGCGGATCAGGTTGTCGATTCCTTCTGCCGCCTTGCCGAAGTTGCTGGCGGCGATCTGGATTTCCGTATTGGTCCGCCGCACTTCCGGAATCGCCTCGCTGATGGCGCGAACCGCTCCGCGAATCTCCTGCAAGGTGCCCTCGGTGACCGGGATCAGATCGGAAGCTCGCCGCAACGCCGCCGCCAGGTCCGGGGAAATCTGGCCTTCGAAAACGTAGCCCGTCGGGGCCGGTTCCTGCTCGGGCCGCTGCGGCCTTGGCTCGAAATTGACCGTGGTATCGCCGAGCAGTCCCCGACCCAGGGTCGCTTCGTCGCTCTGGAGCAACTGGTACTTCGGATCGACGACGAGGCGGACGGTGACGATGCCGGTGGCTGGATCGAGGTCCACGGAGGTCACCTCGCCAATCTTGATGCCGGACTTGCGGACCGGGGTGCCCGGCTCGACGCCGGGGGCCTGTTGGAACCGCACCGTGTACTCGATCTGGCGGGTGAACACGGTCGGCAGTCGGCCAAACAGGATGATCAGGATGGCCAGCAGGATCGCCGCCGACAGGACGAAGACCCCGATGCGGAACTTCATGGCCTGGTCGTTCATGGCATCCCTCGCCTTCGCAACTGGACTTCATCCGGCGAATGCCAGCGGCCCGGCTTCGCCGCGGACGAATCGGCTGACCCGCTCGTCGGTGCAGGCACGCAGGGACGCCAGGTCGCCGTCGAAAAGGATCTGCGGCTCATCCGGCTTGAGGCTGCTCAACGGGGAAAGCATGACCACGCGATGGGCGGTCTTTTCGACCGTCCTCATGTCATGCGTCACGACCACGCTGGTGACGCCGCGCCGCTTGTGAGTCTGAAGAATCAGTTCGTTGATGACATCGCTCATGACCGGATCGAGGCCGGTCGTCGGTTCGTCGTAGAGGATGATTTCCGGGTTCATGACCAAGGCCCGAGCCAGGCCGACGCGCTTCCGCATGCCCCCGGACAACTCCGCCGGCTTTTTGCTCTCCACCATGGGAGACAAGCCGACCTCCTGGAGTCGCTGACGCACTTCGGCGGCGATCTCGGCCTCGCTCCGCTGAGTGTGTTCCCGGAGGGGAAAGGCAATGTTGTCGAACACGCTCAGCGAGTCGAACAGCGCCGCCATCTGGAACACGAACCCGAAACGGAGCCGCTGGCGGGTCAACTCCGCCTCGCTCAGTTCAAACAAGGACCGGCCGTCGAACAGAACCCGCCCCGACGTCGGACGCAGCAGGCCAATGATCAGCTTCAAAAGCACCGTTTTGCCGCAGCCGCTCTCGCCGATGACCGCTAAGGTTTGGCCACGGTGGATGTTCAGGTTGATGTCGCGCAGCACCTGCTGCCCGCCGAAGCGCATGCCGACGTTTTCCAGACGAACCAGCGGTTCGGAGCTCATGGCCGATCAACCCCACAAGCGGGCATATACCGAGTTGAAGAACATCGCCAGAAAGAAGTCCAGAACGAGAATGGCGACGAAAGACAGCACGAAGGCGTCAGTCGCGGCTCGGCCTACGCCTTCCGCTCCCCCGCTGCTGTTGAACCCGCGATGGCAACTGATGACGGCAATCGCCGCGCCGAACACCATGCTCTTGAAGATGCCCGTACCGATGTCCCACAAGCCGACCTCCTGCTGGGAGCGCGTCCAGTATTCATACGGCTCGATGCCGAAGTACTGGGTGGCGATGAAGGCTCCGCCCATGACGCCCATGAAGTCGGCGAGGATCGTCAACAGCGGGATCAGCAGCACGCAGGCCAAAAACCGCGGCACGACAAGGTAGCGGATCGGGTTCGCCCCGAGACAGATGAGGGCGTCGATCTGCTCCGTCACCCGCATGGTGCCCAGCTCGGCAGCGATGGCGCTGCCGATGCGTCCGGCCAGCATGGTCGCGGCGAGAACGGGACCCAGCTCCCGGATCACGCTGCCGTTGACCGCCACGCCCAACCAGCCCCTCATGCCGGGCAATTTCATAAAGTCGGCGTAGCTCTGCACGGCCAGAACCATGCCGATAAACAACCCCGTGATGCCGATGACGGGCACGGATCGAACACCGATCTGATAGAAGTTCGGCGTCAGCGTGCCCCGGCTCGGACGGCTCGTGAACATCCACCACAGAGCGGAGCCGGCAAACGACGCCACATCGCCCCAGGCTTCCACGAATTCGAGGACCGCCCCGCCCAGGCTGGTGATAATGCCGTCTTGGCGCTGAGCGACAGAAGCCATTTCTTGAGTCCCGATTCAGATTTTCGCTGCCCGCAATTTGCCGTCATCTGCTATCATCGTCACTTGGCGTTCATTCGCTTGAATCGTCTCGTTCGCAAAAGTTTGCCAGGCTCTTAACCTCCGTGGCGTTTTTCCCACATCTCCTCGGCGGAACTGCGGCGAGCGTAGAGCGGCTCAACGGCCATGACGTTGTCGCTCTCACCGCGCAAGAGCCGATCCCATCCCAGACGCAGTAGGGCCTGCGGTCGCGGATCCCAGGCGGACTCAGCCACCACCTTCACCGCAGGCGGCAGCTTGTCCCGATGGAGCCGCAGCCCGGGACCACTGACCCAGTCTTCGGCGCTCAATTCCGCA
This sequence comes from Gemmatales bacterium, assembly GCA_025055835.1. GTDB lineage: Bacteria > Planctomycetota > Planctomycetia > Gemmatales > HRBIN36 > JANWWR01. The sequence continues at coordinate 2,007 of JANWWR010000005.1, read as the reverse complement.
AGCCACTGCTCCACGGGAAGGACCGAAAGATTCGTCAACGCCTTCGGCCCATCCGTTTGTGACGGCGTCTGGGTTATCTCGAATCGTTGGCAATAAACCCGGTTCTGCTGAGCGTCGTTGATGACCCAGATGCGTCTTGGTTCCGGGTTCGCTTCCAGAGGATCTGTCGCCTGCAAAGCCACGGCAGGAAACGCCGGTACGCCGATGAGCCGACAGCCCGTCGCATAGGCCCACGCCTTGGCCGACATGATTCCGACGCGCAGCCCCGTGTAGCTGCCTGGTCCGAGATCGACGATCACGCCAGCGATGTCCGTCGGCTTCCAGCCGAATTGATGGAGCAGATCGCGGACGGCCGGGGCGAGATCGCGGGCATGGCGCCGTCGTTCATCCAAATGCCGTTCGGCGAGAATGCTTTGCCCCTGGGCCACGGCGACGATGCCGACGCGGCCGGAGGTTTCGAGAATCAATGTCTTAACTTGTGCTTCACTCATCGGGTCGTCGAATCGGTGGGCGACTCGGTTTCCAACTGTAGTACGCTCTCAAGGCATTCCAGATCAGGGCCGCGGCCACCAGGAACCACAGCAGCACGACCATCGGCTCGCCGGAAAGCGGATCGCGGAAATGCTCATACTTCAGCAAAAAGTAGGCGAACAGTCCCAGCCAGACGAGCATCATGACCAGACTCAGCCCGACCCGCACGTTCATGCCCGTTCCTCCCTCTGAAGGAGCGGGCCATACATCTCCGGTCGGCGGTCGGCGATGCGGTCCAGTTCGTACTTGCCCGCGGCGTGAACGATCCGCTTCCGTCGGGCCTGAGTCGGGTCGATCTCGGCAAAGAGGATTTCCGCCTGATCCGATTCGGAAACTGCCAGCAAGGTGCCGTCCGGAGCGACGATCCGGCTCAGACCGATGAAGCGCACTCCGCGTTCCTCGCCGACGCGATTGACAGCGGCGTAATAGACGCGGTTTTCGAAAGCGCGGGTCAGCACGACGTGGAGCGGATTGAGCCGGGCTTCCGGAGGCCAGTTTGTCGGCAATACGATAAGGTCGGCGCCAAGCAACGTGAGGACACGGGCCGACTCGGGAAAGCTGCCGTCGTAGCAGATGTTCATGCCGAGTTTCAGCCCGTTCAAATCATGAACGGCAAACGGCCGATCTCCCGGCGTGGTGAAGCGGTCCGCGCCCAGGAAAGGCAGGTGAATCTTGCGATAGGAAGCGATCAGCCCTTCTGGACCAACCAGGGCCAGCGTGTTGAACAGCCGGTCGCCGTCGCGCTCCAAGAGGCCGTACACGGTGTAGATTTCCAACTCCCGACACGTCAGCATGAGGACTTCGACGCTGGGACCGGGCACCGGCTCGGCGTGAGCGAAGGCCTCATCCCGGCTCTCGAAACAGTAGCCGCACAGGATGCACTCCGGGAACACCACGAGCTTGGCCCCCTCGTTGGCGGCTTCTCGCAGCCGAGCGGTCATTTGGTGCAGGTTGAACGGAATGTCGCCGAGATGGCAATCCATCTGCACGGCGGCGAGCTTCCAGGGTCGGGGCATGTTTGGCCTCGTTGGTCGGCCTGGGTCGTCTTGGCGATCCTTCCTTCGCTTGGGTGTATGGTATTGTCCGCGTGAGACGGGGCGGGGACAACCGGCGAAGGTGGGTTTGCAGTCAAGTTTCCTCAGGCCACGGAGAAATGGGCTGCTTGATGAAGCGTTGAGCGGTCACGGTGATGACGCCGTACTGCTCTTCGACCGTGCCCCAGACCAGGTACGGACCCATGCCGAGATAGGTGGCGCTGGGGAAGGGGGGACCGGAGGGCTGACGCCCTCCGCTCGCTGCACCGGAGGGCTGACGCCCTCCGCTCGCCAGATCAATGTCGTGAGGCGAGCGGGCAGCGTGAGCTGCCCGGTCGCCCTCAGACAGCCGCTCTCTGTTCGGCGAAGGAAAAAACGTGACGTCCACGAAGCCCCATTCGTCCTCCAGGGTCATGAACTGCATCGTCTCGCCGTACTTGGT
>JANWWR010000130.1 GCA_025055835.1 Gemmatales bacterium | reverse complement strand
GCCGCCCTGGCCGTCCGCCAACACAAGCAGTTCGGCACCGAGGCCTCCCCGTTCTTCCGGCAAAGCGGCATTGTCAAAGTCAAGAACGCCTCGGGGGCCGATCAGGGTCGGTTCGCCATCCTCGGTCTCACCGAGCCGATCGTCGTGCCGCCGGACAACCTCGACGAGTTCAAGCGACAGGTGACCTTTGAAGGGATCATCCCCAATCGAAAATTTCACCCAGGCAAATTTGCCGTCCTTTTGGAACCCATCGCCGCCGGCAAGATCGGCCTGGCGGTGGTCGCCGGCGTTGTGCCGGCGCGTCTGCAGGTCGATCCCGACCAACTCTACGACGGCGCGGACATCATCGCCGGCGACACGCAGAAACTCCAGAACCTGCCGCACGGTTCGGCGCGGGTGCTGTGGGTGCAGGAACCGGACCCATCAGACCCAACCACGCAGTACCTGCGCTGGGCCGTCATTCGACTCGACGACGGCGATTACCAGGCCCACGTGCTGATCACCAGCAACGTGCCCGACGAGCACGGCTATTACCCTGGCGTCGTCCAGCGCTACGACGTTGCCACGCAGACTTGGCAGATGCTTTTCCCATGCAAGGTGGTGGACATCAACCAATGATCGCGCAGCAACGCTACCTGGCGCGGTTCGTGGGGCGGGACGGCGACGTACCGCTGTTCGCCATCGGCTGCCCTGGCTCCGGTTCTGGGCCGGCGGCGTTCCAGACGTCCGTGCTGCGCGTGCTGGCCCGGTTCCTGGGTATGGCTGACGGCGTGCCGCTCTATGGCTACTCGACCTGCGAGTTCCCGCGCATCGGCCGCTACCTGATGCGTTTCGTGGGCTTGTCGCCCCACGACGGCCTGCCGGTGTACGCGCTGGGCTGCTGCCAGGAAAGTTCGAGCGGCTCCTCTGGTGAGAGTGGCTCGTCGGGCGAGAGCGGCTCGTCGGGTGAAAGCTCCGGGCTCAGCGGCTCCTCGGGTGAGAGTGGATTGCTCATTGACAGCTCGGGCCTCAGCGGGTCTTCGAACGAGAGCGGGACATCGGGAGCAAGCTCTGGATTCAGTGGATCGTCCGGGGACGGATCGGGAACCAGCGGTTCTCCGGACGAGAGCGGCTCGGGCGGCAGTTCCGGCCTCAGTGGTTCGGGCAGCGGGTCGGGCAGCAGCTCGGGGTCCGCGAGTGGCTCGGGCAGCGGCAGCGCCGGCTCGGGATCGCAGTCCGGTTCGGGAATCGCCAGTGCGTCGACGGCCGGAAGCGTGTCCGCGTCCGGAATCACCGCCTCCGGGTCAGATTCCGGTTCGGGATCGTCCGGTTTGGGATCGGACAGCGGTTCTGGTTCCGAGTCGGGCAGTGGCTCCGCTGACGGCAGTGGGCCGGGCAGCAGCTCGGGACCCGCGGGTGGCTCCGCCAGCGCCTCGGCGTCGGGAAACGCTTCCGGATCGGGTGCCGGTGGATCGGGGGGCGATTCGGGCCAGAGGACGGGCGTGGTCACCGGCAGTCCTGTTCCGATCCCCGTGGAAGACGTGTAGGAGTGGTCGATGGCACAAGTCAGCCCAAGTTCGGCTCGTCCAGGCATGACGGTGAACGAGATGATCCAACTGATCGAGAATGCCCCGCCCGGCCCGTGGCCCGCAGGCTGGGCCTCCTGGCCCAACGTCAACGAGGCCCACCGCGTCATGGCCCGCCGCTTCGCTGACAGTCTCAAGCCGAGCCGACACCCCTATCCTGAGGACCGCGGCATCGTCATCGCCGGCGGCGGCCTGAAATACTTCCCCAGCGTCTGGGTCTGCATCCATCTCATCCGCCACCTCGGCTGCAAGTTGCCCATCCAACTCTGGTATCTCGGCGACAGTGAAAGCGACCCATATATGAACATATATGAAGACGGCTGCTTAAACCATTTTGCGTCGTGTGCGTCGATGCCCCCCAAGCTGGAGCAAGACACCCCTTGCCAAGTCCTGTGCGGCTGGGAGTCGAAGCCCTACATCATGCTCCATTTGCCATTCGCCCAAGCAAGTTCTGTTCCTCGATACTGACAACGGACCTGTCCGCGATCCGACTTATCTGTTCGATACCGCGCAACTCAACGAACATGACGCGATGTTCTGTCCCAACTACGCCTTCTGGACCTTGCAACTGGCGGTTTAACAGACTTATGGCACAAACTGAATGGCAGGCACTAGCCCCACACGAAGTGGTCTTCGTATCCAGCCGATACCTGATCGACACGACCCACTGTTGATGCGAACTCGGCCCTATGGTATGCCGAGCATTCCGACTTTGAGTTCCAAGTTGTTTAACAGCGACAAGGAGTGCTTCCACTCTACCCAGTGCTACTTCGGGACCGACTGTGCGAAGCTATCGCGTGCCCCTGCTGGAACCAGTACACCGTCGTGCAGTACGACGTTGACAATGAGGTCATCTTCCAGCATCGCTGCCAGGAACAAGTGGAAACCAATCGCTGGCTACCGCCGCAACCTGTCCCTCACTAACGAGGCTCCTTGCTTTAAACCCGTGGCTGACCCGCGCAGAAGCTCTGAAACAGCTCCTCCAAGTAACAGCTCCAGTTTCCACCTCTGATACAAACCTAACAAGGAACTTACACTCGGGTACTCCTCTGGAGTGGTGGCGATTAGGCCACTGTTTACCTCCAGTACAACTCAACAGAGGACATACATCCTCAGAGCAAAGGATCGCATTTTTTACAGAAAGCGACAATTGGAACCACAAAGTCTTTCTCTATGTATTAGAATCGCAAAATGCTTAACAATATAGGCTCATATTATCTCCTGGTATCTCATTCATAGTGGCATCGCATTGTGCGTAAAATGTCCGAAAGACTTCGTTTATATTACTTATTCAAGATCAACACAGACCAACTGAGTCATCTGTTTATAGTCCTCTGATAACGAAAGGCCGCACCTGATGGGA
>JANWWR010000114.1 GCA_025055835.1 Gemmatales bacterium | reverse complement strand
GTGACGCCGTAGCAGCGTTGATCATCCTTGAAGTGATGATGCAGGTGATGCAGAACCAAGCGGCGTGGCAAGAACCGGACAGCCCAGCGGCGGTGGATGCTCCAGTGTACTGCTTCGTAAGCCAAGTAGCCGATCACGGTGCCGACGAGGATCAAGCTTGCTCGCTGCCAGTCCCCCATGAGAAGCCCCAGGAGGAGGAAAATCAATACGGCTACCGGAACCGTGAAGCGATACCGGGCCACGATGTACTCGGGCCGCTTCGGGTAGGCGTGATGCATGGCGTGGGAGGCTTGCACTTCCTTGAGCCAGCCGGACAAGGGACGAGGATGGAAGGCGAAGGCGTGGATGAGGTATTCCAGCAGCGTCCACAAGAACAGTCCCGCCATCGGCAGCCCGATCCACTCCCAGACCGACAAGCCACCGACGACCCCGTTGACGAGCACCAGCGTGAGAACCAACGGGACGAAAAGCATCATCGGCCGCCAAATCGGACTCCAGCGCGGCCGGTGTGTCAGGCTCTGCGCTTCGGTCATGGGACGCGGTGCAGCAGCCGGGGCTTCGGTCACAGATGGTAGAGTGTCGCGGAAGGCATCCATAGTCTGCCTCCTTACGCCGTATCCGGCGTCGGTTACTGAGATGGGAGTAGCTTGCGTGCGATATGAAGCCTAGGCGACCTGTTCATTGGAATTATACCCCCGTCGGCTGACGGCTCCCAGGTCTGCAAGTACGCGCGGCGTCTTTGCTCGGACCAAGCTCCCGCCGGGTAAATCCGGGAACTTACGCCCGCAGCTCGATCAACATCACTTCAGCCGGTTCACACCCTTCCAGCACGATTTCGGGTTCGTCCTTGATCCCAGCGCCATCGCCCGTTTTGAGCAGATGGTTTTCCAAGAGAACCGAGCCAGATACCACGTGAAGCCAGGCCGAATGTCCCGAAGCCAGGGCAAAACGGATTTCGCCTTCCGGCGCAAGCAACGTTCGCCAGATCCAGGCGTCCTGCTGGATCACGAAGGCGTCGGCTTCTTCGTTCGGTGAGGCCACGAGGCACCAGCCACCGACACAGTTTTCGGCGGCGAAGGTGCCGATCTGGTAATTGGGGGGAAGTCCTTTATGGCGAGCTTCGATGCCGATTTGCAGCAGGTGAAGCGTTTCCTCCGTGGATGCGTTCATCTCGCTGTGCAGCACACCTTCCCCGCTGCTGAGCAGTTGCATGTCGCCGCTTTGCAAGACACACTCATTGCCCAGGCTGTCCTTGTGCAACAGGCTGCCCGACAGCACCACGGTCAGGATGTCGAGATCGCGATGGGGCTGCATGCCGAAGCCCATGCCGAGCGCGATCCGGTCTTCGTTCAGAAAGCGCAGGACACCCCAGCCGCAGAACCGGGGATCGTAGTATTCACCGAACGAGAACGTGTGACGGCTTTCAAGCCAGCTCCACTTCGTGGAACCACGCTCGCTGTCCGGACGCAGGTGAATCATGCATTGCCACCGCCTTTCGGCTTGAAAATCAGGGCGTCCACGGAGAGCGATCCCGGACCGACGAGGATGAACAGAAGGGAAAGCACCAGGTAGATAGCCGCCAGTTCAAACGAGGGTTCGCCCGGCTTGGAAGGAACGAAGGCGTGGCCCGCGGGAATGTGAACCATGAACGTTGCGACGGCCATGGTGATGGCCAGTCCCAGGGCAGCCAGCGGCGTCAGCAGACCGAGAATCAGGGCAATGCCTCCGCCGAACTCGGCAACTGCGGCGCAGGCCTGGAGAATGCCGGGGATCGGCGCTTCCGGCGGCATCCAGCTCATGGGTTGTTGAATCTTCGGCCAGCCGTGCAGGATGAAGGCCAAACCCATGACCACACGCACGAGCAAAAGCCCGACCGCTGTTCTGCCGCCGACGAAACCGGGATAGATGACCTGCCACATATCCTTGCCCTTTGTGCAAAGCACTCCCGTTGGTATCCCAAAGCCACCGGCATCATTGTAGGCAGCGCTGGTCTGCCGATAGTTTTCGGCCCTTAGTATGATGGAATGAAGGAGTAGCCCCCGAGGATGACGCCGTGAATGTCCCGGAGCTTTCAGCTACGGACTTTGCCAGAATCCAAGCCGTCCTCAGCTATCTGAATCTCTCGACGGGTCGGCCGGATGCGAAATTCCGTCGGCACCTTGCCGACCTCTACGATCTCCTGGCTCGGTCGGGGAAGCAGAGAATCTGGCTTGAACTACGCAATCTCTTGGCACACCAGCTGGGCCATCTGCGACAAAGCGGATCGCCGGTTTTCTCCAACTGTACTCAGGCCGAAGCTGTCCTCGAGTTGGCCTTCGAGAAGCTTCCGCAAGCCTACCGCCGGCATCATGCGGATCTGCTGTTTCACTGGAACGACGACGACTTGTTCCAACCGTTCTTCCTGGCCCGGATGTGTGAGGCGGTCTTACGCCAGGAAGGCCCGTGGGAGGAAACCGAGCAAATCGTTTCCCAGGCCCTGCGCGAGCTCAACGATTTCGTCGGCTATCGGCCCATACCGGTGCTGGAAACACGTTGGACCGGCGAAATCTACGACCACGAGCGAGTCTGCCCGATTCCGCTGTATTTCCGCGGGGTTGGTGTAGCTCCCGGGCGGCTGGCTGCCGTCTTGGACAACTGCATATCCATCCTGCAACAAACCGACTCCAGCATCCTCCAGGAGGCCGGTTTCGACCTGGAAGCCGTGGATGAAATCGCTCTCGATCCGCGAGCCTACGACCATTCCCACCCTGCGAATCGGCGACCGAACCACATCTTCGGCGAATGGGACCCTCACCGGCTTGACAAACACGGGCGTTTTTGTCGCTTCGTGGCACGGGACGTCGTTCTCGAGGGACTGCTGAGATACATCGCCGGTGGCTCCACCTCTGAGCGATCTCGGGAGGAGTTGCTGTTTGAAGCTTCCACGGTGCTGGCGGGGACGATGCTGATGGCCTCTGCCATCACGGGCAGCGGACCGAATGCTTATGACTCCTCGGTCACGTTGGCCACGCTGATTCCCCGCATCGCGGCGAATCGGGAAGCGTTTTATCGCTTCTGGCTCGATCGGGTCTCCGGAGGGCACGGTGAGCGGCTGCGGCAGGAAGCGCAACGCATGCGGCAGCCCTTCGCCCAGGTTCGGCAATTCCTCAACCACTTCGTGGCGGTTCATCGGGCCGACCAGCTTCAGCGTCGTCATCTGGCCATTCTCTTCGCTGGCATGGGTTATCCCGAGGAAAGCCGCCGTTTTGCTCATGCGATTCCCACGGCATCAAGTCGGATCCTTTGCGAAATCATCGTTCGGCTGACGCTGGGGATGAAGCACGCCGAGGCCGGCCAGTTGGAGGAGGCAGCCGCCGTGCTGCCGGAAATCGAGGACCTCATTCGCCGTGGCATCCGTTGTGGCGCGCTGGTCGACCCCTGGAATGTGCTGGGATTCGCGGGTCACTTTCCGTTGTTCTCAGCCGCGGAAGACAGCATTCCCGATCCGCGCATCGAAGATTTGACGCGCGTCATGGAACTGCTTTTCACGCTGTACGCGCGTATTCTCGGGGACGCAGCGGCGACGGGACGGCATGCCCTGCGGAAAGAGCTGACTCCGCGAATGCGAGCCTTGGCGGAATGGTGGGACCAGTTCGGCACTTGCGAAGTCAACAGCGTTCCCCATGTACGGGGCAAGGCTGCCGCCGACTCGGCAGACCATGTCGGCGCGGCCCTGGCCCGGTGGCATGACCGCGGCGAAGCCACCACCGACCTGGCCTTCTGGCGTCAGCACGTCAAGGCATTCCAATCGCCCAAGGCGTTTGCCCTCGTCGTGGACGCTCTTTTGGAACGCCGAGACTTGCGAGCCGCGATGGCCCTGTTGATGAGTTGGCTCAGCCAGTCCGCGTTTGTTCCGCTGGAGGAGGGCGAGTTCTCGTTTTTCGGTCTGGCCCTGCGTTGGCTGTTGACAGCGCTTTCGACCTCGGAGGCCGAGGAAACTGCGAGGACGAACCCAGCCCCGAACCTGGAACTCGTCAAGAAGTTCTTCGACTATCTGGAAGCCAACGCGGAAGAGCTATGGAGTGTGCCGCGGCTTGAAGAGGGTGATCAGCAGTTCCTTGCGGAATCCGAAGAGGACGAGGACAGCGAAGAGGCGAGTGAGGTTGACGAAAGCTATCAGGACACGGCTGAGGATGGCACCGAGGGTGCGCTGGCCGAGGCCGGGGCGAAGCCCGACGCGGAGTTCCCCCTGGAAAGCCGGCAGGAGGGGATCGCCCGACATCTGAAATTCCTCGACGTTGTCGCCCGCCTGTGGCAGATCACGGCACGGTTCAGCTTGCGGCGGCAGGATCCGGTTCCGTGGCGGGATTCCTTTGGAGATTGGCTGAAAACGGCTCAGCATTTCCAGCAGGAATTGCACGACTTTCTTGGCGCCCTTCATCGGCTGCCGATCCCTGACCCGCTCGGTTCGACCGAGTCCATGATCGAGTACGACCGCCGACGGGCCATCAAGGACCAGCTTCTCGACATGGGCATCGGCACGGCATTGAATCTGACCCTGGCGATTCGGGCCTTGATTGCGGCGGTGCGTCAGTCCTCCGTGGCAACGTCGCCAGAGACATTCCAGCAAACCACGGGCTGGGAGTTGCTCGCCATCGACCTCCACCATGCCCTGCTCCGACGGGATCCGGCGGCGGTCCAGGCCCTGCTGCCCGCTTTTGTCCGGGAAATCAGCGGCAGGCCGTTGCTCTACGTGCCTTTGGATGCCGGGGGCAAGCCGGAGCAGATTCTGCAAGCGAAACTGGTTCAAACGACGCTGCGGTTGCTGATCGAGGGATTGCCGCGGATCGGTCTGCTTCGCGAAGCCTTCCACCTGCTGCGGCTGGCCCGCGACATGGAGCGGATCAAGCCGACGGCAGGAAAACGGGTGACGGAGTTTGACCGCCTGTTTTTCAGCGGTTTGACTGCCTGCGTCGAGGCTGTTCTGGAAGCGTCCGAGGAATGGGGAAGCAGTTCCGACGTAATCCTCGTTAACCTCCTGGAAGTCCTGAGCCGACCCTTCGTCCGCCTGTGGACGGAACATAGCCAGACGCTGCGACTGAGCGTTCTGGAATCCATCGCGGACGAGTCCGAATGGGACGGGCTTCGTCAGTTTGTCCGGCGCTACGGCAACGAGCTATTCACGCCGCGATTCATGACCTTGGGGAACCTGCGCGGCATTCTGCACCGGGGTGTCGGTGAGTTCTTGGACTACTGGACTCAACAGGAAGCCTCCGAAGCCCCTTCCCTGCTGACAGCCGATCTCGAACAGGGTCGCCTGCCCCGCTCCAAGGCAGCCCGCTACCTGGAAATCGTCCTCCATGCGGTGTCCGAGAATTACGACATCTACCGCGATTACAACACGACGACGCCGCAATCCGATTTCGGGGAGAATCTGCACATCCTGCTCGATTTTTTGCGATTGCGGGTAAACTATGAGCGGTATGTCTGGCTGTATCGGCCCTATGCTCACTGTCACGAAATCCTGGCCCGGCGACGACGATGGACGGCGGCCGTACTGTGGCAGACGGCCTTTGGTGCCTTGGTTTCAGCCCGGGCCGACGAGATGTTGCGGGAACTGGCTCGTCTCGAGTCCAAGCACGGCGTCAAGCTGCGGACGATTTCGGACCGGCTCGAGGAGCGGTTCACGGCCAGCCTGGCCCAAGATCGGCTCTGCGCCCTGATTGAACCGGCGATGGAAGAAGCCCGTCTGGGAAAGACTCCCGAGACCCTGCCCCGCTTGCTACGGGAGATGGAACCTTTCGTCGCCCGTCCCCTCGGAGCAGGCCTGGACCTGCCGGTGTGGCTGCGGCGTCTTGAAATGGAGGTGGTCCGGGTTCGCACTACACGGACGGCCGTAAACACTCTGGCTGAGGAGCTGGATAAAGTTCCGCGGTTGTCTTTGTCCTTACGAGAACTGCAAAACCAGCTGCGGTCCTGGGACGACCCGATTTTCTAGCCCGGTTTCTGAACAGCCGGGAGAACCCGCCCCGTCACGATGCCGAACCCGACTCGGTACCCTTGACCTTGACACCACCCTGACAACGTCAGCCTGTCGCCGTCCTCCAGGTAAGTGCGGGTCTGGCCGCCACCCAAGCTCAGCGGCTTCGTGCCGTTCCACGTCAGCTCCAAAAGACAGCCATAGCTTCCCGGATCAGACCCGCTGATGGTTCCCGTGGCCAGCAGATCACCCGTCCGCAGATTGCAGCCGTTGACCGTATGATGAGCCACCTGTTGACACACGTTCCAGTACAGGTGCTTGGCATTGGTACGACAGATGCGTTCCGAGTCGTTTGCCCCATTGGGACGGAGCCAGGCTCCAAGCTCAATGTCCAGTCCCCAATCGTCAGGGCAACGCAGATACGGCAGCGGTTCCGGATCCTGCGGCGGCCCGGGAACGCGGAACGGCTCCAGAGCCAGCATCGGCACCACCCACGGCGAAATGGACGTGCAGAAGTTTTTCCCCAGGAACGGTCCGAGAGGAACGTACTCCCACTGCTGAATGTCTCGGGCGCTCCAGTCGTTGACGAGGACGCAGCCGAACACGTGGTCCGCAGCCTCGGCCACGGGAATAGGTTCCCCCAGCGGGTTGCCCGGCCCGATGAGGAAGCCCAGTTCCAGTTCAAAATCCAGGGCTTGGCTCGGGCCGAAGCTCGGCCTCGCTGATCCGCTTCGGTTGCTCTGTCCGCAGGGCCGGCGAAAGTCCGTGCCGCTGACGACGACGGAACTCGCTCGGCCATGATAAGCGACGGGCAGATGCAGCCAGTTCGGCATCAACGCCTTGTCGGGTCCGCGGAACATGGTGCCGACGTTGGAAGCGTGTTCCCGGGATGAATAGAAGTCGGTGTAGTCGCCGATCGTGACCGGCAGGAGCATCTCGATCTCCGTCATCGGCACCAAGGCGCGTTGACGAAGGGTTGGATGGTCTCGCAAGGTTGGCTCATTGTCGCGGAGCAATCGGCTGATCGCCGAGCGGGCGGCGGTCCACACGCTCTTGCCAGCAGCCATGAACGGTCCGAGGTCATTCGCCGTGAAAAGTTCGTCGGCTCCAGTTACGTCGTCGAGCAAACCGGCCTCGACGACGCAGCCGAGGTCGAGAACATAATCGCCGATGGCAACCCCGATGTGCTGGTCCGTTTCGCCCTTCCAGCGGAACACCCCGTAGGGCAAGTTCTGGATGGGAAAGTGCGAATCCGGTCCAACCGGCACAAAGGAACGCAAGGCGGGATCGTTGCTCGGGTGCATGGGTCACAGCCAGCCAAGTTTGCGAAGGTCGTCGCGGGGTTCGTCGAAGCTGCAACTGCCGATGCTGACGATGCCGCGACCGGCTCGCTGCATCGCGCTGAATGATACGAACCTACTTTGCCATCCGCACCCTTCGTCATCGAAGCGGAAATGCTCGGCGTTGCCATCGTGCAACAGGGCATCTGCCTCGGCTTCGGTGATCTTGCCCTCTCGCAACAGCGCATCGGCCAGCAACATGTTGAGAAATCCATGACTCTCACCGCAGATGGCTGGGTCGTGGCAGCGGAAAGGATGATGCAGCCCGGCAGTCAGTTTCAGGGGAATCTTCTGGCGATGGCAGGCGGCCAGCACTTGAACCACCTGAGGCGACGTGGGAACAGCGGCCGCGGTCGCTCCGCCGCAGCGGAGTTTGAAGCCAACCTTTTGACCGGATTGGGCCAGGGGTCGAAGAAGCTGCTCTTCAAGGGATTCCCCAGCAGGGGCTTCCACGTAGATGGACACATCGGCAGGGATGGCTTGCTTCGCTGATTGCCACCATCGGTCAAAGTTTTCGGGAGAAACCCGCAATTCGACCGACCGCACCGGCCCACGCTTCAGATACTCGCCGAGGGCCTTGGAAGCACGATCGACTGCTGCCTGGAATTCTTCCTGGCTCGCCGCTGATGGCAGGACGACGCAAACCGGGATGGCTTCGTCGCTGCGTCCCAGGTTCGAAAGCTCTTGGAGCGGGCAAACGAAACCTCCGAGCATCCAGGCATCGGCGGACCGGCGGTATTCCCGATACTTCTGAAGCGCTTCCGCCAATGGCAACTGAGCTGGGGGGAACATACCGGCGTAGTCGAACAGTTCGTTCAAGAGCCAGCGAAGTGTGGCGGTCATACCCCGTCCCCCTCAAGAATGCCGCGGACGGCACGCCATCGAAGCCAGTGATCGACGAGCACGAGAGCCATCATGGCCTCGCCCATCGGCACGAATCGCGGCAGGAGGCACGGGTCGTGTCGGCCTCGGGTGACGATGGTGGTCGGCTCGCCGTGGCGGGTCACGGTGCGCTGTTCCCTGGGCAGGCTGCTCGTCGGTTTGATGGCGACGCGGCAGACGATTGGCAACCCCGAACTGATGCCGCCGAGCATGCCCCCGTGCCGATTGGTCTCCGTGGTAATGCCGCCGTTTCTGCCTGGGATGAACGGATCGTTGTTCTGGCTGCCTCGCGCGGTCGCCACGGCGAAGCCGCTGCCGTACTCGAAGCCCATGACCGCGGGCAGGGAGAGCAGCGCCTTGGCGAGATCGGCCTTGAGTTTGTCAAAGACCGGCTCACCCAGACCGGCGGGAACCCCCGTCGCCACGAGTTCGCAGATGCCGCCGACCGAATCCTGTTCCTTCCGAACCGCTTCGATCAGGGCGATCATCCGCTCGGCAGCCTCCGGGTCGGGACAGCGAACGGGGGTCGCCTCGACCTGCTCCAGGGTGATTTGCGACGGATCGGGTACATTGGCCCGCACCTCGCCGACCTGGACGACATAGCCGAGGATGCGGATACCGACCGTGGCGAGCAGTTTCTTGGCGATGGCCCCGGCAGCTACCCGGCAGACCGATTCCCGAGCGCTGGACCGACCTCCACCGCGGTAGTCGCGGAAGCCATACTTGGCATCGAACGTGAAATCAGCGTGTCCGGGTCGGTACTTGTTCTTGATTTCGGAGTAATCCGCGCTGCGTTGATCTTCGTTCCGAATAAGGATGCCGATCGGGGTGCCGTCGGTCTTGCCCTCGAAGACTCCGGACCAGATTTCGGGAACGTCCTCCTCTTTTCTTTGGGTCGTGATCTTCGATTGGCCGGGACGACGGCGACGCAGATCGGGAAGCAGATCGTCGACGGACAGCGGCAGACCGGCAGGGCATCCGTCAACGATGCACAGATACCCCGGCCCGTGGCTGACGCCAGCGGTGGTGACGCGGAAAAGTTTGCCAAAGGTGTTGCCGGCCATCGCCGCTCCGGAGCGTTCCCGGGTTTGAGTTCCTCTGGCCATTATAATGACGGCGAGGCCCTGTTCGTGCCCTCCCGAGGAAACCTCCGGTGATGTCTCACTACATTGATCTGCGCAGCGATACCGTCACGAAACCCACTCCTGGAATGCGGGCGGCGATGGCCGCGGCGGAAGTTGGCGACGACGTCTTCTTCGACGATCCGACGGTCAATCGGCTTCAGGAGCGGGTCGCTGAACTGCTGGGTAAGGAAGCTGCCTTGTTTGTGCCCTCGGGAACGATGTCGAATCAAATCTGTCTCCGGGCACAGACACAACCCGGCGACGAGATCATCTGCGAGGCCGGTTGCCACCTCTACAACTACGAAGCGGGGGGACCGGCGGTCCTCAGTGGCCTGATGTGCCGGACCGTGCAGGGTGAGCACGGGATTCTGGACGTGTCCCAATTGGTCGGCCTGATCCGACCGGACAACGAACATCAGGTCCGCACCCGCATGGTTTGTCTGGAGAACACGCACAACCGCGGCGGAGGCAGCATTTTCCCCTTGGAGAAGATCGCCGCCATCTCCGAATGGGCCAGGAGGAACGGCCTGCTCATGCACCTCGACGGTGCTCGCCTGATGAACGCTGTGGTGGCGACGGGCGTCCCCGCAAAGACATGGGCCAGCTACTTCGATTCCGTGTCCATCTGCTTCAGCAAGGGGCTGGGTGCCCCGATCGGTTCGGCTCTGGCGGGAACGAAAGAGATGGTGGCTCGTGCCCGGCGGATTCGCAAGGTGCTGGGCGGTGGAATGCGACAGGTCGGGGTCCTGGCCGCTGCCGCGTTGTACGCTCTGGATCACCACGTCGAGCGGCTTCGCGAGGACCATGACAACGCCCAAATCCTCGCCCAGGCCGTCGTCGATTCCCCCGGGGTTCGGCTCTACCCGCCGAAAATCGAGACGAACATCCTTTACATGGTCATCGAGTCGCCGCTGCCCTCGACCTCCTCAGCCGCGACCGATGGCAACGGTGCGGGACCGGTGCTGGCCGCTCCCGGATCGCCGGCCCCGATCGTGGCCAACCTGCTGAAACAGCACGGGGTCCTGGCCATTCCCACCAGTTCCCACGCCATCCGCATGGTCACGCACCTGGACGTTTCCAAAACGCAAGTCGAACGTGCCGCGGAGGTGATTCGGAAAGTGACCCGGCAACTGTTCGGCAAGGCGGCGATGGCCGTGGGCTAGGCCCACTCCACTTCGGTCACGGAGGCGTCGCACTCAGCTGAGCCAGCCGCTTCCGGGCTTTATCGACGCGGCTCTGATCACCATCGCGGTTGACGACCTCGCGGTAGAGCTGGATGGCTTTGCCGCGATCCTGAAGCACTTTGTCGTACAGTTCGGCGGCCCGGAGCCGGGCGTCGGTCTCGGTGTTCGGGTTCCACTGAAAACACCGTTCGTAGTAACTGGCAGCCCGGCGGTACTGCTTGAACACCCGGCTCTCGTAAATGGTGCCGAGTTGATACGCGGCATCGTCGATCTTGTCGCTTTGGGGATAATCGCTGAGCAACTGCTGAAGCAGGATTTCCGCCCGTCGGATGTTGTCCTCGGACGTTCCGAGGATGTTCCGGCCCTTGTACGCCATGGCCTTGCGGTAGAGTTCGTTGGCTTCGGGAATGTTGTACTCCGGCTTCAGGGTCGGCGGCGGAACGTCGAGGTCGAGCCGATAGGCCCGCTTGGAAATGCGATGAAAGCCCATCATCTCGTCCTCGACCCATTTCTGCCTTTCCAGGTCACTGTGCTTGATGTAGTGGGCACGCAGTTCTTCCAGCGCCTCCAGATACTCCTTGCGAGCCTTGATGACCCTTTCGACCAGGGGCAGGTCGTTGGGAGGAGGCGGCGGTTTGCCGATGGGAGTACGTTCCTGAGCGAATGGACGATCCCCGACCACTGGGGCGAGCCAAACCAGAGTCAAGAGCAGAAGCGACCAGCGGCGCATGGATAAACCCTCCGCCAGGCATCAGGGCCTATCCTTGCTATCGCCCGTCGGCTTGCTCGGGATTGCGGCAACAATCAGCGAGAAAAACTAAAGTCCGGTGGTTCGGCGGAAGATCCCGCAAGACTGTCACAGCCTGATCTGTCGGTATCAGCTTCGAGCCTCAACTTGCGGCCGATCCGCCGAAGGGCTGAGCGGGGGGACGTTGGGCCGCACCTCCACACGGCCGAAGATCATGCGACCCGCCGGGGTCTGCAAAATGCTGGTGACGGTGATGGTCACTTCGTTGCCGATGTGGGACCTTCCGCCCTCGGCCACCACCATCGTGCCATCATCGAGATAGCCGACGCCCTGACCTACCTGGTCGCCGGGCTTGATGAGCCGCACGGTCAGCGTTTCTCCCGGCAAGGCCACGGACTTCAGGGCGTTCGCCAGTTCATTCAGGTTGATGACGTCCACGCCCTGCAATTGGGCGAGCTTGTTAAGATTGAAATCGTTGGTCACGACCCTGGCACCGAGAGCCTTGGCCAGGGCGACGAGTTTCTGGTCCACGTCGGCGACTCCCAGCGTCTCCGGAGCGGAACCTTCGTGAATCTCCAGTTCCACCTTGGGATTGGTCTGCATCCGCTTGAGCATGTCCATGCCTCGGCGGCCACGGTTCCGCTTGAGCTTATCCGGGCTGTCGGCGATGGATTGAAGCTCCTGAAGCACGAAGCGGGGCACGATCAGCTTCGTGTCAATGATCCGGGTTTCACAGATGTCCGCGATGCGCCCGTCGATGATGACGCTGGTGTCGAGCAGCAACGGCCGACCGCCCTTCACCTGGCGGGAGAACTCCACATAGGGAATGATGAAGCGGAAATCATCCTTGGTCTGGAGCAGCGTACTGACGCAGATGTAGCAGAACACCGCGGTGATCAGGAGTTGGAGCGGCTGCGTCACCCACTCCGCCTGAATGTCTGCCGGTTTGATCAGCGGAATGATCGCTTGAGAGAACAGGTAGCCGAACAGCAAACCGAGCAGAAGGCCGAAGTAAATGGCCGACAGGGTCGTGATGCGCTTGTTTTTCAGGGACAAATCCACGGCGACCACGCCGATTCCCAGGAGAATGACGGCGGCGAGGGAGATGTAGGACACCGTGACGGCGGCTTCGGTGTTGCGCTCATCGAGCATCTTGCCGATGCCGATGGCCAGACCGGTCGCCAGGCCGATCACCAGAAGAAGGAAGATACCGCGGATGAGCCACAACAACATCTGCGTCGGCATACGTGTCGCCCCGTCAAAAAGAGAGGCCAGCGGCGCTTGCCTCGGAGGATGGATGAATGATACCTCGCTCTATCTTACACGCTCTCGTAAGGGTGGAATAGCCTCAAGTACTCGTCCTGAGCAAACCGGTCGGTCATGCCGGCCAGATAGTCACAGACGGTTTGCTCCACTCCTTGAGTTCGCACGGCAGCGGCGTATTGTTCGGGAAGCTGCCCCGGGGCGCGGCAGTATTCCTGAAAGAGTTCGGTGATGAAACGCTGGGCCTTGGTGGCCATCCGCTGGACGCGGAAATGCCGATAGACTCGCTGCGTCAGGAATGCCTCGAAGTCCGTTTTCAGCCGCAACATGGCAGGACTCGGCTCGGCCAGGGGATTCGGCAGATTACGGATGTCCTCAACGGTCCGGATCTCGTACCGGTGCAGATTCTTCCGCGTCTGCTCCAGGAGGTCGTTCACCTGCCAGTCGATCAACACCCGAACCAAAGCCGGTTGAAGTTCGGCAGCCGAGAGCCGTCCGTAACGCTCCTGTGCCCGCTCCTCGGCCTGCTTGAGAAACTCCACGCCTTCCAGGTCGGACAGGGAAATCAACCCGAGATTGAGGGCGTCGTCGAGATCGTGGGTGTCGTAGGCCAAGGAATCGGCAGCATCAACGATCTGGGCCTCCAGGAACGGCTGCGGGAAGGAAATGTAGGGACGGACTTCCGGGGCGTCCCGCCGCTTGCTGTGGTAAGCCATCGACTCCAACAACTCGAAAGTCAGATTCAGCCCGGGAAAACCTGGATAACGATGCTCGAGTAGTTCGACCAGCCGCAGCCCGTGCCGATTGTGTTCGTAACCGCCGTGGTCCTTCATGCACTGGTCCAGGGCGGTTTCTCCGGCGTGGCCGAAGGGCGGATGGCCGAGGTCGTGAGCCAAGGCGATAGCCTCGGTGAGATCCTCGTTCAACCCGAGTTCCCGAGCCAGGGTCCGACTGATCTGCGCGACTTCGAGGGTGTGCGTCATGCGGGTGCGGTGGTGGTCGCTGTAGTCGTTGACCAGCACCTGCGTCTTGTACATGAGGCGACGGAAGGCGGCACTGTGGACGATGCGGTCCCGGTCTCGCTGGTAAAGCGAACGATACGGATGCTCTTTTTCCGGGTACTTTCTGCCTCGACTGGCAGCCGACCGCATGGCATAAGGTGCCAGTAGAGCTTCCTCACGTTCGTAGGTTCTGGCAGCCGACGGGAAACTGGGCATGGACGGTTCCTCACACGGTTGCTTTCCGGAAGTGTTCGTCAAGCAACTCCCACAGGGCGTTCAGGGATTGAGAAATGACTTTGACGTCGTATAGGACCGGCATGAAATTGGTGTCACCGACCCAGCGGGGGACCACATGCCAATGCAGATGACCGGGAAGCCCTGCCCCAGCCGCTGTGCCCAGGTTCATGCCGATGTTGTAGCCGTCGGGATGCAGCACCGCATCTAACACCTCGAGGCAGCGGGCCAGGCACAGCTGCGAGTCTAATATCTCCTCGTGGCTTAACTCGGCAGGGCGTGCCTTGTGCTGCTGCGGAGCGATGAGCAAATGCCCGGCGTTGTACGGGTAGCGGTTAAGAATCACCACGCTCGCCCTGGTGCGGTGGACGATCAGATTCTGCCGATCCGCCGTTTCCGAGAGACCGGAGCAGATAAAACATCCCTCGGTCTCTCCAGGCGGCCGAGGTGCTGCAACGTAGGCGTGACGCCACGGTGCCCAGAGCAATTCAAGTCTCGGATCCAAGGAAGTTCTCCCCACCCCAGGTACGTTACGCTTTCCTTAGATCATATTCGCTTTCGCCATGCTTCGGATCGCGACGAGACTCCTCCGCATCTGAACGCGGCAATTGCAGTGCGACGTGGCTTTGGTACACTGCCAGTCTGCAAACGAGGATTGGAAAGAACCTCGCCCGTTTGACCCACCTGCGAATCGGGAGCTAGGACATGACCAGATTCCAACATTTTTCCTGGCTTGCAGTTCTTGCTTTGGGGCTGGGAACTCTTCTTGCCGAGGGAATCCGCGTGTTGGCGGAGGAGAAGTCCGAGTGGCGGAAACTTGGCATGGAGGACTTCGCCAACGTGAACTGCAACCCGGACACCTGGCAATGGAAAAACGGACTCCTGTACTGCACCGGCACTCCGATCGGCGTCATGCGGACTACGAAGCAGTACAAGAACTTTGAACTGGAGTTGGAATGGCGGCACCTGAAGTCCGGTGGCAATTCCGGGGTGTTCATCTGGGTGCCCGAAAGTTCCCTGAAGAACCTGAAGCCCAATCAGCTGCCGCATGGTATCGAAATTCAAGTGCTCGACCACGGCTACAAGGAGATGTACGAAAAGCAGACGGGCAAGAAGGCCGACTGGTTCACGACGCACGGCGACGTATTCCCGGTCGGCTCTTCCAAGATGAAGCCGTTTCCGCCGACCTCGCCGGATGGCAGCCGTAGCTTTCCGAAAAAGCAGCTGAGCAAGGGTGTGGGCGAATGGAATCACTATCGCATCCGGGCCGTGAATGGCGAGGTGCGTCTCTGGGTCAACGGCGAGGAAGTTTCCGGCGGTTCGGATTGCCAACCCGCCGTGGGCTACGTTGCCCTGGAGTCCGAAGGATCACCCATTGAGTTTCGCAACATCCGCATCCGGGAGCTGCCGGACTAATCCTTTGCCCCGGGCGGAGAGGAAGGCTTGGGTGGTTCCGAAGGCGTGTCCGGCTTTGCCTCACCCGGGGCTTTGTCGGTCGCTGGTTGCTTCGGTGGGGCCGTCAGATCGACGCCGCCGGGTCCACCGCGGGGCGGCCCTGGGGACTGGCCCATCTGCATGGGGGGAGAGACTCCCGGCGGCAGCTTCGGGGCAGGTTGCGGGTACCAGTGATAACCGAAGCTCGCCATGACCAGCATTCCCGCCATCAGCCCAGCAAGGAAGCCAGCGATCGTGCTGACCACGATGGTCGGCAGTTTAGCCTTCGTCGGCGAGGCGAAGTGAGCCACCTGAGCCAGAACGACGACGATCACTGCCGCCAAGGCTGCCAAGCCATAGAACTCGATGCTGTCGAAATTCATTCCGCCCTCGGCCGGACCTGCCATGAGCACTTGCCCTCGAACCATCCAATTCCTCGTAGAAAGCCACCGTTTCAACCGGCATGCTTGTTCCGTAGGGTATCGCCGGAAAAACAAGGATGCAACAATCTCGCTCTCGAACCCCTGGCCTGCGACTCTCATAAGATTGCTCGCCTCTCTTCGGGGAGTTCCGATCATGTTTCGAACGCTTGTCGTGTTGGCGGTACTCCTTTGTCTGTCCGGTTCGGTCTGGGGACAAAAACCGCCTGAGGAGGCCCTCAAAACCTTCCGTGTCGTTCCCGGACTACGCCTCGAACTGTTCGCGGCCGAGCCGATGCTGGTCAACCCGACCTGTCTCGATGTGGACCACCGGGGCCGTGTCTGGGTCTGTGAGTCGGTCAACTACCGCTGCGATCTACGCAAAGTGCCACGCAACCGACCCGAAGGCGACCGCATCCTCGTCCTCGAAGACAAGGACGGCGACGGCAGGGCAGATGCCGTGCAGACCTTTTACCAAAGCCCCGACTTCATCGCTCCCCTGGGCATCGCAGTGATGCCGTTGCCTGACGGCCCTGGGCAGCGCGTCTTTGTGTGCCATTCGCCGCATCTGTACGTGTTCGACGATCGGGACGGCGATCTCAAGGCCGACGGGCCGCCACGCATCGTGTTGACCGGCTTTCGTGGCTACGACCACGACCACGGTCTGCACGGCGTCCACTTCGGCCCGGATGGAAAGCTGTATTTCAGCGTCGGCGATTCGGGTGTGGAGAATCTGCAATCCAGCGACGGCACGGGCCGCAAATGGACCTCCAATTCCACCGATTGCCGGGCTGGAACCATCTGGCGATGCAATCTCGACGGCACCGGTCTGGAACTGCTCGCCCACAACTTCCGCAATCAATACGAACCGGCAGTGGACAGTTTCGGCACCATCTTCACCAGCGACAACGACGACGACGGCAACCAGCAGACGCGCATCTGCTTCGTCATGCCGGGCGGCAACTACGGCTACCATCCGCGCGGCAAGGGAGAGAGCCATTGGCACGAAGAGCAGCCCGGCATCGTGCCCAAGGTGCTTCGCACCGGCTTCGGCTCCCCGACGGGCCTGTGCTGGTATGAATCCGACCGTCTGCGGGAAGTGCTCCTCAAATCGCTTCCAGATGTGGACCCGAAACGACTGTATGGCCTGCTGCTGCACACGGACGCCGGACCGCGAGAGGTTCGCTGCTTCGTGGTGCAAACTCAGGGAGCTGGATTTACGCTGGAAAAAATCAATCTTGTGACCAGCGACGACACCTGGTTTCGGCCTTCGGATCTATGTGTGGCTCCGGATGGCTCGGTTTTCGTCAGCGATTGGTACGATCCCGGCGTGGGCGGTCACGGCATGGGAGACATTTCCCGCGGACGCATCTACCGGCTGGTCGCTGGAGAGTCGAAGGACTACACCGTGCCGCCGTGGGACCTCGGATCCCAGAACGGACTTCTTGCCGCTTTGTCCTCGCCGAATCTGGCAGCCCGGCAGGGAGCCGTTCTAAAGCTCCGCCAGTTGCCGGAAGAGGAACAGCTCCGTCTCTATGATCAGATCCAGGCGTCCGAGGCTTCAGCCCACGTCAAGGCCCGTTCAGCCTGGGTAATCTCAACGACCCAGGGCTTTGAGGCTCGTTTGGTGGATACCTGTCGAGCCTGGCTCCGACTCGACGACCGCGAATTGATCCGCAAGTTGAAGCAACACCTGGAACCTGGCAAAAACGCGGAGATGCCGCCGTTGACCCTGCTTGTTCGCCTCGTCAGTCAGCGGTACAGTTCGCTGGGACAAGCTCCGATGGAGGTGAGGGATTTGCTGCGGCGGGCCGGGCAGTTGCTGGATCACCTTCCCATGGCCCGGGAGATGCTGCTGGCACTGCGAAATGCGGAGGCCGAAGAAGTCCGGCGGCATTTCCCGGCCTTGTTACGCAAATTTGACGGCGAGGACCGCTTCTACTTAGCCGCTGTCGGCATCGCTGCGGGCCATGACCCCACCCGTCGGCAACGCATTCTGGAAAACTTCGCCCATCAGTTCCTCGGCTTCGACCGCCGCACGGCCTGGCTGATCTGGGAGCTTCGTCCCCCGGAAGTCGTCGAACAACTTCCCGAGCGCCTGACGGATACCCGCCTGCGTCCGGAGCAGCGAGAATTCGTTCTCGAAATCCTGGCTCATTGTCCTGTGCAATCGGGTCGCAATCTTCTTCTCGCTCTCCGCAATCCCGAAGCCCTGGGAGACTTGGCGGAAAAAGTCGCGGATGTCGTGGCCCGAAATCTTCAGGGATCGTGGCAGGAACTCCGCAAGGGACCCGAGTTGCCGGAAATCGCCACCGCGCTGCTAGAAAGTCCCAAGCATCAACGGCTCGGCATTCGGCTGGCCGTGGCCAGCGGCTCGGAACCCTTGGCGGAGAAATTGATCGACCTGGCGAACAAGGACGACGCCGACCGGGAAATACGGCGAGTGGCCGTGCAGGCCATTTCCCAATGGAAATCGGATCGGTTCGTCATTCCCCTGGCGACGCTCATGGACCAGCGCGACCTGCAACACGAGGCCGTCGCCAGCCTCGGCATCATTGCCACGCCGAAGGCCCTGGATCTTCTTCAGGAAGTGGTCCTGGATGGCGGTCGGCCGAATGCTCTACGAACAGCGGCGATGCGGGCATTGTCAGGTTCGCGGCAAGGAAGTCAGCGACTGTTGGCCCTGCATGAGCAGAAACGACTTCCGCACGCCCTGGTCGGGGACGCCGGCAGCCTCTTGCGATCCAGCCCGTTTGAGGACGTGCGAAGCAAAGCCGCGGTTCTTTTCCCCGCAGCGGGAAAGATCGACCCAAGCAAACTACCAGCCATCTCCTCGCTGGTGACCCGCCAAGGCGATGCCCGGCGTGGCAAGGAACTGCTCGCCGTGAAGGAGCTGGGCTGCCTTCGCTGCCACACGGTTCGCGGCGTCGGCGGCAATGTCGGTCCCGATCTCAGCCTCATCGGCAAGAAGGCAAGTCGCGAGAATCTGTTCGAATCGCTCCTGTATCCGGACAAGGCCATCGCCGATCAGTTCGTCCAGCACATCGTCCTCGACCGTCAGGGCGTGACCATCACCGGAGTCTTGATCGAAGAAACCTCGGAATACGTTCTCATCCGGGACGGTCTGGCCAAGGACCACAAGATTGCCAAGGAAGACATCGAAAATCGCGGTACGAGCAAGAAATCCATCATGCCGAGCGATCTGGTCGCCCATCTGTCCGAGGCGGAACTGGTGGACATCGTCGCCTATCTGGAGACGCTGAAGACTCCGGCCCTGAGCGTTGACGCCTGGCAGATTCTCGGCCCGTTCGACAACGGCTCGAGGGACGAGGGGCTGCTTAAGGCGTTGGCTCCGGAACGCGATCTCGTCCAGGCAGCGCGGGCGCGGTCTTCGAGTGACAAATCTAACCAAACAGCAAGCGCGAACGAACTTCCCTCCGGTCCTTTCGACGGCAAGCACGGCAAAGTTTCATGGAAAACCGTCCGTCCCAACGCTGAAGGCTACGTCGATCTGGCTGCTTTCTTCGCTCCGGGAAATCGGCAGATTGTCTCCTACTTGTACAAGGAGATCGAGTCACCGGCGAATCAGGACGCCACGGTACTTTTCGGGACCGATGACGGTTGCCGCCTCTGGGTCAATGGCGAAGAAGTGGCTCGTCACACCCGCCATGAACCCGCCCAGCCGGAACGGGACGCCATTTCCGTTCGACTCCATGCAGGGCGAAACACGATCCTGATGAAGATTAACAACGGAGACGGTCCCCACGGCTTTTACTTCACGATTCTGAGCGAGCAGGAACTTCGCAACCTGCCCTCGACGAGCAAGTAGCCGTCCGCCGGTCATCGCTGATCAATCGGAAGACATCATGCTGGGCGGGTCGAAGTCGAGGCGGCGGAGGAATTGGCACGCTTCCGCCGCTCCGTGTTCACGGTCCATGCCGGGATCGCTCCACAGGACGCTGAGCGGCCCGTCGTAGCCGATCTCATTCAGGCCCCGAATGAATGCTTCCCAGTCCACGCCGCCGCGACCGGGGCAGCGAAACTGCCAACCCCGACGCGGATCGCCTATCGGCAACCCGGAACCGAGGATGCCGCTGCGTCCGTCAAGGGAGACGGCCGCATCCCGGATGAAGACGTGGTAGATGCGATCCCGAAAGCGACGCAGAAATTCCACGGGATCGACGCCCTGCCAGTGCAGATGGGCCGGATCGAGGGCGAAGCCGAAACCTTCTCGCCCCTGAATCGCGTCCAGGGCCAAATCCGCGGAGTAGTAATCGAAAGCGATCTGGCCCGGGCTGACATGCAAGGCGAAGCGGACTCCGGCTTCATCGAAGTTGTCCAGAATCGGATTCCAGCGTTCAGCAAAGCGGCGATAGGCCTCCTCGACCCGAGCCGAGGCAGGCGGAATGGGGCCGATCAGATCGGGCCAGATCGGCGAGCCGGTCAGGCCGATCACGGTGCCGACGCCGAGTCGTTCCGCGGCCCCGGCGGTGGTTTTCAACAGCTCCGCTGCCCGGATCGACCGTTCCTCTTCCGAGGTGGTCTCGCGGAGTGCGGCTGGGACGGACTCGAGAAGCTCGTTGCAAATCGGCCCGCAGACCATTTGCCCGATCCAGCCCGAATCGAGCGTCCACATCCGAAGGTCGTGCTCCGACAAGGCGTCCTGAACCTGGCGGAGGTAGTCGGGTTCCGCGATCAGACGGACGGGGTCGCAGTGGTCAGGATGGCAGGACAGATCCAGCCCTTGGTAGCCCCATTCCGCCGCCTTGGCCGCCACGGAGGCTAGCGGCAGATCGGCCCACGGCCCGGTGTCCAACGTGACGGGGCGTCGTCCCACTCCGGCCTCCTTTCCTTGCCATTTGCTGGACCGGATGCCGGGTCATTGGGTGTTCCCGGACTGAGGAGAGTCCGTTTCGGGCTTGGCAGGTTCTGCTGGCGCGGCCGAAGCGGACGGACTTGGCGGCTCCGACGCAGCCGCAACGGGACGGGACGGCTCCGGCGGTCGGGCGGTTTCCCCGGCTGCCGGTCGGGAGGAAGTGGGCGTGGCCGAGGTCGCGGGGGTAATCGGTGCGGGATACACGTCCTCGTCGCCTTTTTCCAGATAAACCTCCTCCATGTCCACGTCATCGACCCGCTTCCGAAGCAGGAAGTAGATGATCGTGCTGACGGACCAGAAATAGCTGTAAGCGAAGCCCAACATGACCAGGAAGAGAAGGTGGAGCCAGAAGCCGACAAACACGGCCCCGAGGACCTGGAAGCTGTTCATTTCCTGGTAAACACGTTCTCGGCCGATCTCGAAGAGAACGCGCTCCTGCTGTCGGCCGCTGCTTTGGAGTACCTTCTGCACGTCTTCTTCCTGGGCGGGAATCTCGTTTCCACTGGCATCCTTGTGCTTGAGGAAGTTCTCAACAATCTTGCGGCGCTCCGCTGGATTCGTGGTCCCTCGCAGCTGGTTGTCCAAGGCTTGCGGATCCAGCTCCCGGATCAGAGGATGATCCTTCATCAGAAGCTGCTGCCATTCGTAGCTGGTCGGGGCATAGTAGAAGGCAGCGGAGACCGGATCTCCGGTGGACCGCCAGCTTAAGAAGGGGGTCAATCCGACGGCCCATTTGGACAGATAAACCATGAAGGAGGTCACGAAGACGACGAAGAAAATGACCAGCACCCCGTACAGCATGGCAACCAGGCTGTAGAAGAGATAGTGCCAGGGGCGCTGAAAGACGTAGCTGTAGGAGCGGCTGAGCGCGTCCAGGTTGTCGGAACCTTCCGTGCTTATGGTGGCGTACATGAGCGGCCAACCGATCAGGCCGATGAGGATGATCGCCATCAAGAAGCCGCCGAGCAGGGCCAGAATCCACAGTAGGCCCGCCACGAGTTCGCCAATCCAAGGAATGTGCAGGAACAGACCGCCGACGATCATGACGATGGCGATCAGGGCCACGCCGCCGAACGGCAGCAATGGGGCGGAGAAGTACGACAAGAATCGCTTGGCTGAGAACCGCAACGATTCCACGAAGCCGATGTTCTCTCCCCGGGCGAACTCAACGGCCACCATCCGGGTGATTGCTCCGCCGACCAAGCCCCACACGGCCACGGTCATGAGTAACCCGACCAGATAGTACCACCACATCCGCTCCGTGGGATTGTGCTTCACCAACCCGGTGACGGGAGTAAGGAACTTGTGGAACGGCTCCAGATGCACCGGGGGTTGACTGTAGATTTCCGCAACGAGGGATGGTTGATCCACTTCTGGCCCGGCGGGGGCTGGTGAAGACGAGCCTTGGGCGGCTGCTTGCGGGGCTTCGGCAGGTGGCTTGTCAGGAGGGAGGGACGGAGGCGGGGTCGTGCGACGGCCCATGCTGCCTAGCCAGAATTCGGCAGAAAGAAAATCTCCACGTCGCTCCGTCACCGCCATGTAGGGATTGCTTCCCCGCGGGGAATTCGGCGGCCATTCGCCAAGTTGATTGGGAACGCCGAAAATCAGGGCCAACAGCCACCAGCCGAACGTCAGGACCACGATGGCCGCGGCAGCCAGCAGGAGCTTCGACGGATGCAAAGCGAGATGGAAGGAGCTGAACAGGTCCACCCAGGGAAGCAGCTGACGTATCTGAATTTCCCGTGCGTCCCGATCCTCAGCCATGTCTGGCTCCTTAGGCGCAGGCTCGAAGCGAAATGGCTTGCCGACAGCGATCCACCCGGCAAGCCGTGGCATTATAGTTCCCTGTAACCTCGATTCAATCGGTGCTAATTTGCCGATTTCCTCGGGATACAACAGCCTTTCCTGGCGCTCCCGGAAGGCGAAAACCGCAAGGGCCGTCCCTTGCGGCAGATGACCATGTGGAAAGAGTTTACGTCGCCTTGACAACCCCAGGCGACTTTACTAGGTAGAGGGTGAAATCGGAACCTGGGCCAGTAGATTTCTGCCCTCGCGTTCGCCTCAGCGCGGACTGCCAACCCTTGTTCTTCGCTGTTCCATGCAGAAGTCTCCAGGCTGACTAGGTTTCTCTCATGATGCCCTTTAACGAGCCGAAACTTATGAGAGGATCTGCAATGCTCGTTCGCTTGATCGCGGAAGAACTACGGCTGGCAGTGTCGCTTTGCGAATCGGAACAGGAAGCGGCCTACTCCTCGCTCCTCGTGCCCCAGGCGGCCCGCAGGAAGCCGCGCGACGAGGAAGAGGAAGAAGAGGAGGAGGAAGAAGAGGAAGAGGACGAGGAGGAGGAAGAAGAGGACGAGTTCGAAGAGGAAGAGGAGGAGGACTTCGACGACGAAGACCTCGATGAGGACTTCGACGAAGAAGATTTCGATGACGAAGATTTCGACGAGGATGAAGACCTCGAAGACGAAGACTTCGACGAAGAGGACTACGACGACGAAGATTTTGATGAGGATGAAGACGAGGAAGACGAAGAAGATGAGGAAGATTTCGACGACGACGAAGACTGATCAGATCAAACGGTCTTTTCACAACGTAAGAGATTTGGCTTAGAATTGCTGAAGTTGGCTACTACGAACCCTGCCTGAATCGTCTCCCCGCTGTCCTTACTTCGCGGGGAGGCCCGATACGGAGTGCGCATGCCGCAAAATTGGTGGCCCGAGAAGCAACTCCGCAGTTACCGGTTTGCCCGTTGGCTGGGCCGCAATTGGGCCAGGATCAGCTACGGCCGGAAAGTCGAACCGACGTGGCTGGAACTGACCCGCCACGAGATTTGCCTGCAAGACCTTCCATCAGCTTTTCACGGATTCCGTATCGCCCATCTGACGGACCTGCACGCGGGCCGTTCGGTTCCCGGTTGGCACCTGGAACGAGCCGTCGAGTTGGCGGCTTCGGAGTGCCCCGATCTCATCGCACTGACGGGAGATTTCGTGCACGCCGGCAAACGATATGTCCCGCTGATCGTTCGAACGCTGAGTCGACTCAAGGCGGCACATGGCGTCTTCGCAGTTTTGGGCAATCATGACTTTGCGGTACGAACGGCCCTCGGCTTTCGCCTGAACCGCCACCTTCCCCGCTACGTCGAGGATGCTTTGCGCGAAGCGGGAATCGTTGTGCTTCGCAACCGATCTCTGACCGTGACCACCGGGGGGCACTCGCTCCGCCTCGTCGGAGTGGACGATTTGTGGAGCGGAGCCTGCGACCTGGACTTGGCCTTTCATGAAGCCAAAGACCACGAACCGACAATTCTGCTCGCCCATAATCCGCGAGTTGCGGAACATCTCAATGGGAGACGGTGCGACCTGATGTTGTCCGGGCACACCCACGGGGGACAGATCAACTGGCCCGGCTATGGGCGTTTCCTGCTTGGCCGTCGCTCGCAGCACCTCGCCGCTGGTTTATGCCGCCACCGGGGAACATGGGTTTATGTCAACCGGGGCGTCGGCCACGGCTTCCGCTTCCGCTTCGGAGCGCGACCCGAGGTGGCAATCCTGCGGCTTCAGGCCTCGCCATAGCTCGCGCCATTTTCTCTCCGCCAAATAGCTTTTCTTGCCGTCATGCTCGGCGAGGATGTTCTATATTTCCAGCGACCAAGAACCCGCCATGCGGCAGGGAGGCCGGGCGATGAGGAAGCCTCCCTGCATTCTCATGCCGCCCTATGACTTGCGTTTTCTACATGCTTTGCCCCGGATGCCAGGCCCGGGTGCGTGTCCGGCTTCGCTTGATCGGCCGTTACTGCTACTGCCCGCTGTGCTTGCAGCGCATCCTGGTACCCGCCCCACCGGCCGCCGAGGTCGTCTGCATTGAAGAAAGCGACGAATTCAGACCTGGCAGGCGACCCTTTCTGAGACTGGCCCGGGAAGCCTCGCGGAGCTGTCTACGGGAGCTGGCTTAAGGGATTCTGTGCAAAATCTCAACTATGGGTTGATTCCTGGGCCGCTTCCCCAGCAAAGCAAGCATTCTCGCTAAACTTTTCCCAACGTTCTGCCGATACAGCTGATCGAAGCCGCGGATTGCCTTTTCGTGGCATTCTTGGCGTTCTTTCAGGAGCTGGACGATGATCAAGTCGATCGCAGCGTTGATGACTTGCGGGGCGATCACGGCTGCCGTGGCCGCACAAGTACCCGTCGGAAATCAGAACACCTTCGGGCGGTCTTATCCGTTCCTGAATCGGCACGCCTACAGCACGCAGACGGATGCGGGTCGGTCTTTCCCATTTCTGAACCGGCATGCCTACGGTACCCAAGTGGATCAGGGACGTCCGATCCCAGGACGCGCTCCGAGACAGGTCGATAACCCGGCTCCAGCGACGCCCCAATTTCCGCCCAACGCTCCCCAGCAACCGGGAGCGTCCGAGTTTCCGTATGGCTTTCCAGGTTTTGTGCCGGGGTATCCCATTGCACCCGGTTATTTCGGCAACTACTGGGGACCGTACTTCGATCCCTTCGGCATGTACTTCTACCGTTGGCCCGGCATGGGCTGGTATCCGCCGGTGATGCCCGCCGTGCCGATGGGCAACGGAAGCATCCCATCCGGCGGTCAATAAAGCTTTTGGAAAACCCTGGTGGATGACTCGCAGGCCGGCCGAAAGCCCGGCCTGTTTTCGTTCCTGCTCCGCTGCCCGGCCAATCATCACATTCTTCGTCGCCTGAGCTACCCTTGCAGACTTCAGCAGGAGGTTCGTCCGGTCATCGCCTCGACCAGATTCCTCGTTGACTGTCCGCCTCTGCTGGGCAAGAATGCCCATAGGGGTCGAGAGCGGAGGTAATAGCACGCCTATGTCCGCCCCAACGCTTGGCTGACGTCTCGTCCAGTGCCCTCGGCCAGCCGCACTTTGCCGACAGCCTGAGCGTAATAGGAAGTTAAGCAGTACAGAGCCGCGGATGACACGGACCTCGCAGGACACCGAAAGGACACATCCATGAAGCAACTTCTTCGTCGCCTGGGATTGGCCCTACTCTTAGTCTTCGGAGTAGCCGCCTCGCTTCACGCCGCCGAACCGCAGACGTATGTCGTGATCGTCGGCGTGAACCAGTACGCCGGCGACGAAATCAAGCCCCGTCCGAAGGCGGAGGCCGATGCTCTCGCCGTGTACGCCTTGTTCGCCGACAAGCAGTACGCGACGGGAGCAGCCCCGCAGGTGCGACTGCTTCTCGGCTCGGCGGGAACGGACAAACCCGTTGAGGGCGCTCCAGCGTCGGCCCTCCGCGCCAGCCGCGAGAATCTTCAAAAGTCGATCCATTGGGCTTTCAGTTCAGCGGCGGAGGAGGATGCGGTCTTCCTGTTCTGGTTCGGCCAAGGCGGGCCGTTCGGCGATCGCACCTGTTACTTCTCAGCGGACACGAAATTCGAGGACGGCAAATTTCAGGAGGTCGTCACCGCGGCGGACCTCGAACAGGAATTCGACAAGTGCAAGAGCCAACGCGTGGCTGTGTTTCTCGATGTCCACTTCCGCGGCTACACGTTACCCAACGGCAAGGTGAATGAGAGCGGGCTGCAAAACCGTTTTCAAGAGTTTCTCGGCAAGGATGACGAGGACGATCAACTGTCCCGACCTATCGTTTTCCTCTCCGCCAACGAGGGGATTCAGCCCACGTTCGAGACTCCCAAGAACGGTTTGTTTGCTCAGATCGTGATCGAGGCCCTCAGCGGCAAGGCGGACAAGGACGGCGGCGAAGCGGACAGCCAGATTACCGTCGATGAGCTCCTCACTTACGTCGAGAAGGAATTGCCTCGCCGATCCCGCCTCGACTTCGGCAAGGCCCAGTATCCCATCCTCGTCAAGCGAAACTCCTACTACGCCCTGACACGGAATCCGGAAGCGGCAACGGTAGTGGATGCACGGCTCAAGAAGTTTGAGGAGCTAGCGGCTGGCAAGAAGCTCAGTGCCGAGATCGTCCGGGAAGGTCGAGACCTGCTCAGCCTCATGCCGCGCTTCGAGACGCAGCGGCAGCTTCGCAAGGCCTATCAGAATTTTGCTGACGGCAAGATCGACCTGGACGAACTGCTCAAGGAACGGCAAGCGTACCTGAGCACCTTGACCCTGCCGCGGAAAACCGCCGAGGAATTTGCGGAGAACGTCCTGCGGGTCGCCAAGATTACGCAGGACGGCTACGTCAAGCCGGTCGAACTCAAGAAGCTGGTCTCCGAGGCCGTCAAGGGCCTGTACCGCTTCACCAACACGAAGCTTCCACCCGAACTGGCTGAGCGGATGGAAAAGCTCAGCAACAGCGACCAGGCGGGCCTGAAGAAATTCTTGGCCGACGCCCGGGAACACCTCGGCAACCGCGACGATCTCAAGGGATCGAAGGCCACCGACGTCGCCCTGCAACGGATGCTGCACTCCCTGGATCCCTATTCCACCTACATCGACGCCGAGGCCCTGCACGCCTTCGAGATCGGCACTAAGCAGGAGTTCATCGGCGTCGGCATCCAGATTCAAAAGGATGTCGCCACCGACATGATCCGGGTGTCCACGCCGTTGCGGGGCAGCCCGGCGTTTAAGGCTGGCATCGCCACCGGCGACATCATCGTCCGCATCATCAACACCCACGACGGCAAGGGCAATGTGCTCGAAAAGCCCGAAGTCGTGGAGACCAAGGGCCTCTCCACGTCCGATGTCGTGAAGAAAATCCTGGGCAAGGAAGGCACGCCGGTCACTTTGGTCATTCGACGGCAGATGACCGACGGAGAGAAAGAACTGAGCTTTGAACTGCGGCGCAGCCGGATTCAGGTCGAAACCGTGCTCGGGGTCAACCGCAAGGATGATCCCGACGCCGGCTGGAACTACTGGATCGATCCCGATTCGCGCATCGCCTACATTCGGCTGACGCAATTCGCCCTGAATACCGAACGAGACCTCAAGAAGACCCTGAGCGAGCTGGAAAAGGAGGGCCTCCGCGGTCTGATCCTCGATCTGCGATTCAATCCGGGCGGCTACCTTGACAGCGCTGTCGGCATTGCGGACCTGTTCATTGACGACGGCACCATTGTCAGCATCCGTCCTCGGGTCGGCCGTTCGCGGGAGTTCAAGGGGCAGCATGCCGGATCGAAGACCGATTTCCCGCTGGTCGTCCTCATCAACGGGGGCAGCGCCAGCGCCAGCGAAATCGTCTCAGCGTGCATTCAGGACCACGAACGCGGCATCGTCATGGGTGAGCGGTCCTTCGGGAAGGGCAGCGTGCAGAACATCATGGAGATCGACCTGGGCAACGGACCAAGCGAATTGAAGCTGACCACCGCCTCCTTCTGGCGGCCCAGCGGCAAGAATCTGCACAAGTTCCCCACCAGCAAACCAGAGGACGACTGGGGCGTGATGCCGCACCCCAATTACACGCTCAAGCTCAGCCCCGCCGAAACCACGGAACTTTTCGACCATCTCCGGCGACAGGAGATTATTCCCCGACGTGACCCGCCCAAGATGGAGACGACGCCGACCTTCGTGGATCGGCAACTGGAAATGGCTGTGGACTACCTGAAGAAACAGCTCGCCAGCAAGACGGCGAGCAAGCCTGGTGGGCAATAAGCCAACCGCTGAAAGATCAAGTTTGAACGAACCCGGGGAGGATCGGAGGCGTCAGCCTGAACCGACCCTCCCCGTTTCAGTTGTACGATAACCATTCGGCGTCCTGCGTCAGCAACGGCTGCCAATGTTTTTCTTCGCGGCTCGGCGGTTCTGGCTCAACGGGGGCGAGACTCACCGCCAGAATCCGGCCGCTGTCTTCCCAGGTGACCCAGTGGGCCACAAGCGGCTGCGGAGCTGCCGTCGGGCCGGCGTCCCCGTCATGATTTCGTCCGTCTTCGCCCTGGAAAGGTTGGATGTACGGCTTGCCTGAAAACTCAGGCACGAACCATTTCAAGAGGCGCTCGGGGGCAAACGCATCCTCGGTTGGCAAATGCAGCAAGCGCCGGGCAGTCGGATTGCAGTAGGCGATCTGCCCTGCCCCGGTGACGGCCAGCAACCCGATGGGAGCCGACTCCAGAACCGAGGACAGCAAATGGTCCCGCTTCCGAGCAGCTTCCAAGTCCCCGGTCAGATGTGCAACACGAGCTTCCAGGCTCTGCTTCTCGGCATCCCACTCGGCCGCTCGGGTGGACCATTGGGCCTCCAATTGCCGGCGCTCGGCTTCCCGTTGCTGGAGGCGTTCGGAGGTTTCCCGAAGCCGCTTCTCCAGTTCGTGAATCTGTCGCCGGTGCTCCTCCTCGACCGCCACCAGGCGGGACTTCCACTCCTGGCACTCAGCTTCGGCGGCGGAAACGCGATCTCTGGTCTGACCGATCTCCTTCCGAAATGCTTCCATTTCATCTCGCAGTTGCTTCAACTCGTGCTCCAGCGATTCACGCTGCTGCCAAGCCTGCTCCAATTCCTTTTCCAACTCTTGCACCGCCTTCTCTGCCTCCTGCCGGGCCTTTTCGGCCGTTTCGCGCTTGGCACGTTCCGAAGCCAGGTCCTGCTT
>JANWWR010000069.1 GCA_025055835.1 Gemmatales bacterium | reverse complement strand
GTAAACCAGCCCATGAGAACTCAAAACAAAAGGGTGCATCCGTGATGGATGCACCCCTGGGAATCTGGTCAGGTCATCACCTTACTTCGGTGCGGATGGCTCACCAAACCCGAAGCGGTCACGCTGCGAACCTGAGGTGTTTGACTTAACCCGCTCTTCGTAACGCTTGAGGACGTTGTCGAACCACGTCTTCCAGCGGTCGAAGTGGGAGACACGCTCCGGATCCGTCTTGTCCTTGAGGTAAGAACGGGCTGTCAGTTTACCCGTGACGGCGTCCACAAGAAGCACCTCAGCGGGCACGTCCTCATCAAAGGGACGCTTGAAGGTATGCTTCGTCCAGCGCCCGCCTTCAAAATCCACGACCGCCGTTGTGGTGTAAAGCGCGTCGGTCTTGACCGTTTGAATGGTTTCGCGGCCCATGCGCCGGGTTTCGGGATCGGGCGCAGTCGCTGCCCAGACTACCAGGCGAATGCCGTCCAGCAGCTTAGCGGCAGCGGACTTGTCCTTCGGCGGCGGCTCATTGGGAATACGGCCGACGCCGACATACTCGCCGCGACCGGCCAATACTCGGTCCACCCACCACTCACCCAGTCTTTCTTCCAGTCCGCTTTGACCCAGACGCGGAATCACACCCAGCCACTTGATGATCTGGACAGGAACCCGGTCGCCATGAGTCAAGTCGAGCTTGCTGGTGTCCTTCGGATCCCGAATACGCTCATCGGCAAAGAGCAGCGTTTCGTTCGGGAATGTCACTCGGCAGGACGGACTCCAGGGGCCGCGCAACTCCTTGTCCTTGGCATACTCCGGCACGCTGACGTTGATCTCGCCGTAATTCGGATTTGACAGGACCACACGAACGCGGTACTCGAAGGTCCGATTCGCCGGAGAAATCCCCTCAAACTGCAAGTCGAGGAAACGGACCATGACATTGGCAGGCAAGGCGGTTTCGCTCGGCTTGCTTTCGCTTGCGTCTTGGCCAGACTTCTTCTCTCCTTCCCCCTCGGATTCACCTTCGCCGGAGAACGGATCGAAGTCGTCTCCGCCCCGCAGCCGTGGGTCGCGCGGCGGGGGCGGAATCCTGCCCTTGTACTCCTCCTCGATCTGCTTCAACGTGTTTTGCAGATCAGGCAACTTGGAGATGACGTCGGGATAGTCTCCGCGA
Organism: Gemmatales bacterium; assembly: GCA_025055835.1. Lineage (GTDB taxonomy): Bacteria > Planctomycetota > Planctomycetia > Gemmatales > HRBIN36 > JANWWR01. The sequence goes on along the minus strand of JANWWR010000069.1, from coordinate 7,845 downwards.
AGCGGTTTGGGAAGCGGCATGATGAGGCCCCGCGAAACCAGTTCCAGGCTCCGCTTGGCGTTGTCTTCCTCGACCTGCTTCTCGACAGCCAGGTTAAGAAGCCGACCTAAAGCCCGGTTGTCGATGTAATACCACCCAGCAGCGGCAGCTTCCTCATCGGTGGCCGGGTCCTGAGGCACCTGGCTGAGCGGCTTCAGGCTGCGGTCTTCGGGCAAGAAGACCATGTCCTCCTGAACGATGGTACCGTCCGGAAGACGAGTGCCTTTCAACACAATCTCCCGACGCTGGATTTCGATGGTCTTGTAGTAAGTTGGCAGTTGCGAGATATCGACCTTGATTTGTCGCGCGATCTCCTCCATCTGAGCTTTGTGCGGGAAGCTGCCGTACACCAAAGCTCCCCGGGCCGGATAGATGTTCTCCGCCAGAATGTGCTCCGGTTCCGGCTTGAGCTGATCGGTCGGGACGAATTGGCCGTTCCAGACCTCATCCCCGCCGGAGCCGCTACCGGGCAAACCAGGCAGTCCGCCTCCTGGCCCAGGAACACCACCACCCGGACCGACTCCGAAGCCGGCTCCCGGTCCAAGACCCGCACCGCCACCAGCCCCCGGCCCAAGGCCAGCGCCGCCGCCCGGACCGAGACCGGTTCCACCCCCGGGACCGCCGCTCGGGCCACCTGGATAGCCCGGCCCTGGACCACTGCCCGGACGACCCGGACCAGGGCCACTTGGCCCGCCCGGGTAACCCGGACCCGGCCCCCCACGCCCGCCAGGGCCTCCCGGTCCAAGACCAGGAGCACCACCAGGACCAATCCCGGCTCCGCCACCTGGACCGAGCATGCCACCGCCTCCGAAACCGCCCTGGCGGAATCGCTTCCGCTGCTCCTCTTCCCGTTTCTTACGCTCCTGCCACTGCCTCCAGCCCAGCGGGTCTTTCTCCTTATCCGGCTCCTTGAACGTGGCTTCCTTACTCTTGTCTGGGGCAATGGCGACCAGAACAACGGGCTTTCCGTTGTGGATCCGAAAATCATTGATGCGGAAAGCGAAATGGTGCGGCACGCCGACAAGAGCGGTCGGTGCCATGACCTTCGGCTTGTTGCGGAACGTTTCCTGTTCTGGAAACGTGATCATGTGAGCGAACTGAAACGAATGCGCGCCAGCATGGATGGTTCTTTGCACGGCGGCCATCAACTGATTAATCGCTTCGGGGCTGATCGTTCCTTGCGGCACCAGTTGGGCATGGTCGACCGGGTTCTGTTCAATTCGGTTGCTGGCATTCGTTTCATCCTTCCGGATCTTTTCCGGTTTGACGGGCGAAGTGTCGAGCATGAAGGCCCGCAGGATCAGAAAGGCCATGAAGAACAGCCCGACACCCAGGCCGATCTTCTCGCCGTACTTCATGCCAATTTCTTTAAAGTCCAGATTCTTCAGGTCCATGAGCCTGTCCTCGTTGTCCAACGCCCTAAGATCGCCGCGCTCCTGTTGCCAACCGTCCCCTCGGTCACGGAGTCGTGGTAGCCACCGCGCCACCCGCCCGTTTGCGTTCCTCCTGAATCCGCTGGAAAGCGTCCGGGCTTTCGTAGAGCGTGATTAAGCCGTAAATCTGGATTTCGATCTGGGGCGTTTCTTCATCGCCCGGTAAACGCCCCGTGAATCCTGAGGATGCACCGCCGAAACCGCCCAGGGGACCAGGCAATCCGCCAAAGCCACCGGTCGGTGGCACTCCCGTTCCGCCAGCGGTCCCACCTCGGGGCGGCGGAGTGGTGCCGCGACCTCCCGTCCCTCCAAGGGCGGGCTGACCGCCGGGGGCGTCGTCTCGGCCGCCGCCGGTTCCTAGACCGCTGGTAGGCCCCAGCCCTCCCGAGGATCCCGGCTGGCCCCGGCCAGGCCCAGTACCACCTGCACCGCCCGTTCCGCCCTGGGGACGCAGAAAATCGGGCCGCTGTAACGACGGTACCCGGTTCCAGACGACCATCGTTGCCCGGAAACGCATGCGGTGATTGGCCAGTGCGGCCAAAATGTCGTTGGCTCGGCTCTCTTCGACGATCAGCACCAAAGCGACGGGAACGCGACGCAACTCATCAGTGATCTCGTAGTACCGCCGCAAAGGTAACTTGTGATTCGCAGAAAGTGCTCCCGCCGTGGCACCTCCTCCCATACCCATACCCGGGCCGCTCAGGGTGCCGCCTCCCATGCCGGCCGTCGGGCCCATCATCGGCCCCTGTGCGGCACCACCCGCGGCTCCGCCTGGTTGAGCTGCCCCGGTCTGAGTCGCAGCCGACGCATCCGCAGAGGCAGTTTGCTTCGGATTCTTCTTTTTGAAGTCGTACTCTCGCAGCGGGAAGACCTTCGTCCGGTCCGAGTGGATGTGCGCTTCCTGACCGATCACCAAGCGGTTAATCTGCTTTATCGGCACCGTCTGCCACGTCAGAATCTGGCGGACGCCGACGAGACGCCGAGGAGCGACCGGACTGCGAATCTCCTGTCGGGGGAATTCCCGGCTCAAACCCGCATTGACGGCGTCGCCTGGCACACGGACGTCAGGAGTCACCTTGTACTGGTCCCGTCCGTCGGTGGTGTAAGTCACTTCAAAGGACGGCGGCATGGTTCGCTTGCCACTCCGATTGTAAATGACCCCTTGGATGCCTGGTCCGGCTCCACCCTCCCGTGGCAACAAGCGAATATCCATGACCCAGTACGGATTGACGTAACGTTGGTGGTCCAGAACGCTGTTCCGGTCCCAGGAGCGCTGGACCCGCACAATCTTCTTGGCGGCGAAACCGAGGGGCCGTTCGACCACCCGAATGCCAAGGCTCGGATCGCTCGCCACATCCAACAGACTTTTTGTGCTGACCTCGCCCATCAATCGGCCTGCCTGCTCCGGTTTAGTTGGTTCCTGACCGGAAAAGTCAAACTCGAACTCGCGTTCATCAGGCCGTTGCTTGTCGTCGTTGCTGACCAGGAAGACCAGCTTTCCGCCCTGGGCTTCCGACGGCAATTTGTGCTCCACACTCATGTTGACCGAGGCTACCCGGAGCACAGCCTCATTTCCCTTCATCGTGATCTCGACATCCACGATCCAACCACCGTCGTACCAGCGGGTTTTCGGTCCTTTCTCCGGTTGCGGATTGAAGGGCACGACGCCAATCTGCCAAGTGGTGTTGAGGAAACGCTGTCGATCCACGGGAACCTTGGGGGTACTGGACTGCGAGGCGGCGTTGCCGTCTCCGCCCCCTCCGCCGTCGGCCGGCTGGGGCGGATTGGACACGGCTGCCACGGTTGCACCCGAGGCCGCATCAGGAGCGGGGCTAGGCGGCTTGGGAGATTCGGGAAGCGGCACCTTGCGCCACTCCGGCTCCATGTGAGCGACAACGTTGTTAGCATCCCGAATGGCCTCAAGCAAAGACCGCTTGATTGCCACATCCTCCTGAGCGATCCAGGCCTCAGAGTCGAGGATGAACTGCGCACCCCAGACCGGCGGGTTGAGCAGGATTCGGGCGTTTTCCTTGGTCGTTTTGCCCGAGCCGGGCACCCGCACCGATCCGACCCTCCCCGTCTCGGGATTGGCCGTTTCGTCCAGGAAATCGACGAGCTTGATCAACTCCTCATACTGGGCAGGGAAGTCCGACTTGTACTCGTCGGGCATGGCGTTGCGATCATTCAGAGGTTCGCCAAAGTCCCGGAACAGCAGCGGAATGCGTTCCCGGTCCATTGGGAAATTGGGAACCTCGTTGTGCAACCGGGCTGGCCAAGTGATGAACGGTTCTCGAATGGTGATAAGCTTACCACGCACCGGCGTGGACGTTGTTGTGCCGGTGACTCCACCAGCAGCGGCAGTTGCCCCGGGCGAAGGAGCGGGAGCTCGTTCCACCTTGTTTTGCCCGTCGTACAGTTCGTACCACAGGTCGTCCTTCTGACGCACCGCCTCGTCCGTCTTGGCCTTCATTTCCTGAATCCACCGCTCGTTGCGGAGGTCCTGTCGGCTGGCCAAGCTAACCAACTGGTCGTCGGTGCGTTTGGCATCCGCCCAGTTCGCCATCGTCGTGCTGCGTACACCCAGCACGCAGATCAAGGCGATGAAGACGAACAGGACCGCAAGGGGGATGGAGAACCAGAAGCGGTATTTGATGACGGTCTCTTTGTCGAGCTTCATGTATGGCACTCAGTTCGAGGGTTCAAGAGCGTTTGCGATCCCACTTCCGCAGAACAGAGCGGGCGCGAGCAGCCCCGAGAAACTCCGGCTATTCATCGATTCCGGGTAGTCTTCTACCATAACCGCCGCTGTCGCCGCCGGAGGGCGGACCGCTGCTGGAGGGACCGCTCGGATAACCCGCTGGAGGTCCGCTGCCGCCGTATCCGGACGGATAACCGGGTGGCGGGCCGCTGCCCATCATGCCGCCGAAACCGCCGGAGAATTCGGTGTTGGCTTCCTCATACCCCTTGGTGACGGGGTCAGGCTCCGTTGGCAAAGGCTCATGCCAGTAGAAAACGATTACGAACTCGGTGCGGAGACGTTCACCAGACTTAAGGACCTGAGCATCTTGCAAGCCAGAACTGCCCGTACCAGAGCCAACACCGGGGAAGCCGACTCCCGAGCCACCCATCGGCCCGGTGGGCAAGCCCATGTTTCCACCGCCGCCTCCGTCGCCGAGCCCGCCGACGCCGCCGACACCTCCCAAGCCGCCGCCAAACCCACCGGCCGCAGCGCCAGAGCCGAGGCCGACCCAGTCGCCACGGGTTCGCGTGACCGCCCCGCCTCCTGGTGCCGCACCGTCACCTCCCCCGCCTGCCGGAGGAGGAGCCGCAGCACCTGCACTTGCGGTGCCACCGCCCATGGTCAGCCCGGAGCCACCGGCCCCGGAACCACCTGCTCCGCCTGCCACCAACGCATTCGAGAAAATACCGCTGGTGATGTATTTGAAGCCCGGGGTGTTGGTCGGCGTCAGCTTCTGCGAATCGTAGGCATAGATGGCAATATGGCTGATGTCCAGCTTCCGCCATCGACCCGTCGGGTCATTGAGCGGGGCGACGACTCCCTTCTCCCAGACCCAGCGGTTGGCCGCCGGATCCCATCGCGGTTTGCCCGTCCGCAGGTTCTCCGCGAACGTTTCCATGATGAAACGCAAGCCGCTCCGGTGGTAGGTGTAGCCACGAACCTCCAGGACCCACCCGGCTTTCTTGGGGGCTTCTTTCCAATCGGAATGCCGCAGCAGTTCCTGCTCCTGCGCGTTACGCCGAACGTTGTTGAACCAGTTGTTCAACATGGGCGGATCGCAGTATCGGGAGTACACCGCTTGCAAGTTGATCTGGATGAGGTGATTCAGGTCGATTTCGTCCTTAAGACCTTCTTGGTCCCGCTCCCGCAGCCGCTCCGCCGCCCGCTGGGCATCCTCATTCCAGTATTTCGCCAAGGCACAGTTGGGATCGAGACGGTCCCCGATGAACCGGGCCGGGAGATTGAAGCCATTGGGCTGCGGCAGCGACTCATTGATGTAGCGAAGTGTCATGGCCCAATTGACTCGTTCCTGGCCGCCCCGCATCATCGAGGCCGCTGCCTCACGGGCCTTGACAAGAATGTCCTGCTGCTCCTTGTACCGCCGCTCATAATCCTCGTGCCGTTTGATGACCGCCTCGGCTTTCTTGGCGGCTGCCTTCGCCTCGTCGGAAACCTTGTATTCGCCTCCGGCACTGATCGAAAACGCCGTCACACCGACGAGCATGCACGCCGCCGCAGCAGCAGCCCAGGGTTTCTTGGACCGGATGATCCGGTCCACCTGGATTTCCCGCGGCAGCAGGTTCGTGTGAAGCCGGGTCAGTCCTAATCCCTGAAGTGCCAAGCCGTAAGCGACGCCGAAGCTGAGCACATTCTCTGCATACACTGGGGCGTTGATCACTTCGTCGCCCTTGAGACGGCGGAATGAGGCCAGCTTCTCCAACTCCAGGCCCATGGACTGACTGATGAACTTCTGCAAGCCCGGTAGCTTGAAGGCGTTTCCCAAACCAATCAGTTTCTTGATCGACGCCTGCCGGTGAGTGTTCGTGAAGAACCCAAGCGACCGCTGCAATTCGCCGACAAAATCGGTAAAGACCGGCCGCATGCTGGCGAAAATCTTCTTCGGATCGTCGGCCTTGGTGGCGTTTCGCTTGAGATGCTCGGCCTTGGCGAAGGTCAGCTTCATTTCCTTGGCGATGGCCCGCGTGAAGTGGTTGCCGCCGATGGGAATCGGCCGCTGCCAGATGATGCGGTCGCCGTCAGTCACCACCAGGTTCGTGCTGTCCGAGCCGATGTCGAGCACGACCACGCAGGCATTCCGCTCGCCCAGACCTTCCTCCGGCTCCAGCGGCGCAACTTTGACCTTCTCGTCGAGAGCCCCGGCGTTGAGTACGTCAAACATGACGTAATTGCACAAGGCCAGCGGGGACATCTGAATGAAGTGAATCTCGACCTTGACCTCGTTGAAGGCCTGCAAGGCCCTCTGGATCATGTCCCGCTTCATGGCGAACAGGCCGATCTCGTTCTCCACGAAGCCTTCCGTCTCGGTCGGCTTATTGAGGGCCTGCCAGTCCCACACCACCTCTTCCAGCGGAAAGGGGATCTGCTGCCGGGCCTCGAACCGAACAATGTCAGGAATCTTCTTGACTTCGACCGGGGGCAGCTTGACGAAGCGGGCCAGACCGGTCTGACCGGGCACGCTGATAGCGATCTGGTCGCCGCGCAACTGGTTGCGCGAGAGGAATTGCTGTAAGGCTTCGCGGACCAGCTGATCTGGGTCCGCGTCTGGCTGGCTGAGGATCTTGGGGTGTTCGATGTAATCGAAAGCCGTAGCGACGACCTCGTCTCCGACGACCGTGAGCCGAATCGCCTTGAGGGCACACTGTCCTAGGTCGATGCCCCAAACCCCGGGTTGTGCGGAGGCCATGAAGTCCTGTCTCCCGATGCCGATTTCATGCCGAAGTGCCCGACGAGCCTACGGAGCGCGACAGGGAATCACCAAACCGCCCCGCCCGTCTCGTCGCCGAATTCCGTGACGCTGGCGCCTCGCCACGGTTCGACAATTCTGGACTCCTTGAAGCTAACACACGCTTTACCGCAGTGTCAATAACCCTTGACACCCCAATAGCCAGCGCGCCAGTCCACGCAGGCTCCCCTTGGGGTCGTCGCCAGCCCTCCTTCCAGATGCCTGCTGGGAACCTCCGCACTGTCAATCATCAAGGCATGGCAAAGACCAACAGCAGAACATTGAGTATCGTGTAGGAAGGCAGTATCACGAAGAACGAAGTCCGGTCAAAGGCACGGGATAGCCTCTCCTCGCCGCATTGGCTGTACAAGTACAGCGAAATCGTGGACTGCACGACCGTAAGGAGAATGACGCCGATGCCCACCCCGTTGATCATGTCCGCCAAGGCCAAGTCCCCCGTTTCAGGCACAAGGGACGAAACCACGTAGGCATTTGCCACGGCCGCAAACAACGCCCCAACTCCCAGGCCGAAACGCGGATCGACCTCCGTTGGCCGAATGAAGAAGGCCAGCAACGCCAACAACACGGCAACAAACAGGGATTGGAATAGCTTGACAAACATCCCCCAGCCCGATCGGCGAATTTCGATTCCCATACGCAGCTGACTGTAAGTGGACCGGCTTCCAAGGGCCAATCGCGGATCGCCGCGGTTGGTCTGGTAGGAATGAGGTTTCTCCAGCACCACGACTTGCCAGATCGTGTAGGAGGGAATTCGCACCCGGGAACTTACCGCGCTGCCTTGCTGATCCGGCACAAACATTAACTCGTGACGCGGCAAGCTGGGCAACTCGACGGCGAGGGTCAGGAGATGGTCATCGCAAGGGAACCGC
>JANWWR010000031.1 GCA_025055835.1 Gemmatales bacterium | reverse complement strand
CCTAGTCGCATGGTTGTCCGGGAGGGCCTGGTGACGCTGGGGAAAGCGAGTTGCCGATGTCGGAGCGAGGTGAGGAACGAACATGAATCTGTGGCGATGGCTCTTGGGCGTAGATGCTCCATCGAATGCCTATCCGGTCGGCTTCGAGGTGGCATTCCGAGGGGCGATCTCCGTCGGGTACGCCGTCTTGTTGCTCGCTCTGTTGGCAATCTCCGCTGTCGGCATCGTCTGGCTCTATCGGCACGAACGGACGCGGATCAGCCGCTTCCGGCGCGGCGTCCTGGCCGGTTTCCGCATCGCCCTGGTCGGCCTGTTAATCCTGCTCCTGTTCCATCCGGTCTTCACCGTCCACTTCCGAGGAAAGCGACCGCGGCAAGTCGTGCTCCTTTTGGACAACAGCTCGAGCATGAGACAGGAAGACCAACGGATCAACCCGGCGGACCGGATGCGGGCTGCCATCGCTCTCGGCATCGTCCCGCCCGACCGGCCTTTGACCGACGATCCCTCGATGGCCGACGTGCCCAGCAACCTCCCCAACAATCCCTCCCGGGCCGACCTGGTGCGAGCAGTTTTGGGCAACGATCGGATCAAGCTCCTGGGTCGGCTCGAAAAGATCGGCCCGCTGCGGCCTTTTCTGTTCGGTCAACGACTCCATAGCACGGGAGACGACGTGTTAGGCCGTTACACCGCCGACGAGGGACAGACCGCGCTGGCCGACGCTCTCCGGGAAATCCTTGACCGCAGCGGGGACGAGCCGCCGACGGCCATCGTCGTCTTCACGGATGGCCGCGACAACGCCAGCCGGCTTCGCCTCGACGAAGCCGCTGCCGCCTGCGCCCAAGCCGATGTCCCGCTTCATATCTACGGTGTCGGCTGTTCTGAAGTGGGCAACATCCAACTGAAAGACGTGGCGATCCCTGAAACCATCTTCTACGACGACACGTTGCCGATCCCGATCCGCTGGCGGGTCCGGGGCCTTCATGGAGGCAAGGCGGTGCTGTCTGCTCGGCTGGGCGATCTGCAAACCCGTAAGGAAATCGAACTCAAGGAAGGAGAAGACTTCCGGGACGTGCTCACGCTCACGCCGCCGAAGCGGGACCGCGACGAGGAACGGCAGGAGCTGGTCGTCTCCATCGAGTTTGCCGGTGCGGAAACGCTGACCGAGGACAACGTCCTTCGCAAACCGGTGCGGCTCGTGGATCGGAAGGTCAAGGTGCTTTATGTCGAGAACACACCCCGCTGGGAATACAAGTTCCTCATGACCGGACTGCTTCGGGATCGCCGCGTCGAGGCCCGTTTCCTGCTGCTTCAGGGCAACCCCGACGCTCTGAACTCCGGCTCGCCTTATGTGCCGCAATTCCCCGCCACCCGGCAGGAGTTGTTCGCTTATGATCTCTTGATCCTGGGTGACGTGCCGACCAATGACGTGAAGCTACCGCACGGCCTGAGCGCGGAACGCCTGGCCTGGATCCGCGACTTTGTGGCCGAGGGCGGCGGGTTGGTCGTCATTGCCGGTCGGCAGCACGCTCCCGCGTCCTTCGCTGACACGCCATTGGCCGAATTGCTGCCCGTGGAGTTTGAGCGAAGCCGACCGACCGATGCTCCTGACCGGCGGACCGAACCCTTCTCGCCGCTCTTAACCCGCTTCGGGGAGCGCAGCGAATTGATGAACCTGGCCGACGACCCGCAGGAGAACGCCCGCATCTGGCGGGAATTGCCCGGCTTCCACTGGTCCTATCCCGTGCCCAAGCTGCGGCCCGGGGCCATTCCTTTGCTGGTCCATCCCCGGTTCCAGACTGTGGATGGCCAACCGATGCCGATTCTCGCCCAGCAGAATTACGGCAAGGGCACGGTGCTTTTCCTCGGCACGGACGAAACCTGGCGGTGGCGGTACAACGCTCGGGACCGTTACTTCGGCCGATTCTGGGGTCAGGTGATCTATCAGTTGGGACTGGGCCATCTGCTCGGCGGGCCGAAGCGGGTGCAACTGAGCCTCGACCGGGCCGAACCGACGCTGGGCCGCCCCGGCTACGTTTATGCCCGCGTCCTCGATGCTGATTACAAGCCGCTGGTGGGTGAGCCTCTACCGGGACGGCTTGTGCGAGTGGATGCCGAAACCGACGGGCGAGGTGACATACCGTTGACATTCGATCCGGTTCCCGGACAGCCGGGAGAATACCGGGCCTTGCTTCCCAACGACGTGGTGGGCCGATTCGCCGTGCGGCTGGACGGCCCTGAACCGGCCACGCTCGAATATCGCGTCACCTATCCGCCGCGGCACGAACTCGAAGTCGCCGGCATGGCCGAGGAGGCCCTTCGCCGAGCCGCCCTGCTGAGCAATGGCCGATTCTACCGGGAAGAGGATTTGCACCAGATGCCGGAGGCCATCCCACCGCGGCAGACGACGTTTCTCCAGCGTCACGACGTTTTACCGTGGAACCCGCTCATGCTTGTGATTCTGATCGGCCTGGCGACCGCGGAATGGATTGGCCGCAAATGGGCCGACTTGAGTTGAACGTCAGGGCTTCTCGACGACGTGTTCCCGCGTCGCCTCGAACGCTTTGACCATCTCCGCGGCCAACGGCTCCGGCACGTTGTGCTTCTTGAGCGCGTCGCGGAGATGCCCAAGCATGGCATCGAACTGGGCCGACGTGATCTGCATCCCCTCATGGGCGGTTTTCATGTCCCGGCCACGATACGTCTTCGTGCCTTCCAAAACGGAAGCGAAGTAATCGGTCAGGTTCTGTTCCAGACGTTGCCGGGCCTCGGCGTCGAAGTCGAACTTGCCGCCGCGGGTGAAGTCCACCTTGGGATCGTGAAGGGCAGCAGCGACAAAGTCCCGCATCACGGGCCGAAGCGCCTCGGCTCCTCCGAATTCCTTCAGCGGGGCCGACGCAGCAGGACTTGTGGAGGGCTTCGGCTTCTCCGCCGGTTTTGGCTCCGCGGCGACGATGTCTTTTTTCGTCAGGGCGAACGCGGTGCTGAGGAACTCGATGTCGGCCGGGGCGACACGGCGTTTGCGGAGCACGGCGACAAAATGCCGGGCTAGAGCGTCAAACTGCTCGGAGGTGATCTGCATCCCCTCGTGGGCGGATTTCATGTCCTTGCCCTTGTATTGGAACGGGCCACCACTCAGCGAACTGATGAAATCCACCAGGGACCGTTCGAGGCGTACCCGTTTCTCGCCGTCGAGGGGAAACTTGCCGCCGCGGGTCAGGTCCACGGCGGGATCCTTGAGCGCGGCATCTAGGAACTCGTGAACCATCTCGGCCACGCCCCGTTCGCCGCCAAGCCGATGCCACAGCACATTCAGCGCGGGTCGCTGGCCCTTTTCGAGTTCCTCGCGCGTTTCGTCAATGATCTTCCGCAAAGCCTTGGCCCGCTCGACGGGATTGAGCAGGGTTTCCGCCTGCTTCCGGTCCCGTTCGATCTTCGCCTTGAGTTCGGGCCGGTGTTCCAGCATCCCTTCAGCCATGATGATCGCGCCCAGATAGATACCGGCGCAGGTGGCGGGATCATTGCGGGGCTGATTGAAGGCTTGCACTCCGGCCAGGGTGGCGAAGTAGAGCTGCTTGTTGATTCGGGCATCAAGGTCGCGATGCGGAACAGCGTCGGCAGCTGGCTTCCCGGCGTCCGGCGGGGCCGGTCGAGCATCCTGGGAGGGAGCTTGCCAAGCCCCCCCGGGCACAACGGCGAGCACCAGAATCAGAATCGCAAACTTGCCGGTCAGCCGCATGATCGAGTCCCCGTAGTTCGTGCTTTGCCTTCGCCCCGGTTTCGCTTTTGCGGGGGGAAAAGAAACCCGGTCACTTGACGGAAGCGGCGATGTTGACGATGGCGGCGAACTCGTCGGCGTTAAGACTGGCCCCGCCGACCAAGGCCCCATCCACGTTCGGCTGCTGGAGGAGACCCGCGGCGTTGCCGGAATTGACACTGCCGCCGTACACGATCCTGGTCGTGGTCGCGCAGGTTTCCCCGAATTGACCGTCCAGCCAACCGCGGATGAACTGATGCACTTTCTCGGCCTGGTCCGGAGTGGCATTCTGTCCCGTGCCGATGGCCCAGACCGGCTCGTAAGCGATGACGACACGGGCCAACTGATCCGAGGAAATAGATTCCAGACTGCCAGCCAGTTGGGTTTCGACCACAATCTCCGTCTGGTTGGACCGCCGCTGATCGAGCGTCTCGCCGACGCAAAGGATGACGTGGAGGTTGGCCAGCAAGGCCCCGACAAGTTTGCGGTGAATGAAATCGTCCTTCTCGCCGAGGAGGTGTCGCCGTTCACTGTGGCCGACGATCACCCACTTGCACCCGGCATCCACCAGCATCATTGGGCTGACCTCGCCGGTGAAGGCCCCGCGGTTGTCCGGGTGGCAGTTCTGCGCTCCCAGAGCGATGCGACTGCCCGCCAGCTTGGCCCCGACACGAAACAGGTAGGGGAACGGCGGACAGACGGCGACTTCGACTTTTTCTTGATGGCCGATCTTCTGCACCAGCGCCTCGGCCAGGCATTCTGCCGAAGCCGCCGTGGTGTTCATCTTCCAGTTGCCGGCAACGAACGGTTTACGCATACGTCAGTTCCTTCGCGGGCCTTCGCCGTATCAGTTTACCGAGTCCCAGCGGCCCTTCCAGCGTGTCCGCTTTCGAAGACAGGGCTGGAAGGCGGGCCTGAAACGGTCCGCGGAATCAGGCCAGCGACTTGCCCATGACCTCGGCCAGGCGGCGAAGATCGCGCATCACGGCGGCATATTGATCGGGAAGCAAGGCCTGGGGGCCGTCGGACAATGCTTTTTCCGGGCAGGAGTGGACCTCGATATGCACGCCATCAGCCCCGGCGGCGACGGCGGCGCGGGCCATGGCCGGGATCAGGTCGGGTCGGCCGGTGGCGTGGCTGGGATCGACAATGATCGGCAGGTGGCTTTGTCCCTTGACGTTGGGCACAGCGCTGAGATCGAGCATGTTCCGCGTCGATTCCTCGAACGACCTGACGCCCCGTTCGCACAGCACCACCCACGGGTTGCCTTCGGACAGAATGTACTCCGCCGACATAAGCAGGTCCTTGACGCTGGCACTCATACCCCGCTTCAGCAGCACCGGCTTGCGGGTCTGGCCGACTTCCTTGAGCAGGTCGAAATTCTGCATGTTCCGCGCGCCGATCTGGAACATGTCGGCGTAGCGGTCCACGAGCTCGACCTGGCGGGGATCCATGACCTCGGTAACGACCGGCATATCGTGCTTGCGGCCGACGTCACGGAGGATTTTGAGACCCTGTTCGCCCAGCCCCTGGAAGCTGTACGGGCTGGTCCGCGGCTTGAACGCCCCGCCGCGGAGGATGTTCGCCCCGGCAGCTTTCACTCGGACCGCGATCTGATCGAGGATTTCAAAGCTTTCGACGGCACACGGCCCGGCGATCATAGCCAGTGACCCGCCGCCGATGCGGACCCGGCCCACCTGTACAACCGTGTCTTCCCGTTTCAAATCCCGACTGGCGAGCTTGAACGGCTTGAGGATCGGCAGCACCTGCTCGACGCCGGGAATGGCCTGGAGCGGCTCGCTTTGCAGTTTGCTCTCGTCGCCGATGACGCCGATGATGGTCCGCTGCTCGCCGCGGCTGAGATGGGCCTTCAAGCCCAGTTCCGCGATCCGCTGGAGGATGTGGTCAATTTCTGCCTGTCCGGCACCCGGTTTAAGCACGATGATCATACGGAGGACCTGTCAACAACCTCGTTGGCATTGGGACAACCCCCGCGGGGCGCTTGCACTGCGGGGGCCGTGGCTGATTCGGGGAGGGCGAAGCCGCCGAGGGCTGGTTCACTCGATCAGGTCGCTGATCGGAAACGAGCCGAGAACGACGACCTTGTCGCAGACCTTCTGCAAAGCGTCGAGCGTCCGGCGGACCTTGGCATCCTCGGCGTGTCCCTCGAAGTCCACGAAGAAGATGTATTCCTGCTTGGCGGATTTGGCCGGGAAGGACTCGATCCAGGTCAGATTCACCTTGTTATTCTTGAACACGTTCAGAGCATCCACCAAGGCCCCCGGCTGGTGGGGAACCTGGAACATGATGGCAGTCTTGTCGCGGCCGGAACGCTCGCCGGAATGCAGGCCAATGACGGCGAAGCGGGTTTCGTTATTGGGATAATCCTCGATATCGGAGAAGAGGATGTTGAGCTTATACTTGGCGGCGGCCTGACGGCTGGCGACGGCGGCGGCCCCGGGTTCCCGCTGGGCCAGTTCAGCGGCCACGGCGGTGCTGGCCACCTCGACGAGCTGGGCGTGGGGAATGTTTTTGCTCAGCCAGTTCCGGCATTGGGAAAGGGCCTGGGGTTTGCTGTAGATGCGGCGAATCTCCTGCTGGGTGCAGTTGGCCAACAGGTGGTGGTGAATCCGCATCCGCAGTTCGGCACAGATTTTGACCTCCGGCATGCGGATGAACATGTCGAGGGTGTCGGCGATGCGGCCGTCGGTCGAGTTCTCCAGCGGCACAACGCCGTAATCGGCATGACCCCGGCTGACTTCCTCGAAGACCGCCATGATGCTGCCGACGCGGAGGAAATCCACGGCCGAGCCGAAACGCTCAATGGCCGCCAGGTGGCTGAAGCTGTACTCCGGCCCGAGGTAAGCCACCTTGAGGACTCGCTGCAAGGCCCGCGAACCGCTCATCAATTCCCGGAAGATGGCCCGGACCGTGTTGTTATCCAGCGGCCCCTTGTTGGCCGCCAACACGTTTTGCAGGACCTCCTCTTCTCGCGCCGGCGAGAAAATGTCCGTACCGGAATCCGCTTTCAGTCGTCCAATTTCCGCCGCACACTGGGCCCGCTCGTTGATGAGCTTGAGGATTTGAAGGTCCAGTTTGTCGATTTGGGAGCGAAGCTGCCGCAGCGTTGCCGAGGTTTTCGTGCCCGCGTGATTGCCTCCGCCGTCGTGTTTGCGCGTCATGGAAGTATCTCGCTTGCGGGGCAGAGCCTGAGAATTGCTTGTACTTTACTCAGTGCGAAAAGCGGCGTCAATGAAACAGCTTGAAGTTGCGCTACTTACACCCTTCCGCTAAGCCCGACCGACGAGTTGACCATTGTCTTTCTGCCAGGATGGCAGTATAGTTCGGATGAGCCGTCAAACCGATGATGCCATTTTGGCACCAGAATGGCGAAGCAGACATTCAAGCGAGCCTGTTCATTTTACGTAATGCCATATGATATATAGAGTTGTGCATTTTAGACGGGACTCCAAAGCTATGCGGGCACAGGGTTTGCACACCGATGGTTCACGTGCCCAGGTATCGTAGTTCGGACCCGGGCGGCCTGATGACGTGGGCCACAGATCCCTGCCGCTGGGGGCTCCGAACGGGCATGCGGTTTGTTGAATGAAGCAAGACGCAGGGATATGTTAAGCACCAAACATCCCAAGAGCCTTTAAACCAGACTCTGGCCTGACGAAGGGCCGGGATCCGCATCGGCCTTAAGCCCACTACACAAAGGAGCGACGAAACTATGGCAGAAGAAAAAATCATCGGCATCGACCTCGGTACCACGAACTCCGTCGTTGCCGTTATGGAAGGTAATGAAGTCAAAGTCATTCCCAACCAGGAAGGCAACCGGCTGACGCCCAGCGTCGTCGCCTTCACGGATAAGGGAGAGATTCTGGTCGGCGATCCAGCCAAGCGGCAGGCGATCACCAACCCGAAGCGGACCATCTACTCGATCAAGCGCTTCATGGGCCGTCGGCACAATGAAGTCGAAGCTGAGGAGAAGCTGGTTCCTTACACCATCGTCGGTGGTCCCACCGAGTTGGTCCGAGTCAAGGTCGGCGACAAGGAGTACACGCCGCCGGAAATCTCGGCGATGATCCTGCGGAAGCTCAAGGAGGCCGCGGAAAACTATCTCGGCCACAAGGTCCGCAAGGCGGTCATCACCGTCCCGGCCTACTTCAACGACGCTCAGCGGCAGGCCACCATTGACGCCGCCGAGATCGCCGGCTTCGATCCTGAATGGGAACTGGAGGACCCGGCCACGGGGCGGCGCGTCCGTCAGCGGATGCGGATCATCAACGAGCCGACCGCCGCCGCCCTCGCTTACGGCCTGGAAAAGAAGAAAAACGAGAAGATTGCCGTCTTCGACCTGGGTGGTGGCACGTTCGACATCTCCATCCTCGAGGTGGCCGACGGCACCTTCATGGTCAAGGCGGTCAACGGCGACACCCACCTGGGCGGTGACGACTGGGACGAAGTCCTCATCAACTACATTGCCGATGAGTTCCGCAAGGAGCACGGCATCGACCTCCGCCGCGACCCGATGGCCATGCAGCGGCTCAAGGAGGCGGCGGAACGGGCCAAGAAGGACCTGTCGCAACAGCAGCAGACGGACATCAATCTGCCGTTCATCACCGCGGACGCCAGCGGGGCCAAGCACCTTCAGATGACGATCACGCGCTCCAAGTTCGAGCAGCTTACCGAGCATCTGGTCGAGCGCTGCCGCAGGCCGGTCGAACAGGCCCTGCGGGATGCCAAGCTCAGCCCGCGGGACATTGACGAAGTGGTGCTGGTCGGCGGCATGACCCGGGTGCCGCGCATCCAGGCGCTGGTCCGGGAAATCTTCGGCAAGGAAGGTCACAAGGGCGTCAACCCCGATGAGGTGGTTGCCGTCGGTGCCGCGATCCAGGGTGCCCAGCTCCTGTTGGGCAGCAAGGCCGAGGTACTCCTGCTCGACGTGACGCCGCTGTCGTTGGGCATCGAGACCTTGGGCGGCGTGATGACTCGCCTCATCGAGCGGAACACGACCATTCCGACGACCAAGAAGCAGGTTTTCTCGACCGCCGAGGACAATCAGACGTCGGTCACGATCAAGGTCTATCAGGGCGAGCGAGAGATGGCGGCGGACAACCGCCTGCTTGGCATGTTCAATCTCGACGGCATCCCGCCAGCCCCGCGGGGTGTGCCGCAGATCGAAGTGACGTTCGACATTGACAAGAACGGCATCCTTCATGTCTCGGCCCGTGACCTGGGCACCGGCAAGGAGCAGAAGATCCGGATCGAAAGCTCCAGCGGCCTGACCGAGGCGGAGATCGAGCGGATGCGGAAGGAGGCCGAGGCCCACGCGGCTGAGGACCGGCGTCGTCGTGAACTCGCTGAGGCCCGCAACCAGGCCAACAACCTCGAATACCAGGTCGAAAAGATGCTCAAGGAGCACGGCTCCAAGCTGAGTTCCAGCGACCGCGACTCGATCAACCGGGCCTTGGAACGGCTGCGGGAGAAGGCCAAGGGCGATGACACCGCCGCCATCAAGCAGGCCATCGCCGACGTGGAGCAGGCCACCCACGCCATGGCTCAGCACCTCTACAAGACGGCTGGGGCCGGAGCGGGCACGACCGGCGACGGGACCAGGTCGCAGGACAAAGGCAAGGACGACGTGATCGACGCCGAGTTCGAAGTCAAAAAGTAACCGGCAGTAGCTACCAACCGCGGACGGCACCTTCGCGGCGGGGATCGGCCCCGCCTTCGAGGGTGCCGTCGCTGTTTATGCGGATGCCGTGCGCGCCGCCCCACACGTCGTACAACGGCCGCAGTGGTTCGATCCGCCAGCCGCGTCGTTCCAGTTCGCGGACCAGGTTGGCTCGCTGGGGGTAGAGCGCTTCCAATTCCAGCGGACCGTTGCGACTGCTAAGCCGCGGAGCGTTGATGGCTTGCTGCATGTCCATCTTGTGGTCGAGCAGATTGACGAGAATCTGCCCGACGATGCCGATGATCTGTACGCCGCCGGGGGAACCGACGCTGACATACGGCTCGCCATCTCGAAATACAATCACCGGCGTCATGCTGCTGCGGGGCCGTTTGCCGCCGATGGAGTCCGGGGCGTCCAGCGCCGTTCGCCGGGGACGCGGAGTCGGATCCAGGGCGTTGGGTCCGCTTTCCCGGTCGAGGTCGAAGTCCGTCAGTTCGTTGTTCAGCAGAAAGCCACGGCCTTCAACCACTAAAGCACAGCCCATGCCGTGCTCGATGGTGGTCGTACAGGCGATCACATTCCGCTGGTTGTCCACGATGCTGAAGTGGGTTGTGTCGTGACCCTCCCGTGGATTCTCGCTGGCTTGGAAATGTCCCTCGATCAATCGCCCCGGCTCGAACGGTCGTCCGGACTTGTGATTGAGCGCGATTTTTGCCCGTTGCCGAACGTAAGTCGGCTCAAGCAACCGACGCATGGGTATGTCCGGGTTCCAGTCCTGATCGCCGAGGTAGGCATTTCGGTCGGCAAAGGAGGCGGCTCCGGCTCGTGCCAGCAGTTCCACCTCTTCCACACTTCCTGGTTTGCACGAAGCGAGGTCGGTCGGTTCCAGAATGCCGAGCATCAGTCCGAGGGTGATCCCGCCGGACGACGGCGGCGGCACGCTGACGATCTCATGGCCGCGATAGCTGAACCGAATCGGATCGCGTTCCACGACCCGATAACGCTTCAGATCCTCGAGGCTCAATTTGCCCGGTCGGTACGAGGCGTTCTGCACGGTGCGAACGATGTCCCGCGCGATTTCGCCTTCGTAGAACACTGCTGGTCCGTGCTGCGAAAGCAGACGCAAGGTGCGGGCCAGATCGTGTTGGCGAAGCACTTCGCCGATCTCCGGCACGCTGCCGTCGGGCTTCAGGAAGATGCGTCGGGAAGTGGGAAAACGCAGGAAGCGGCTTCGGTTGAGGGCGATGCTTTGGCGAAGGCGGGGCGTGATGCCGATGCCGTCTTCGGCCAGGCGGATGGCCGGCTCCAGCACTTTTGGCCACGATAGCTTTCCCCAGCGGCGATGGGCTTCCCACATGGCGGCCACCGTGCCGGGAACGCCGACCGGCGCGCCGCCGGTCAAGTCGTCGTCCACGACTCGGCCCTGGGAATCGAGGAAATCGGCCCGTCGTGCTGCCGCCGGGACTTCTTCCCGACCGTCCAGACAGGTGATGCGACGCTGGGCGGCTTCGTAATACAGGATGAAGCAGCCCCCGCCGATGCCGGACGACTGCGGCTCGACGACGTTCAGGGCCATCTGCACGGCCACCATAGCATCCACGGCGTTGCCACCCTGTCGCAGGATTTCGACGCCGATCCGTGCTGCTAGCGGATGCGCGGCACTGACCATGCCGTTGCGAGCCAGGACGGCCTTCGGTTGATAAACGGGAATCTGTCCCGGCTCCGGCGGCTCGGTCAGTTCGCCGGCAGGGTCCGGATATGCCTCGGCAAAGAACAGCATGACGCTTAGAAAACCTGCGAGGACATAAACGCAACACCGTTCGATCATGGCCTGTTGTCCTGAAGCCGACGACGAAACGGTATTATAATGCCTTGCAACGACAACAAGGGGGGAAGCCGATTCTGTCATGATCCCGCCGCTCATCCGCCGACAACTGGCCGGACTGCGACGCCGTGAAAGGTTGCTCGCCTTCGTCTGGGGCGTGTCTCAAGCCGTGGCCCTGGCCGTCGTCGTCTTCCTTTTTGCCTGCGGCATCGACTGGCTGGCGGATCGGTTTCAGGAAACGCCCCTTGGCCTGCGAAGGTTTCTCCTCCTGGCTCAGGCGGTCTTCTGGGGAGCATCCCTGGCGGTTTTCGTGCTGTGGCCCTTGACACGGGACCTGAGCGACGAACGGCTGGCCTTGTGGGCGGAGGAAAGGATTCCCGATCTCGGCCACCGGCTGATTTCCACGGTGCAGTTTCATCGCTGGGGAGCTGACCTCAGCGGCATGTCACCGGCTCTGATCGCCGTGACGACTTGGGAAACCGAAGAACTGGTCCGTCCCTGGAACCTGGCCGATCTGGCCGACAGCCGACGCCTGCGTTGGAGCGGCCGACTTGCCCTCGGAACCTTGGCGGTGATCGCCGTCGCCCTGCTTATCGCCGGGCCAGAGACGCTGACCGTCCTTGCCCGCCGACAATTCCTCGCCCAGGAGCCCATTCCCCGGTCCATATCCTTGGCGTCGGCGACGCCGCCGGTCTGGCCCAGCGGGGAAAACGTGACGTTGCGTTTTCACGTGTACCGCAAGCCAACTCCCTGGGGCTGGCCGTCCCAAGGAAAGGTCCGGGTCTATCCCGAGGGCGGAGAAACCGAGGAACTCGTCCTTCGCCCCGCCCATTTTGCTTCGGATCAGGAAGCCGTCTACGAAGCCACGGTTCCGGCCATGACGACGGACTTTCGATTCCGGGCGTGGCTCGGCGACGGCCGCATGGATGAACCGGGACATGTTCGCTTCGAGCCTCGGCCCGCCGTCCGCAAGCTGGAGGCCTGGGTGCAATTGCCCAGCTACATCGGTCCCCGGCCCGATGGTTCGCCTTATGAGGAGTACCAGCCGCGCGGCGAGATCACGGGCCTGTTCGGCTCCTCGGCCCGCATCCGCTTCGAGACGCAAAAGCCGATCCTTGAGGCGACCGTCGAAGTGCTAGGCCATCCCGCCCCGGAAGTGCTGGCCTGGCTGCCGATTCAGTCGCTTCAGCCGCCCGCCGTGGCCTTGGGAAGCGCCTGGGACTTCTACCCGCGGCTCATGGCTTTGGACCTGGCGGGAAAAATCAGCACTCTGACCGCGGAGGCTCAGAACGAACTCGGGCCGGAATGGGTCCGCCGCGAAGTTCCCGTGCGACTTGCGGAAGACAAGCAAGGTGGCGAAGCGGTCTTTGATCTGCGGCCCAGTGAGACGGCATACCGGGTCGTGGTTCGAGACGAATATGGCTTTCGCAATGCCGATCCGCCTCGCCGCGGACTCAGCCTGCGGTATGATGAGCCGCCCGTCGTCGAGTTGCTGCCCGAGCATTTCATCGCGGCGGTCGGCGAGCCGCTGTCTGCGGAAACCGAGGTCGAAGGCAAGCCCATCCCGCTGACGCCCGGCGGGGCCAAGGTCCGCATCGCCTATCGCG
This sequence comes from Gemmatales bacterium, assembly GCA_025055835.1. GTDB lineage: Bacteria > Planctomycetota > Planctomycetia > Gemmatales > HRBIN36 > JANWWR01. Next base: position 11,007 of record JANWWR010000031.1, on the reverse strand, counting down.
CTCAGGATCCTTACGGGCTGAGCCGGGCGCGGCTGCGATATCGCATCGTTCGCAAAGAGGACCCCGATAATCCGACGCCTTGGTTTCGCCTGCCGTTGGACGAAGTGCAAGCCGGGGAAGGCGTCGGGCCGTTCGATCGCAATCAGGGAGCGTTCGTCAATTCCGGGCTGGACGATCAGATCGAATTCTACGCCGAGCCATCCCGCGATCCGCATGCCGTCCCCGGGCGGCAGGACGGGGGCGGGCGCTTCGATTTCCAAGTCGGAGCCTTGGGCCTGCGAGTCGGCGACATGATCGAGTTCTACGTCGAGGTCGAGGACTTCAACCCCGATCCCGAACGCCGGGTCGGTCGGTCGGAGGTTCGTCGCAAGCAGATCGTCACGCCGTTCGAGCTGACCCAGTGGCTTTTGAACAAAGCGGAGCACGAACGACGGTTGCGTGATCTGGAACGGCGTCAGCGGGCCGTGCCTACGGGCGGAGAGGACCGCTGACCCAAGCCTGGCCAGACAACGGATTTCCCACCATTTTGCGGATGCAAAGCGAATTCGCGGCCGTTACACTGGAACCAACGCGGCAGACCTTCGTGATCCCGCCTGCCGCCAAGAACAGGGGGACGTGGCATGCCCACGGTGCAAGTTGGCCGTAAGCTCTGGTACGCTTCCATCCTGGCGACTTCGCTCATCGTTCTTGCCTCACCGCCGTCATCGGCGACCTTGGCGGATGAGCCGCCGGCCCGACCACGGGACCTGGGTGAGCAGCAGGAACGGCAGAAGCAGGTCCGGGAGGAAACGGATCGCACCGTACGTCGGCTCAACACGCTCCTGCGGGTCCTCGCTTACCACCAACTCGACGCTGAATCGGAAAAACGTGTTCTGGAAGAAGTCAGCCAGACGCTGCACGGGCTGAGCCGCGAGGAGATGACGGAGATCATTCGCCGTCTTCAAGCCGCCGCTGAGGCCTCCGAAGATTCCACGGCCGAGAAGGAACTGAATCAAGCCCATCAGAAACACCGCGAGGTTTTGGAGAAGCTTCGTAATCTGCTGGCCCGGTTCGATGCTGTGCGGAGTCTGGAACAGGCTGCGGAGAAGCTGGAAAAGACCGCGGAAGCGCAGTTGCAATTGCATGCCAAGAGCCTCGAAGCCCTGCGGACGCCGGAGATGCGCGACCCGAACCGCCGCTTTCCCCGCAACCCGCTTCAGGACCGAGCCGACCAGCAAAATGATCTCCAACGTGAGGTGTCCAACGTCTTCCGGCAATTGGATGATCTGCGCTCCCAGTTGCCGCCGGACCATCAGGAACGCCTTCGCCAGGCCGAGGCGTTGATCTATCAGAATCGCTTGATGGATGCGATGAAGGAAGCGGCAGAGCATCTGCGTCGCCGGGAGCCGCAGGAAGCCGCCAAAAAGCAGGTCAAGGCTGCCGCCGACCTGCACGAACTGGCCCGCACTCTGCGTCCGCAGCGCGATCGGCTGAGCGCCCTGCGGGAAGCCCGGCATCAGGTCGAACAGGCCATCGAAAAGCAGGAACGGCTCCTGGAACAGACAGAACAGCGGCAACGCCAAACCGATCCACGTACTTCGCCACAGAACCGGGAGAAGGAGGCCCACGCCCTGGCCCTCGAACAGGCCCGCAACGAACTGACGGCCCGCGATGCCCGCAATCTCGTGCGGCCCCATGAAGCAGCCGTGGCGGACCGACTGAACGCCGCCGAGCAAGCCATGCAGGAAGCTCGTCAGGCCATGCAGCGGAACGATCCGAACGCCGCCGTTCGGCCCCAGGAACAGGCGTTAAACCGGCTCGAAGAAGCTCGCCGGGAATTAGACAAACTGCTGGCCCAGGAAGAAAAACAGCAGCGCGATCCGCTGGCCGCCCTGGAACGGGCTAAGGACAGCGTGGAACGGCTGCTTGCGGAACAGAAGGAAACCCGGCAGAAGACCGTCGCCGCCGAGGCCGGCAAGGCCCGCGAGTCGCTTCCCCGTCTCGCCCAGAAGCAGCATGATCTGGCGGAACGCACCGAGGCCCTGCAAGAGCAGCCGATGCCCTCCCAGGAACAAACCCGCGAAGCCCTGGAGCGCTCCCGTCAGGCGATGGAGAAAGCGGCCGAGGCCTTGGAAAACCGTCGCGGCGGCGAAGCGGTCGCACAACAAGACAAGGCGATCAAAGCACTGGAACAGGCGCTCAACGAACTGAATCGTCAGGCGGCCGAGATGCAGAAACGCCGCGAGGAAATTGCAAAACTCGAAGAAGCGGCGAAGAAGTTGGAGGAACTGGCCCGGCAGGAACGTAACATCGCCGGGGATGCCGCCGAGCTGGCCGCCCAGACCGGGCAGGACAAGGCCAAGCCGGAAGAACGTCCCGGGCAGGTGGACCCAGTGGCCCGACAGGACGGTCAGGATCTCGCCCGCCAACAGCAGGAGGTAGGAAATCAGTCCCGCCAGCTCGGTCAGGATTTGCAACCACTCGTTCCTCAGGCCGCCGAACAGCTCGCCAAGGCCGGCGAGAACATGCAGAAAGCCCAAGACGAGTTGCAGCAGCCACGTTTCCCCGAAGCTTCCCGACAGGCCGACGAGGCTGCCGACAAACTAAGTCAGGCCCGCAGGGAAGTTGCCAAGGCCCTTCAGGAACGTCAGGCCCGGGAAATCGCCGATCAGGCTGCCACGCTACCCCGCGAGGTGCAGTTGGCCAATGCCGCCCGTCAGGTGGCCAAGGCGCTGGAGCAGGCGCAGGACGCGGCCCAGAGTTCGGAGCAAGCCGCTCGACCGGCCCAGCAGGCGAATCAGAATCGGGGCGACCAGCCGCCGCCAAGCCTGGCCGAATTGCAGCGTGATTTGGCCCGTCAGGCCCGCCAGGCCAATCTCAACGAAGCCGGTCGTCCCGCTGACCGGGCTGCTCGCGATCTGGAAGCGGGTGATCTCCGCCAGGCGATTCAGAATCAACGAAATGCCTTAGCCCAGTTGCAGGAAGCAGCCCGCAATCAGACTCAGAACCAGCAGGCTGAGAATGCCAATCCGAACGCATCCCCGGCCGCTCAACTGGCCCAGACTCAGCAGCAGTTGCTCGAAGCCACCGAGCAGCTGGCCCGGTCCCAGGAAGCCAATGCGGGGGCCGAGGCTGCCCTGGGTCAGGCTCAAGCCCAGTCTCCCGAAGGCGTCCGCACTCCGCTCAGCAATGCCGGCCAGAGCCTGCAACAAGCCGGGCAGCAGCTCGAGCAGGGCCGTCCCGGTCAGGCCAATCAAGCCCAGCAGCAGGCAGCCAGCCAGTTGCAGCAGGCGTTGGACACGCTCAACCAAGCGTTGGCTCAAATGGGACAGACTCCGGTGCAGCCCGGCCAACAGCCGCGGGCCAGCGCCTCGGCCCAGCAGCCCAACGGCCAGGAGCCGCCGGGGCAGCAACCGGGTCGACAACCCGGACAGCAACCCGGACAGCAATCAGGTCAGCAGCAGGCCAATCGGGGCCGACAGGAACAACCCAACGCCAACAGTGAAGGGAACCGCGTTCCGGATGGAGCCTTGAACAACGCCGATTCTCGCCTCAAGGATGCCAAGGGCGACGGTATGTTCATCTACCTTCCACCCCGCCAGCGGGAACTGATCCGACAAGCCCTCGGTGACAAATTGCCGCCGGAATACGCTTCGCAGATTCAGCAGTATTACATCAACATCGCCCGGGGCAAACCGGCCGACGCCCCGCCAGACAAAGTCCCGGCAGACAAAAAATGACCCAGATGGTTGCAAAAGTCTGGAACGCTCGGAGCCTTGTTGCTCCGCTGATGGTCAGCGTCCTGTGTGCTTTCACCCCCGATTTGGCGGTCCCACAAGAGCCGCCTCGCGCCGCCGAAGTGGTCCTCGACGACGCCGCCAAACGGGCCTGCGACCGAGCCTTGGAATGGCTTGCCTCCAGGCAGAACAGTGACGGCTCGTGGAGCGAGACGTCTTATCCGCACAACACGGCGATCACGTCCTTTGCCTTGCTAGCCTTCATGTCCCAAGGACATCTGCCCAACCAGGGCCTCTACGGGCCGGAAGTCGCCAAGGGAATGCGGTTTCTTCTTTCTTCGGCGCGGGAGAAGGACGGGTATCTCATCGGCTCACGCGGCGGCAACATGTACTGTCATGCGATGGCGACGTTGGCCCTGGCTGAACTGTGGGGCATGACCGGCGACGACGATATCAAGCCCGTCCTCGACCGGGCAGTCAATCTGATCATCGGCAGCCAAAGCGATCAGGGCGGCTGGCGGTACGAGCCGAATCAGAATCAGGCCGACATTTCCGTGACCATCATGCAGGTCATGGCCCTCCGCGCCGCCAAGAACAGTGGCTTGCATGTTCCCGATCAAACGCTCAAGGACGCCCTGGCCTACATCCAGCGCTGCTACGATGCCCGCAGCGGCGGTTTCACCTATCAGCCGGGCAGTCGGGGTCCGGGGTTTGCCCGCACCGCTGCCGGGGTCTGCGTTCTGCAACTGTCCGGCAAGTACGACGCCGAGCAGATTCCCCGAGCGGTCCAGTTCATGAAGAGTCAGTTCAACACCCGGCAGCACTTCTGGTACGGGCACTATTACGCCGCCCACGCCATGCATCAGGTCGGCGGACCGGAGTGGGAGGAGTGGTACGCCAAGATTCGGGCCTTGCTTCTGGCTCGGCAAAGTCCTGACGGCAGCTGGTCCACCCGCGACCTCGACTACAACACGCCCGGTCCGGTCTATCAGACCTCGGTTGGCGTCATCATCCTGTCCGTGCCGACGCACTACTTGCCCATCTTTCAGAGATAAAACTGCACTGACCCGGGCAACGTAGAAATGTTTGAGAAATGCTTGGCGGGTTGGATTTTTCATTGCATTGCTTTGGCTGATCTGTTTACAATGAATGAAGATCGCCCCCGACGAGAGGCCGATCGGCTTCCGACTCGGTTTCCCGACGCCTTTGGAACAGTTCGATTGGAAGCGGAGTTCCGGCAGGTCCACGGTTACGGACCACGCTGCACATTTCGCTAAGGGAGCGTTGACCTCATGAAACTGAGTCTGGTGGTCTTGCAGGGCAAGCCGGAAGGGAAGGAAATCCCCATTCGCCTTAGCCAGTTTCTCATCGGCCGGGATCCGGAATGCCACTTGCGACCAAGCAGCCCGTTGGTGAGCAAGCGACACGCTGCGGTGCTGATCCGAGATAACAAGGCGTTCGTCAGGGACTTCGGCAGCACCAACGGCACCTTCGTCAACAAGCAGCCGGTCAAGGGCGAAGTCGAGCTGAAAGACGGCGATGAACTCACCGTCGGTCCGCTGAGTTTTCGGGTCAAGCTTAGCGTCACTGCTCAGGAGACCCCCAAACCCGCTGCTGTTACCCCCACCGAAAAGGCCGCTGCGGCCGCCAAACCTGCTCCCGCGGGCAAGAAGCCCGAAGCGAAACCGGGCGGCAAGAGCACGGCACTCGACGACGAGGAAAGCGTCCTGGAACTACTGCTCAATCTTGAAGGCGACGCCAGCGGCGGAGTCACTTCCGGAGCCGATCCGATTCCTGGTGGCAGCACGATCATGCAGATGATGGCTGCTGGCCAGTCCGAGGAAACCACCTCCGAAACTCCGGGGGAGGAAACCAAACCGCCGGAAAAGAAGCCGGAAAAGTACAAGCCCAAGGTTTCCGATCCCCAGGCGACTGCCAACGCCGCCAAGGCCATTTTGGAAAAGTACATGCGTCGTCCGCGGACATGAGCCGACGACGTCCTGACCCGGGCATCACCTCCCACGAGCCGTTCACGGTTGATTCCGGTTTTCACCGCGCCCTGCGCGCCTGGTTCCGCCAGGTGCGTCGGCCTCTACCCTGGCGGCAAAGCCGTGATCCTTACCGCATCTGGGTCAGCGAAGTGATGCTCCAGCAGACCCAGGTTGCCACGGTCATTCCCTACTTCCATCGCTTCCTTGAAACCTTTCCCACCTTGTCTGATCTGGCGGCGGCTTCGGAGCAAGATGTGCTTCGGGCATGGGAGGGTCTTGGCTATTATCGCCGTGCCCGCAGTCTCCACCGGGCAGCCCGGATCCTCGCTCGGGATCATGGCGGAGAAATACCCCACGATGCCGAGGCATTGGCTCGCCTTCCGGGCATTGGCCGCTACACGCTCGGAGCAATCCTTTCCCAGGCCTTCGACCAGCGCTACCCCGCCGTGGATGCCAACGTCGCTCGGGTCTTGTGCCGGCTGGCCGCCTGGGACAAGCCCTTGGAAACGTCCTCCACTCAGCGTTGGCTCCATGCGACAGCGGAAACCATCCTCCCCGAGCGGAAAGTCGGCGAATTCAATCAAGCGCTCATGGAGCTTGGCTCTCTGATTTGCAAGTCGAGCGGCCCGAAGTGTCTCCTGTGCCCGGTGCGGTCGTGGTGTCGAAGCGCTCAGCGCGGGCTTCAAGAACTCCTGCCCCGCAAGGCAAAAGCCAAGGAGCTTCACACCGTGGTTGAGGCAGCCGTGGTGCTCCGCCGTCGCAATCGGCTTCTGCTCGTGAAACGCTCTGAAAACTCCGTTCGTTGGGCGGGTCTGTGGGAATTTCCTCACGATGGTCTGCGAAACGGAGAGGACGTGCCGACCGCGCTTTGCCGATTAGTGGAAAATGACCTGGGATTAAGGGTCAGTCTCGGCGATCACCTTGGCATCATCACCTACGGCGTGACCCGCTTCCGCTATCAGATGCACGTCCACGTGGCGAAGGTGGTCGGAGGTCGGCTGCGCTTGCGTAATCACGGAGAGGCTCGCTGGATGCGGCAAGACCAACTTGCCGACTTGCCCATGCCATCGCCGCAGCGGCGCGTGGTGCGTCTGCTGGAAGAGACGGCGTCGCAACAGAGAGTGCAGCGCTCACCGAAGCCAAGCTCGCCGATACAATGCCGGACGTGCAACGGGACAACCCGGAATGAGTCCTGCGGCAACCCAGACGGGAGAACGACGGCATGGCGGAGAAGGTGGTCATCATCGGCTCGGGACCGGCAGGCTGGACGGCGGCGATCTATGCGGCTCGGGCCAATTTGAATCCGCTGGTGTTCGAGGGAGCGATCACCGAGGAAAACCGGCTGAAGGGCACGACGCCGCTGGGACAATTGAACCTGACGACCGAAGTCGAGAACTTTCCGACCTGGCCGCATGTCGAACCGGCCGTGCTTCAGGCTTTCGCCAAGTCGGCCTTGCCGCAGGAACGTTACAACAATCTGGCCGGGTTCTATGAGGGCAAGCACGCTCATCAGGGCAAGCGGGCGGCCTTCGGCCCGGAGTTGATGGAGTTCGCTCGGCAGCAGGCGGCCAATTTCGGCACCCGCATCGTGACCGAGGACATCGTTCGGGTGGATTTTTCCCGGCGTCCGTTCAAGCTCTGGTCGTCCGGCGGGAAGGAGATCGAAAGCCACGCCGTCATCGTCGCCACGGGAGCACGGGCCAATTATCTCGGTCTGCCCTCCGAGGAGCGGTTCAAGAACAACGGCGTGTCGGCCTGTGCGGTTTGCGACGGGGCCTTGCCGCGATTTCGGAATCGGCCCCTGATCGTGGTCGGCGGCGGCGACTCAGCCGTGGAGGAGGCGACGTATTTGAGCAAGTTTGCCAGTGTCGTCTATCTCGTGCATCGTCGGGACACGCTGCGGGCCAGCAAGATCATGCAACAGCGGGCCTTTGCCAATCCGAAGATCACCATCAAATGGAATCGCGTCCTCGAGGAAGTGCTGGGCAACGAAGAGGAAGGCGTCACCGGAGCCAGACTGAAAAGCACGGTGGACGGGCAGACCGAGGAGTTGCAGGTCAGCGGTGTCTTTCTGGCCATCGGACATACCCCGAATACGGACTTCCTCAAAGGTCAGGTTCAGTGCGACGAGAAAGGTTACGTCATCTGGACCCGGCCGCAACGCACCTACACCAGCGTTGAAGGCGTGTTTGCCGCCGGTGATGTGGCCGACAGTCACTATCGTCAGGCGGTCACCGCTGCCGGCACCGGCTGCATGGCCGCTCTCGACGCCGAACGCTGGCTCGCCGAACACGGTCTGGCCTGATTCATTCCCCTGGTCAATCGCTGTCAGCTGACGACGCCTCGCCTGAACCCCTGATGCGCGCTCCTATAATGGACAAAAGAACACTATGGAGCGCGTTTGCAGTCACTACTCCCTGTTGGAAGGCGTGGACAGTCCGGAGCGGCTCATCGAACGGGCCGTTGCGGCCGGGCATGAGGTGCTCGCCCTGACGGACGTGAACAACCTCTATGGGGCGGTGAGCTTCGTCGAGGCGGCCCGTCGGCACGGCATCCGGCCGATCCTCGGCTGTCAACTCCGCGATTCCGTGCATGGGCAGCAGGCGGCGGTGCTGATCGCCGAGCCGTCCGGCTACGTCAGTCTGTGCCGCATCCTGAGCCGACTGCACCTGCGGGAACGGCCCGTGCTGCTCGATCTGCTTTCGGAAAATGCCGAGGGCCTTCAGGTTCTCGTGGATCGGACGGACCTGTTGCTGCCGTTGCGGGAGCGCTTCGGCAAGCGGCTGTGGCTGGAGATCGTGAGGCCGACGCTGCACCCGGATCGGCCTGTCTCCGCCGAGCGCGAACTCCTCGAAGCCGCACAACGGCTCGGCGTGCCCGTCGTGGCCGGTGGCGCGGTCCACTTCGCCGAACCCCAGGGATACGCCGTCCATCGCTTATTGACGGCGGTGCGTCACGGCATGCTGTTGGATCAATTACCGCCCCGCTTGCCGATCACGTCCGAGCATTACCTGACCGATGCGGAAACGCGCCGCCAGCGCTTCCGTGATCTGCCCGCCGCCCTCGTCAACCTGCGTCGCCTCGCCGAACAGTGCCGCTCCGACGTGCTGCCCCGCGGCGTCACGCTGCCACCGGCCAAGGTGCCGCGCGGCTGGACGGCATTCGGGTTTCTCCGAGCCTTGTGCCAGCGAGGACTGCGACGGATCGCCGAGGCCGACGCCTTGCACCATTCCGCCGATCAGGCCACCTACCAGCGGCGTCTCGAGGAGGAACTGCATCTGGTGCAACTCCGTGATCTGGCCGACTATTTCCTGGTGGTTCGGGACATCGCCCTGTACGCCCGGCGCCGAGGCCTGAGCATGGCCCTGCGCGGCTCGGCGGGCAATTCGCTGATCTGCTTCCTCCTGGGCATCACCGACGTCGATCCGCTCCGCTTCGGTCTGCCGCTGGAGCGGTTCCTGCACGCCGGTCGGCCCGATCTGCCCGACATCGACCTCGACTTCGATTGGCGGGTCCGCGACCAGGTCATCGCCTGGGTCTTTCGCCGTTACGGGGCGGAACACACGGCCATGATCAGCTCGCACCTGTTTTTCCGACCCGCCCTGGCGTTCCGCGAAGCGGCCAAGGTGCATGGCCTGTCCAACGAGCAGATCAGCCATCTGCTGGAGGAGTGGGAACGGCGGATCGCTCCTGAAACGACGCTGGAAGCGGAGGGCGTCGGCCTGCCCGGTTCGACTCCGCCTCGGGGATTTCCGCTGGAGGCCGAGCGCTGGCCCCGCCTGCTCGAAGACACCCGACGGCTTCTCGGCAAGCCGCATCATCTTTCCATCCATCCCGGCGGCGTGGTCATCACGCCTCGGCCCATCGAGGACTACGTTCCGCTGCAACGGGCCGCCAAGGGCGTCATCATCACCCAGTTCGACAAGGACCCCATCGAGCAGATCGGGCTGGTGAAAATCGACCTGCTGGGCAATCGGGCACTGTCCACGGTGGACGAGGCCCGTCGCATTTTGGCCGAATGTCAGGCCGTCGCACCGACCGACATCCGCCTGTTGCCGAGCCTGGGAACCGAACGGGACGAAATCACCCCGCGGGTCGTGGATTTGCTTCGCCGCGGCGACACGCTCGGCGTCAACCAGTTGGAATCGCCGGCCATGCGGCATCTGCTCGTGCAGATGCAGCCGCGGGGTCTGGATGACGTGATCCAGGCCTTGGCGTTGATTCGTCCCGGGGCGGCGTCCATCGGGGCCAAGGAGCGCTTCATTCGCCGCCGCCGCGGTCTGGAGCCGACCGTCTTCGACCATCCGTTTTTGCAACCGCTCCTGGCCGACACCCACGGACTGATGCTCTACGAGGATGATGCTCTTGCCGTGGTCCAGACCCTGACCGGCCTTTCGCCGTCCGAAGCCGATCACTTCCGCAAACGGGTGACGAAGACCCGTGATCCTGAAGAAGCGGCGGCGCTGTCCCGGGCTTTTCTCGAAGCCTGTCGGCGTCACGGCGTGGATCAGCAGTCGGCGGCGCAGGTCTGGGTGCAATTGGCCAAGTTCAACAGCTACTCGTTCTGCAAGAGCCACGCCGTCAGCTATGGCCTCATCGCCTGGCAGGCGGCTCGGCTCAAGGTGATGCATCCGGCGGCGTTCTGGTGTGCCGCCCTCAACAACAATGAAGGCATGTATCCACGACGGGTGTACATCGAGGCGATCAAGCGGGCCGGCATTCCGGTGCGGTTGCCCTGCGTCAATCGTTCGCAGCGGATCTTTTCCGTGGAACCGCGGGACGCCGAGGCGAAGGCCGTGGGACATGGCGACGCAGCGGCGATCCGCACCGGCCTGGGACTCATTCACGGGCTGGAGGAAGCGGTCATCGAAGCGATCCTTGAGGACCGCCGACGACGCGGCCCGTTCGCCGATCTGGAGGATTTCTGCCGTCGGGTTGCGATCGGCCCGGAGGCTTTGTCGCTGCTTATTCAGGCGGGGGCCTTCGATTTCACGGGTCGCAAACGCCCTGAAATGTTCCTCGAACTTGAAATGCTGGCGAGCGGAGGGCGTCAGCTTCCCCGTCACCGGGCAGCTCACGCTGCCCGCTCGCCTCACGACATTGATCTGGCGAGCGGAGGGCGTCAGCCTTCCGGTGCAGCGAGCGGAGGGCGTCAGCCTTCCGGTCTCCCCTTCCCCGCGTGGATACCCTGGTCCCCAAACGACTACACCCCGCTGCGCCGCTGGCAAGGCGAATGGCACTGCCTCGGCTTCCTGACCGGCCCGCACCTCATGGCCTTGCTGCGTCCTCGTCTTCCGAAG
>JANWWR010000016.1 GCA_025055835.1 Gemmatales bacterium | reverse complement strand
ACCGGAGCCGACTCCGATCGGATGAGTGGATCGATCTTTTCACTTTTCACGTGATGCTTCAAGACAAGCTTGTATAAATCGGGATCATTCTTACCGGCTCCTAGGTTGTTCAGAGAGAAAACCAGCGCATCCAGGGCCACGGCGTCCGCCGGGTCGGCATCGATCAGTTCGCGCGTCGCCTTGGCGAACCGCTTCAGAAGATCCGACCATCCGGGATATTCGCCTTGTTCGTTCGCTTTGATCTTCCCTGCCTGGATGTCTTTGTCGAACTCCTCGCTGGCCTTGGCGTACTCGTCTTGAATCGCCTTCAGACGATCAGCGCGGCTGGGCGGCTCCTGACCGAAAATGGGCAACACGCACAGGATCCACAACCCGATAGCGCATCGAAAGGACGACATTCGTAACCTCCCTGGAAAAGGAACGCGACTTTGCGATTACCCACCGCCGTGCGGAAGCCTCAACGTTCCCCATACCGTGGTCATCGCCAAAGTGAGGGCCAACGACGCCGGCTCCAACCGCTCTGCGTTTACTCGCGCCGCCGAACGGCCTGCCGAAAGAATCCATGCATGCTGGGCGGGGACGTGGGTTACGCTGACCCACAAGTGTTCTTCAACCCGCAACCCTGGAGGCATGCTACGAATCCGACGGCTCCCATTCTCGCCAACGACCTGGGGAAAGACAACTCCGTTCTCTGTTATTCAGTGACTCACCCCTGTTGCGGGAAGCTGACGGCTGAGAGTATCGCGAAGGGGGGACGAAGGGCCTCGCAGAGGGGTTGTCGCCCATTGGTGAGGAATCGAAAGAAGAGTTTGGACAGAGGTAGAGCGGGATAGGGGAGTCGAACCCCTGTCACCAGCTTGGGAAGCTGGGGCACGGCCGCTATACCAATCCCGCGTCACGGTTCTGATAGTACCGCCATCGCTTGATCCTAGTCCCGCCCAAACCCGCGGTCAAGCAGGTTTCGCTACCCGAGCGATTGCGCGATAGCGCGATCGCACCAGTGCGGCTTGGGCTGGATCCGTGGCGGTTCGTGCATCCGCCGGCAAAGCAGATATAATGCCGTTTTACGGTCGCGTTTTCCCATAACCCTCCGAGTGGAGCAGCGCATGGAGAACACGATGCGATTCGCCCCTGGCTCCCGCTTGGGCGACTTTGAGATCCTCGAACGTTTGGGTGTGGGAGCGATGGGAGAAGTCTATCGCGCCCGCGATCTGAAGCTCGGTCGTGAGGTCGCCCTGAAGACGGTTCGCTCTCACGAAAGAGCCTCGGATGCCCTGCTGGCCCGTTTTCGCCGGGAGGCTCAAGTCCTGGCAGCGATCAATCATCCCAACATCGCCGCCATCTACAGCCTCGAGGAAAGCTCGGATTGCATGTTCCTGGTCATGGAGCTGGTTCCCGGTCAAACGCTGGCCGACGTCATGCATTCCGGCCTTCTACCCCCGAAATCCACGGTGCAGCTCGCGCTTCAGATCGCCGAGGGCCTGGCTGCCGCTCACAATAAGGGCATCATTCACCGCGACCTCAAGCCGTCCAACATCAAGGTCACCCCGGAGGGGCGGGTCAAGATTCTCGACTTCGGCTTGGCCAAGTCGCTGCTCGGCACACCCTGGAGCGAGGAGACCCGTGCCGATCCCGGACAGCACGTCACCCAGGAGGGCGTCATCCTCGGTACCCCGGCCTACATGAGTCCCGAGCAGGCGGCCGGCAAACCCGTGGACAAGCGAACCGACATCTGGTCCTTCGGCGTCATGCTCTTCGAGATGTGCTCCGGCACCCTGCCCTTCACCGGCGAAACCACGCTCAACACCATCGCCCTGGTTCTGGAGCGGGAGCCGGATTGGTCGCGCCTGCCCCGGGGGATTCCGCAGCGTCTTCGGGATCTGATCCAACGCTGCTTGCGCAAGGATCCAGCCCGACGCCTTCAGGACATCGGCGACGCAGCCTTGGAATTGGAAGCCGTTCGCGATCTGCTCGAACCGCGCAGCCCGGGGGACAGCAGCCGAGCTGAAGCCCGTAGTGCCTTGCGAAGCCCAGCCCTGGACCAAACCGAAGTGCTTACCAAGCCGTCCGTGGTTCCCAGCGTGCCTTCTTCGCCCAGTTCGGTCACGGCTCCCAGCGACCCCAGTGCCGTCACCACGGAACTGGTTCAACCAGCCCCGCCGACGCAGGTGACGGCGGAAACGAAGTCGGTCGCACGTCGCAGGACGCATTGGGCTTTGCAGACTGCCCTTTACAGCATTCTGGGAATCCTCGTCGTGGTGCTGGCCTATGCTCTGTACGACCTGTTTGCCCCGCGGGACAAACTGGTTGTGCTTGCCGTGGCCATCCCTGGGAACGCCCCAAAGTCTGTGGAGTTCCTGGCGGAAGACTTGCGCAACGACCTATTCGCCGCATTGACGGGTTCCAAGACCATCACCGCAAAACGCCGTCAAGTCACCAAGGCCTCGGCCATTTTGGCAGGAAAGGCTCCCTCGGAGTTAGGCAAGGAACTTGGAGCCAGATGGTTGCTGGACACGGATCTTACGATGACCAAGGATGGTTTGGACGTGAAAATATCCTTAGTTGATGTGAAGATGCCTAAAACGATCTACAGCAGAACTTACCGCTACACCCAGCCCACCGAGGATGCCGCTGCTCTCGCCGCGTGGCGTAAGGAGGTCGTGGCCGAGGTCGTTTCCGAAGTCGCATCGGCCTTGGAATCCAAAGCCCCTTAGCCGCGCAACAATAGTCGCAACCTGACTCTGGATAAATACTTGTGAAAAGGTACCAGCCTGGCGACGCACCTTCCCCCATCCCGCGGAGGAATGATAACGTGGGGGCAGGAAGGGGGCTTCCTTAGGTCTTTCTCCTCTGAGCATGACTCGATTCGACAAGACAGGAATCGGAAACCGAAACCGTGTTGGGAAAATGTTGCGCGAAACAACCCGGTCCCTGCGCGTCCTAAGACTGCGGCAAGCTGCCCGGCAAGGTTTCCAGAAATTGCCATATCCTATTGGCAATCTTTAAGTTGTAACTTTTCGGATACGCTGGACGGAATGGGGTCGTCTTACTCAAGATGGAGCGAAACAGCCAGCGGAAAACCTTGCGCGGTCGGCTCCTCGTTACGCCGTTGCAGAAACGACCCCGGGCTTGGATTGTGGCAAGCACCCTTGGCGGCTATAGTGCGACCGCGATCTCGAGGTCGTCAATGGCCTGAGAATCGGACAAGTGGATCAACTGGGAATGTTGCGCTTGGATCTTCGACCGAGGAGCGGGCGAGGAGGGCGGGTCATGAAGACGATGCGGGGCACTCTTCTGCTGGGCGGCGGTCTGATGCTCGGACTGTTGGCGGGTTGGTTGCTGTTCAGCCAGAGCGTCCCCGCTTTGGTGGCCAACGACCGCTATCAGGACTACATTCTCGCAACCGGTCCCGTCGCTGCCGGGCCGGTGTCGCCGGACCTTGACGGCGTCTGGCTCCTGGACTACCGGGCGGGAAAACTGCTTGGCACCGTGGTCAATCGGGCCACGGGGAAGATCACCGGCTTCGTCGAAGCAGACCTGGTCAAGGAGTTCGGCATCCCGCCGCGAGCCGACTGCCACTTCCTCATGACCACGGGCAAGATCGGTCCAGGCCAGTCGGTTCTGTACGTCGCTGAGGTCAATTCGGGCCGGCTCGGCGTCTATTCCCTGGCCATGAATCTCGACGGACAGAATCCCGGCGCGGTCCAGATGCGTCGGCACGACATGGTCTTTTTCCGGGCACCGCCACCCGGGCCCAAGGCCGAGGCGAAGCCCTGACTATTTCGGAAAACTTACAACGCACCCCCTTCAGCCTCTCCGACGGCCACCGGATCAGGTCGAGGTGCGGGGCGAATCAGGCCGGTCCAGATGCCGATCCACCGCGATGCTGCCATCAAGAGCAGCATGGCCACGCAGGAAATGACAAAGAGCGTCAGTCCGGTGTTGAGCCAGCCCTTCAGCGGACTCCACCGGCCCGAAGTGGTCAACTGGACGAACTGCGTGAGCATCTGCGTCCCAGCGGTCATCGTCGTGGCGGTGACGAAGAGCATGGGCAAGAGCGTGACGGGAGCGTATCGGCCTCGGCCCGTGTTGATCAGCAGCGTCGTGACCAGGGCCAGGGCGACGACGGCCAGGAGCTGGTTGGCGATGCCGAACATCGGCCAGATGGTGTCAATGGAGCCGGTGTACACGAGCAGCCCCCAGCCCCCGGTGACGACCGCCGTGGCGAACACCGATCCGGGCAACCAGTCGGTCTGACCGAGCTTGGGATGGATCAAGCCCATCGCCTCCTGAAGCAGAAACCGGGCGATCCGGGTTCCCGTGTCAATCGTGGTGAGAATAAACAACGCCTCGAACATGATCGCAAAGTGATACCAGTACTTCATCAACTCCTCGAACGGCAGCCCGATCTGGTTCAGCGGTTTCGTCAGGATCAACGACATGCCCACCGCAAGCGTCACCGCCCCGCCGGTTCGGCCCCGCAGCGTCTCATTGCCCACGCTGCGTTCAATGTCCGCGAGATTAAGATGCTCCAAGTCCCTTTCGCCCAGCTGAGCGTAGAGTGCATCGAGCTTCGCCTGATAATCAGCCACCCGCGGCTGTTCGATGTTGATGTCGTAATAGAGTTGCGGAGGCAACGAGGCGGCGGCGATCAGGGCCACGACGCCGACCAGCCCTTCGATCAGCATCGCACCGTAGCCGATGGGCCGGATGTCGCTTTCCTTGTCCACCATCTTCGGCGTCGTCCCCGAAGCCACCAGGGAATGGAACCCCGAGATAGCCCCGCACATGATGCAGATGAACACGAACGGAAAGATGCCGCCCCAGGGGAAGGTTGGTCCACCCTGGGCGAACACCTCGTTGACCGGCGGACAACGCAGCGTCGGATTGGCGATCAGCGTCCCGACGACCAACAGGGCTATTGTGCCGATCTTCAAGAAACTCGACAGGTAGTCCCGCGGACACAACAACAGCCAGACCGGCAACACGCTGGCGACAAAGCCATAGGCACACAGGGCGAAGACCGTCTGCCCTTTGGTCAAGGCGAAGAATGTTTCCAGGGGCGATCCGGGCACCCAATTGCCGATCACCGTGGCCGCCAGCACGCCGACGGCACCCAGCAGCGACGCCTCGACGACCCGACCCTTGCGAATCTTGTACATGTACAACCCGACAAACAGAGCGATGGGAATGGTGCAGGCGATGGTAAACGTGCCCCAGGAGCTGCCCGGCACCAGAACCACCGTTCCTTCGGGCAGGACCACGGGCCGGGCTTCCAGGTCCATCGGCTTCCCGACAGGACAGGCGATGCGGAACGACTCCGGCCTCGGCGAACGCAGATCGTTCGGGTAGATGATTTCGCAACCTTCGGGGACGCGATAGACGAGTCGCCCTTCCTCCTGTCCTTCCGGGTCCAGAACCGCCCCGTCGGGCAAAGCAATCCGAGTGCCCGGAGCCAAGCGGACCTCTTCGCCGCCGAGGGCCTTGACGACGACGAACCCCAGCCCGGCCAGGGCGATCACGACGATGAACAGAATGGCTGCGGAAACGATGATGTTGGCGAACGGACCCAGCTCACTGCGGGCAATTTCGGCCAGGGATTTGCCGCCGCGCCGCACCGAGGCAGCCAGCACGAGCATGTCTTGCACTGCCCCGGCCAGACAGACGCCGATGAGCAGCCACAACAGTCCCGGCATGTAGCCGTACTGGATCGCCAGCACCGGACCGATCAGCGGTCCCGCCCCCGAAATCGCCGCGAAGTGATGACCAAACAAGACCCAGCGGTTGGTTGGATGATAGTTCTGCCCGTCGTAGAAGCGGTGGGCCGGCGTCGGGATGGCGTCGTTGAGGGCTGCCACGCGAGCAGCAAGAAAGGCACTGTAATAACGGTAGGCCAGGGCCAAAACGAGCAGCACCGCCAGCATCAGCGGCATGGCTTGAAGCATGATCCGCGAACCGGATTCGGTCCAGAGAATCTCCGCGAACAGCACCAGCGCACCTGTCATGATGATCTCGCTTGAACCGCCAAGGTTTGACATCGCCCTGTCACTCGGCGAAGCCGCTCCGATCCAACGAAAAAGGCCCCGCCGCCTGTGGGGCCTTCATCATAAGGAATGTCGTTACGGCGTCGCAATGCCGAGACGCGGCCTGTCCTGCCGCCAGGCCGGCAAACCCGTCTTCTCAACCGTATGTGAGACCGAGCCAGGCAGCGATGATCGGGGCATATTTCACGATCACGCCGGCAAAGACGACGCCGACCATGCTCATGAGCTTGATGAGGATGTTGAGCGACGGCCCGGACGTATCCTTGAACGGATCACCGACCGTGTCGCCGACGACACCGGCCTTGTGGGCCTCCGAACCCTTGCCGCCGTAGTGCCCGGCTTCGATGTACTTTTTGGCGTTGTCCCAGGCGCCGCCGGAGTTGGCCATGAAGATGGCGACGGCGAACCCCGCCGTGAGGCCGCCGGCCAGCAGCCCCATAAGTCCGCCGACGTCGAGGATCAGGCCGATGGCCAGCGGGGCAGCCACCGCCAGGAGGGCCGGAGCGATCATCTCCCGCTGAGCGCCGGCCGTGGCGATATCCACGCAGGTGGCATAATCGGCCTTGGCCTTGGGATCGTTGAGCAGATTCAGCTCGCGGAATTGCCGCCGCACTTCCTCGACCATCCGCGACGCAGCCCGGCCGACGGCCTTCATCGTCAGACCGCTGAAGACGAAGACCATAAGCACGCCCAGGAACATGCCGACCAGCACCTTCGGATTCATCAGGTTGATCTGATACAGTTCCATGAAGTCTCCCAGCGTCGCCTTGCTGACCGGCACCAGCGCCGCGAAATTCGGGTCGGAACTATCTTCCTTCTTGTAATGCTCGGCGATCTCCGCGTCCGTCATCGGCTTGGCGATGGTGACGCCGTTGACGTTCACAAGCTTATGCGGAACACCCCGGCTGGCAGTGAGAAAAGCTGGGAAAAACCCGGTGTTCGGATCCCGTTCCGCCTTCTGCGCGAATTTCCCCGGGCCGATCTGAACAATCTGACCCGCTTCCATGTCGTGAGATTCAACGTAGGCAGTCGCCTGACGTTCGATGCCGATGCGGACCTCTTCGACGAACGCGGCCAGCAGAGCCAGGGCGGTCAAGGCCGCCGAGCCGATGGCGAAGCCTTTACCCGTCGCCGCCGTCGTGTTGCCCAGCGAGTCCAGGGCGTCGGTGCGTTCGCGGACATGGGGCGGCTGGTGGGTCATCTGGGCGTTGCCGCCGGCGTTGTCGGCGATGGGGCCGTAGGCGTCGGTGGCCAGGGTGATTCCCAGGGTGGAGAGCATACCCACCGCCGCGATGCCGACGCCGTACAGGCCAAGAGCAGGATTGGCGAAGCCGCCCGCCAGTCCGAAGGCCAACAGGGTCGCCACGCCGACGACGGCCAGCGACGCCCAGCAGCTCAGCATGCCCTCGGCGATGCCGCCAATGACCGTCGTGGCCGGGCCGGTCGGAGCTTGGGAGGCGATCCACTTCGTCGGCGGATATTCGCTGGAGGTGTAGTATTCCGTGAACCAACCGATGAGGACGCCGGCCAGGAGGCCCGTCACAATGCTGCCGAAGACACCCAGCCAGATGCTGTGTCCGGCGGCGTCTTTGACTTCACCCAGCGTCAGCCACGTGACCAGGGCCGCCGCAGGAATGAACAGTCCGCTCGCCCCCCACACGCCGCGACGCAAGGCCCACAGCAGATTCCGCTGGGTCGCCCCCTCCTCGGTTTTGACGAAGTAGATGCTCAGGATGGACAGGGCGATGCCCACGCCGGCCAGGACCATCGGGGCGATGACGAACTGGACCTTGGCGACCTCGGAAGCCGCCTGCGAGGCCAGACCCAAGGCCCCCGCCGCGGCCGCCCCCAACGCCGCTGTCGCCAGAATCGAGCCGCAGTAGCTCTCATACAGGTCGGCACCCATGCCCGCCACATCGCCGACATTGTCGCCGACGTTGTCAGCAATCACCGCCGGGTTCCGTGGATCGTCCTCAGGGATGTTCGCCTCGACCTTGCCGACCAGGTCGGCCCCGACGTCCGCCGACTTGGTGAAGATGCCCCCACCGACACGAGCAAACAACGCCTGCGTGCTGGCCCCCATCCCGAAGCACAACATCACCACGGTGATCTGCTCCATGGTCATGGGGCTGATCAGCCCCGCGGCGGGCAACGCCCAGACCAGCAGGATGAACCACAACGTGATGTCCAACAGCCCCAGACCGACGACGACCAGGCCCATCACGGAACCGGCCCGGAAGGCAATCTGAAGCCCGCGGTTCAGCGATTCCTTGGCTCCCTGGGCTGTGCGGTTGGACGCGATGGTGGCCGTGTTCATGCCGAAGAAACCGGCCAGACCACTGAAGAAACCGCCGGTGAGAAAGGCGAACGGCACCAGCGGATGCTGTTGTTTCAGCCCGAACGCCTGCCACATGAGAAGCAGGATCAGCACAACGAACACGATGGCGACCACCAGATATTGCCGCCTCAGGTAGGCAAACGCCCCCTCTCGGACATAGCTGGCGATGCGTTGCATTTCCTCATCGCCGGGATTGGCCGCCAGGATCTGCCGATAGAACAGGTAGGCAAACAGCAACGCCAAGACCGCCCCTCCGGGAGCGATCCACCACGCCCAAGGAATCTGCTCCAACACCGCGAATTCCTCCTGAAGAGTTCAGCTACAAGTAGTTTAGGAGCATTAGAATAGGTGATACCTGGAATCAAGTCCACGGGTGGGCACGGCCACGGGGAGAACTCCGAGGTTCATGACGGCGAAGAGAATGCCCAGGTGAGCCAGAGCGTCAGGCCGAAGCCGAACCGCATGGCGATCTGAAGTGCCCACCGCCACATCATGCGGTTGAAATCCAGCGTCGCCTGAGCCAACGCCTTCCGCACTTCGGTCTGCACCATCTGCCGGGGATCCACCTTGCCGAAGGTCAGAAACTTCACCGCCGGAGCCAGCCACGACCGCAGCCAGTATTCGGCCTGGTCGAAGTGCTTTTCCAGGGCCTCCCGGTCCAGGGTTGGATTCGAGAACAACGCCGTCATGTCGAGGTAGAGCATGGGCACGCCGAAACCAAGCAAGAGGATCAAGCCGACCCAGTGATCGAGCAGCAAGCGGGGCGTGACCGTGGCCTCGATCCAGATGAGGTTGAGGGCCAGGCTGTGAAGGACCATGAGGCCGAAGGTGACCGCCACGGGCAGAATCGTCGGCCAGGTGAGGAAGATCGTGCGGTGCTGCCGGGTCAGTTCCAGAAGCCGAGGCCACCGCAGAGGCAGCGACACGATGATGCCCAGCATGGCCCGGTAATACCCGTAGCGACGGTAGACCGTCATGACGAAGCAGAGGATCAAGTAAACTTCCAGGAGATTCAGGAAGTTGAGCGTATCCATGAGTTTTCAACCGGCCTCCGCTCGCCGTCGGGCTGTCGTTTTCCAGACATCCACCACCGTTTCACCCTGAACTACGTGGATTCGATCGTAGAGATTCACCGTCGGATCGCAGTGCGGCACCAGAAATCGCAGCCGATCTCCCAAGCGCGGCAATTTGCCGCCATCGCTCGCAGTCACGATGCCAAACTCGTCGCCGACCCAGGTCAGGACCAGACCGGGCCGGTCCGCGGCCTCGGGCTTCCAAGGCGCGTCGGTGGCGAACGCCTTGATCCCGGCATCGACGGTGACGCGATCCGGATGCTCCGCGCTGACCACTGTCGTCAGCACCGTCAAACTGAAATGGAAATCCTCAAACCGATGGGACTTGGCTCCTCCAATCCGGCGATAGTCCAGATCCATGAAAACATAAGACCCGCACTGCAATTCCGTGACGCCGGAGATTTCGCTGTCGATGTTGTAAGTGCCCGTGCTTCCGACGGAGAGGATCGGCATCTCGAAACCGGCCCGGACCACAAGATCACGGGTTTCAAGGGCCTGGCTTAAGGCCTTCCAAGAGGCCGCCTTGCGGGCCTCGAAACCGACCACATGGGACGCATGACCAGCATACGCTTGCAGTCCTTGAAGCCGCAGCGACCGATGCTCGGCGATCCTTCGGGCCAATTCGACGGCGGAAGTTCCGGGCAAAACCCCCGTGCGTCGGTCGCCGACATCGAGGTCGAGCAGGACGGGCACGACGACGCCGAGGCGATCAGACCGTTCCGCCAGCAATTCGACTTCCCGAACGTGACCGATAGCCAGCATCAAGTCCGCGCCCCGCTGGATGAGTCGGACCAGGCGTTCGATCTTGCCTGCCTCGACGATCGGCGAGGTCAGAAGCAGCCCCCGAAGCCCGGCGTTGGCCATCGCCTCGGCCTCGTCCACGGTGGCGACGCTGATGCCGATGGCCCCCGACTCGATCTGTCGCCGGGCGATCTCGGGGCACTTGTGGGATTTGGCATGAGGCCGAAAGGAAACCTGATGCTTCTGGCAATGCTCCGCCAGACGCCTGAGGTTTTCCCGGAAGGCTTCCAAATCCAGAATCAAAGCCGGGGTCGGAATGTCATCGAGAAGTCGAGGCTCTTTCATGCCATCAGTTTATGACCTGGCGGACAGGGAAATCGCCCACGCTTTTTGGCCATCTTGGGTGCCCCTTGCAGGAGTCAGGGGGCGGCTTATAATACAGGATGCCAAGCGGGTGTAGCTCAGCGGTAGAGCGCCACGTTGCCAACGTGGTTGTCGTGGGTTCGATCCCCATCACCCGCTCTCGATCACGGCCGAGAAGGTCAAGCCCAAGTTGGCCTGTCTCGGCCTTCTTTCTTGGCAGTGCGGGGAGGAGCCACCATGCCTGAGCAACCGTTCTCCGAAGGCCATTCGGAAGATTTGCCGGCCCAGGACGCGGCTGGCGTAGCCGAGGCCGTCGAGGAAACCGTTGCCGCCGAGGCTGAGGAAAAGCCCAGACGCCTCAACATGACGGTTGAAGTGCGCGACGTCGGACCGTGCCGCAAGCATGTCCGCGTTTCCATTGACCGTGCCGACGTGGATCAACGCCTGGACGAGAAGATCAGCGAAATGGTCCGCGACGCATTCGTGCCCGGCTATCGGCCCGGCAAGGCTCCTCGCAAGCTGGTCGAAAAACGCTATGCCAAGGAGGTTGCCGACCAGGTCAAGGGCGAACTCCTGCTCCAAAGCCTCGAACAGCTGACTGACGACAAGCGGATCAATCCGATCGCTCAGCCGAACTTCGATCCCCTGGCCGTCGAGTTGCCCAAGGAGGGGCCGCTGGTCTATGAGTTCGAGGTCGAGGTTGCTCCGGAGTTCGAATTGCCGGAGTACAAGGGGCTTAAAATCAAGCGGCCGGTCCGCCGCGTTAGCGATAAAGACGTCGATCAAGCCCTTCAGGACTATCTCCGTCGAAAGGGTCAGCCGGTGACCAAGGATGGCCCGGCTCAGGTGGGCGACATCGTCGTAGCCGACATCACCTTTTCGCACCAGGGTAAGGAAATCAATCGCTCCAAGGAGGTTTCGATCCGGGTCGATCCGCAGTTGGCGTTCAAGGATGGCGTGATCTCGGACTTCGGCGAGAAGATGGCTGGCGTGAAAGCCGGGGAATCCCGGACCCTGGACCTGACCCTGGCCCAAACACTCAGCGATCCAGAGCTTCGCGGCCAGGTGATCCAGGCACGCTTCGACGTCCATGCGGTCCAGGAGGTGAAACCGGCTGAACCGACCCCGGAGTTCCTGCAATCTTTGGGGGTGGAATCACTCGAGGAATTGCGGAACTTCTTCCGGCAGGTTTTGGAACGGGAAGTCCAGCTTCAGCAGCGGCGCCTGGCCCGCCAGCAGGTCACCGATTACCTGGCCCGCACTGCGCAATGGGAACTGCCTCCGAGTCTGGTGGCGCGCCAGGCCCGGCGAACGCTCCAGAAGATGGTTCTGGAACTGCAATCTGCCGGCATGAGCGAGGAAGAAATCCGCAATCGCTCCGTGCTCTTGCAGCAGAACGCTCTCAACGAAACGGAGCGGGCCTTGAAGGAGCAGTTCGTCCTCCAGAAGATCGCCGAGGTCGAGAAGATCGAAGTCACCGACGAAGACGTTGCCGAGGAAATCGACCGCATCGCCGAGCAGACCGGCGAATCGCCTCGGCGCGTGCGGGCTCGACTGGAGAAGGAAGATCTCATGGAATCGCTCATGGGCCAGATTCTCGAACGCAAAGCCCTCGAGCTGGTCCTGGCCCACGCCGAATACGAGGACATCGAGTACAAGCCCGAGGAAGAACCTGAAGTGATCGAAGAGCAAGCCGTGCCGGGGGCGACGGTCGAACTGCCGGAGGCGCCAGAAGAACCGACCGCTTCCGGCTCCGAAGAGGCACCAAAGACATGAAGCCGCGACCATCCAGCGCGGTTGACGAGGAACATTTATGAACGTGATTTCTGGCTCCGAATTCGTGCCCCAGTATCTGCCGCCGCGAGTCCAGCGGTATCGGGACTACATGCGGCAGCGGCAGATGACGCTGGGCGATTTGCTGCTGGAGAACCGCATCGTCTTTCTGGCCGGTCCGATCCACGACGGCAACGCCATCGAAGTGGTGATGAAACTGCTGTACCTCCAGTATGAAAACCGGACGCAGGAGGTGCATTTCTACATCAGCAGTCCGGGAGGATCGGTGACGGCCACCTTGTCCATGTACGACACCATGCAGTTTCTCGAATGCCCGGTGGCCACCTACTGCATCGGTATGGCCGCCAGCGGTGGCGCGATCCTTCTGGCTGGCGGAACGAAAGGCAAGCGCTTCGCCTTGCCGCATTCCAAGATCATGATCCACCAGCCGTGGGGCCAGGTCGGCGGACAGGTGTCGGACATCGAGATCCAGGCCCAGGAAATTATCAAGGAGCGGGAACGGCTCAACAAGATTCTGGCGCTTCATACGGGACGGCCGGTCGAGGAAATCGCCCGGGAAACCGAGCGCGACCGCTGGTTCACCGCCGAGGAGGCGAAGGAATACGGCTTGGTGGACGAAGTCCTGAGCAAACCGACCGGTGGTAAGAGCAAGTAAGTGGTCTGGAAAAACCTTATCAGGTTTCCCGAATCGCCGCAGTTTGGCAGATTTGCCGTCCGCTCCGACGACGTAATGTCTTCCTTTTGCAGTCCCAGCCGCCGAGTTGCCGACAATGAGGGTAGCTCGGTGTCTTTCTTGGAGAACACACCATGCCGTTAGTTCCTTTTGTCATCGAGCGTAGCGGTCGAGAAGAGCGGGCGATGGACATCTTCAGCCGGCTCCTCAAGGACCGCATCGTCTTTTTGCAGGGACCGATTGACGACACCGTGGGGAACCTGATCATCGCTCAGATGCTCTATCTCCAGTTCGAGGATCCCAAGGCGGACATCCACTTGTACATCAATTCCCCCGGTGGGTCGGTCACGGCGGGGTTGGGCATTTACGACACGATGCAGTACGTCACCTGCCCGGTGGCGACGTACTGCATCGGTCAGGCGGCGAGCATGGCGGCGGTGCTGCTGGCAGCCGGAACCAAGGGGAAACGCAACTGCCTGCCCAACGCCCGGGTCATGATCCATCAGCCGATGGCTGGCAGCGAAGGGACGGCCACCGAAATCATGATCCACGCCAAGGAGTTTCTGCGCCTGAAGCGGGTGCTCAACAACATCCTGCTGAAGCACACCGGGCAATCGCTGGAAAAGGTGGAGCGCGACACCGACCGCGACAAGTTCATGTCCGCCGAGGAAGCCCGCGACTATGGGCTGGTGGATCATGTGTTGGAGCGCGTGCAGCATCTGCCCACGCCGCGTCCCGATGTGATCCAGTGATCTCGGCGGCAGCGTCATCCGACGAGGCGAGGCGAGCATGGAAGCGATCCTCCGCAAGCGTCGCCGCGGTTTGCCCCGCCGACGCTCCGCGCCGGGATGGCTTTGCTTGCTCCTCGCCCTCGGTTTCTCGCTCGGTTGTCGCAGCAATTGCGAACTCGTCGAAGCCGAACTCCGGTCTAAGGAAGCCCAACTGGCCGATCTGCGGCGGGAACTCGATCAGCGGGATTGCCTGGTGCAATCCTTGGAACGAGAAGTGGCCCGGCTTCAGCAGATGGCCTGCGCCTCGCCGGGGGCACCTCAAGGACCTCCGGTCCCGTGCGTCAAGGAAATCCGCCTCGGCCGCTTGACCGGCGGCTACGACGAGGACCCCGTCTTGCCCGGCGACGAGGCCCTCCAAGTCATTCTGGAACCGCTGGATTGCGACGGGCAAAGCGTTAAAGCTCCCGGCTCGCTCCGCCTGGAGGTCTTCGAGATCACCCCGCAAGGCATCAAGGTGCCGTTGTCTTCCTGGGATTTTCCCCCGGGGGAATTGCGGCGGAAATGGGACACGCCGTTTCTGGGCAATCCCTCTTACCGCATCACGGTTCCTTGGAAAAGCTGGCCGATGCACGAAAAACTGCGGGTCGTGGCCCGCTTCACGACTTTGGACGGCCAGTGCTTCGAGGCGGATAGAGACGTCACGGTTCGGCTGGCCGCTCAGCCGGCGGTTCGGGAGCGCATCGTTTCGCCGCCCCCGCCGCCGGAGACCTGCCCCGCCCCGGCCGGTCTGCCGGGGACAACTCCGCAACCCGTGGGTCCGCATCTGGACCCCCCGATGCTGCATCCGCCGACCCCCGCTCCCGCCGCGCAGCCCACGCCAGAGCTCGGTCCTGGCCCGAAGCCACCGCCAACCGATCCGCCGCTTCCACCCTGGACCTCGGCTCCCGTGCCGGAGCGGCCTGGGGAAATCGCCCCGGCAAACTACGCCGATCCCGCGGCATCGCCGTCAAGCGGAACCATTGCCCCACGACCCCGACCCTCGACGCTTCCGCCGATCAAATTAGACCGGCCCGTGAAGGCCAACTGGAAGCCACTGCCCTGAGCGGAACCGTCCGGCTGTCTGGCTTGACCCCGTTTCCCGCAGCGGCTATTTTCCGCCAACCGCGGACTTGGGATATCCCGGCAAGGAGGTCGGACAGATGGGACGCGGAGTGACTTGGCCCGTCATGCTGCTAGTTGCTTCAATTGCAGGAACGTCGCAGGCCGCTGACCGATGGCAGTTGAGCGAAGCGACTCAAAAAGGCGACCTGAGTCGAATCCGCATTGAAATGAAACTGGAAGGGCATCTACTCCTTCGCAGCGGCGACAAGACGACCCAGCTTCCCCTCCAAGCCACCGCACGCCATGACTTCGTGGAACGGGTCGTGGACGTGGACCAGCAAGGTCGGCCGACGCAAACGGTTCGCCATTACGACACAGCCCGGGCGACGATCACGGTCCATGGCGTGCCGCGTCCTCGGGAATTGCGTCCGGAACGCAAACTTCAAGTGGTCCAGACGCTCCGCAAGCGCACCGTCAGCTACAGTCCACAAGGTCCTATGTCCCGTGAAGAAGAAGAACTGATCGGTCAGCATTTCAACACCCTGGCCCTGGGAGGGGTCTTTCCCGAGAAGGAAGTTGGCCTCGGAGAATCCTGGCGCCTGGCTCCTTATGCCGTGCAGGGGCTTTGCGGTCTGGACGCGCTCGTTTCCCACGAAGTGCAGGGAACTCTGAAAAGTGTGCAAAATAACCAGGCCACGGTTCGCATCACGGGAACGGTCGAAGGCATCACGGCGGGAGCCGAGGTGCGGCTCGACGTGTCGGGCAAACTGTCCTTCGATTTGCAGCAGAAACGCTGGACTTCCGTCGAGTGGAACCAGAAAGAGCAGCGCACCCAGGGGCCGGTCAGCCCGGCGTCGAAGACCGAGACGACGATCCACGTCCAACGCGACTTTCCGGAAAAGGCGGATGCGTTGTCCGACGAGATCGTTTCCGGTCTTCCCGCGACACCGGACGAAGCCGCCCTGCATCTCGTCTTTCGAGAACCCAAGGGACGCTGGGAATTCCTCTACGACCGCAACTGGCATCTGGTGACGCAAACGGATCAATACGCGGTCCTGCGGCTGATCGAGGACGGCGAACTACTGGGTCAGTTGAACATCACCTACCTGCCCCGGGCCAAGCGGGGCGAGCATATCAGCGTGGAGGAACTGCAAAAGCTGGTTCGGGAGGCCCCAGGTTTTCGCATCGAACAGGTGATCCAATCCGGAGAAGTGCCAGCCGAGAAAGGCTGCTGGATTTATCGGCTCTCGGTCGTGGGTCGGGCCGACGATTTGCCCATCGTGCAGAACGTTTACGCCATCGCGGGACCTGATGGGGACCAGGTGCTGATGGCGTTTACCACCGAGGTCAGCCAAGTGGAGCGGTTCGGAGTGCGGGACCTGGCTATCGTTGGGTCGGTGACGTTCAAACCAGCCAAATGACCCTGTTCACCGGCTGGCCGTTTCCTATCATGACAGTTCCGAATACCGCAACGCAGCCGCAGACAGGAGTGATGCGCCATGCCGCTGGGTTTGTTGGGTCGCAAAGTGGGAATGACGCAGATTTTCGGAGAAAACGGCGAAGCCATTCCCGTGACCGTGTTGCAGGTCGGCCCCTGCACGGTGCTTCAGATTCGCAACAAGGAGAAGGACGGCTACGACGCCGTGCAACTGGGCTATCTGGATAAGCCACGGCGAAAGGCGACCCGACCAGAAAGCGGACACGTCGCCCGGCTCGACTCCAAGAGGACGCGGGCCAGACTCGCCGCCGGAGAGACCCTGCCACCCAAAGCCAACTGCGAGCCGAAACGGTACATCCGCGAGTTCCGCCTCAAGGAACCGGCCACCCAGCAGGTCGGTCAAACGCTGACCGTGGAGATTTTTGAAAACGTCAAGAACGTGGACGTGGTCGGCTGGACCAAGGGCCGAGGCCGAGCCGGCGTCATGAAACGCTGGGGTTTCTCGGGCCTGGGAGCAAGCCACGGCGTCAAGAAGCACCACCGAGCCCCGGGCAGTCTGGGCGGCCACGCTACCGACCGCGGCAACAGTGGCAAAATCAAGAAGGGCAAACGGATGGGAGGTCACTACGGCAACGAACGGGTGACCGTCAAAAACCTTCAGGTCGTCGGCATTGACAAGGACGACCACCTCATTCTGGTCCGCGGAGCCGTTCCCGGATACAACACGGGCTTGGTGATGGTTATGCCGACCAAGAAGGTCCGCAAGATTCCCAAGGCTCCTCCGACTCCTCCCAAGAAGAAGGCCGCTGCCAAGTAAAGCCGGAAGCAATGGGTTAAGTGTTGCGGATTTCCTTGTCCACCGGATGCCGCCCCGGATCGTGGGCGTAGCACCAGTTTTTCACCTCAGGTTCTCCGGCCCGCCACAGGAAATAGGCCCGGCGGTTCTTGACGATGGTTGGGAAGGCGACTTCGCCGTGAACGGCATCCACGAGAACCAGATCGAGGCGTTCCAGTTCGGCGACGGCTTCCTGCAACGCCCGGGTTTCCTGGGCGATTTCTTCGGCAATTTCGTAGCGACGGGATCGTTGTGGCCAGTCCAGCGTGCGTTTGCGGCGGTCGAGGTCGAGCTGCTCGGTTTCGAGGCTGGACAGGCGGCTCCAGCGGTTCTGAATGTCGGCCACGATGCGGCGGACCAGGGGAAGCATCTTCTGGGCCTGTTCCAGAGTGATGCCGCCCGTTAACGGTCTCCGTCGTGCCGGCACATTGGCGGTGTTCCTGTTTCGTGACTTGCTCATGCCTCTTCCCCTTCTCGTTTGCCGGCCGCAATCCGCTGGACTCGGCCTGTCACTTCTATCATACGTCGCAAATCAAGGGCCGTCTTGAAACGAAAACCGTCGCCGCCACGGAAAAGCGACCATTGCTCCCCGAACGCCAGCACCAGGCCCCGCGACTGGCAAGATCAAGCGTGACATAACGATGTCAACGCGGGACGCTCAAACTCCCTGATCCCGCCATTCGACGAAACCTTCCAGGGCGAAGAACTGCGGCAAGCCCAGCTGATCGTACAACTGGGCGGTGTGGATGTTGCGGGCCTCGGCCCGTTGCCAGAACTCCCGAGGATCGCTGCCGCCGGGAAACATTGCTCGGTCCTTCTGCGACTGGTGCTTGAAGATGGCCAGTTTCTTGCGTTCCATGTCGTCGGGGCTGAGCGGAACGACACGGTCGATCTCATGCGGCTCCCACTCCTGCCAGGCGCCGCGGTAGAGCCAGACGCTCGGTTGCAACCCCTTTGACCGCACCCGCCGCAGGGCCTGAAAGATCGCGTCGGCACACATCCGGTGCGTTCCATGGGGATCGGACAAGTCCCCCGCCACGTAGACCTGGGCCGGTTGCAGTCGCTCCAACAGACGGGCCACGTCCTCGATGTCTTCGGGTGCCAATGGAGCTTTAGCAATGGTGCCGGTGCGGTAAAACCGCAGGTCCATGAATTCCAGCTGCTCCGGCGGGATACCCACGGACAAGGCCGCCGCCCTCGCCTCCGTTTCCCGGATCAGGGCCTTGATGCGAAGCACCTCCGGCGAGTCGCTTTGCCCCGGTCGTTTGCTCGCCAGAAAGTTGCGCACCTTTTCCGCGACGGTGCGGGTCTTTTCCTCATCAATGCCGAAGAGGCGGTTGAACGTGGCAACGAAATCGGTGAAGCGAAGGGCGTCGTGATCGAAGACGGCGATATTGCCGCTGGTCATGTAGGCGATATGGACCTTGTGCCCCTG
This sequence comes from Gemmatales bacterium, assembly GCA_025055835.1. GTDB lineage: Bacteria > Planctomycetota > Planctomycetia > Gemmatales > HRBIN36 > JANWWR01. Next base: position 3,162 of record JANWWR010000016.1, on the reverse strand, counting down.
CTCCACCAGATGGATGATCGTGCCGCCCATGCTGATGACGTCGTCATCGGGATGCGGACTGAAGACAAGGACGGTCTGGGGCGTGTCGCCGCAGGGTTTGGGGCAGATCGTCGCCATCATCTCGTTGAAGATACGCAGGCCCAGCTTTTCTGCCGGTCCATGCTCCCGCAGCAACTCGTAGAGGGCGTGGGCGCGGAAGTCTTCGTCGGACAGCATGAGCAGGGGCTTTTTCGCCGTCAGGCTCAGCCACAGGACGGCCCGGCGGATCAATTGCGGCGTCCATGGCACGGTGCCAAGCACCCAAGGACGTTTGACCGCGGTAGTTTGGGCGGCGGCGGCTTCGTCAAGGATGAAGGTTGCATCCGGATGCCGCTGGAGATAGCTGGCCGTGATGGCGTCGGTCGGCTCGCCCTCGATGGCCTTGGCGACGATGTCCGCCTTGTGTTCGCCAAACGCCATGATGACCACCCGCCGAGCCTCCAGAATGGTGCCGACGCCCATCGTGATCGCCTGATAGGGCACGTTCTCGACGCCGTAGAAATCGGAAGCGGCGTCACGACGGGTGACGGGGTCGAGCGTCACCAGACGGGTGCGGCTGGTCCGGGTGGAGCCTGGTTCATTGAAGCCGATGTGCCCGGTGCGGCCGATGCCGAGAATCTGTAGATCGATTCCCCCCGCCTTGCGGATGCGGTTCTCGTAGTCGGCGCAATAGTCCTCCAGTTTGTCGAGTGGAACTGTTCCATTGGGAATGTGAATGTTCTCCGGGCGGATGTTGACGTGCTTGAAGAACGTCTCGTGCATCCAGCGGTTGTAGCTGTGCGGGTCGTCCGGCGACATCGGGTAGTATTCGTCGAGGTTGAAGGTGATGACGCGGGAGAAGTCGAGGCCCGCTTCCCGATGCAGCCGGATCAGCTCGCGGTACAATCCGACGGGAGTGGATCCCGTCGGCAATCCGAGCACGGTCGGCCGACCGGCGGAGTTGTTTTGCCGGATCAGGCTCTCGATCATCAAGGCGACGTGCCGGGAGGCCTCCTGACTGTTGCGAAAAACGAGAGTCGGAATCCTGGTCCCGCGGAGGTAGTGGGACCCGTGGGGTTGGTCGTTGGCAGTCATGGTTTCCAGCTCGACGGAGAACTCAGGTGGGCCGACAGATCGGCCCTCGGCGTTAGTATAGAGACAACGACGGCCTCTCGCAGCCGACCAGCCCCGGCGTTACAATCGCGACCAGATTCGACGGGGCAGGAGCGAACCATGAGCGTGTACCTGGGCATTGACATCGGCACCAGCGGAACCAAGACCCTGGTGGCCCGGCCCGATGGGCAGGTGCTGGCCACCGCCACGGCGGAACATCCGAGCTACTTTCCCCAGCCGGGCTGGTCGGAACAGGACCCGGAAGACTGGTGGCGAAGCACGGTGCAGAGCGTGCAGGCCGCCTTGGCGCGGGCTGGTGTTCCGGGTCGGGAAGTCAAAGGCATCGGCCTCAGCGGGCAGATGCACGGCTCGGTATTCGTGGACAAGAGCAACAGCGTCCTGCGACGGGCCTTGCTCTGGAACGACCAGCGGACCGAGGCGGAATGCCACGAGATCGAGAGCCGGGCCGGGGGACGGGAAGCGCTTATCCGTCTGGTCAGCAACCCCGCGTTCACCGGCTTCACCGCTCCGAAGATTCTCTGGGTCCGCAAACACGAGCCAGGCATCTACGAGCGGACGCACAAGATTCTACTGCCCAAGGACTACATCCGGCTGCGAATGACCGGCGGGTACTTCACGGAAGTCAGCGACGCTTCCGGAACGCTGCTATTGGACGTGCAGCATCGGCGTTGGAGTGACACCCTGCTGACGAAGTTGGACATCTCCCGCGACCTGTTGCCGGAATGTCGGGAATCGGAGGAAGTGACTGGACAGGTGACGGCCTCCGCGGCAGCGGAGCTGGGAGTGCCGAGCGGAACGCCGGTTGTCGGCGGAGCGGGAGACCAGGCGGCCAGCGCGGTCGGCAACGGCATTGTTCGGCCGGGCATCCTCAGCGCCACGATGGGGACCAGCGGCGTCATTTTCGCGCATAGCGAACAACCGCAGACCCATCCCCAGGGCAAGGTCCACACCATGTGTCACGCGGTTCGGGGCAAATGGCACATGATGGGTGTGGTCCTGTCCGCCGGCGGCAGTCTTCAGTGGTTCCGCAATCAATTCGCCCAGGCCGAGGCCGATCTGGCCCGTCTCCGCCAGGTCGATCCGTATGACCTCATCCTCGCCGAGGCCGCCCAGGTGCCGCCGGGTGCGGAGGGCTTGTTCTTCCTGCCTTATCTCACCGGCGAACGTCATCCGCATCCCGATCCCGAAGCACGGGGGGCGTGGATCGGTCTGACAATTCGGCACGGCTGGAAGCACCTGGCCCGGGCCGTGGTTGAAGGGGCCACGTTCGCCCTGCGGGACTGCTTGGAGGTGATGCGCGGTCTGGGCATCGCTGCGGAGCAGATTCGGCTTTCCGGAGGCGGGGCGCGGAGTGCGTTCTGGCGGCAATTGCAGGCCGACATCTATGGGCAGAAAGTCGCCCTCATCAACGCCCAAGAAGGCCCGGCTTACGGCGTGGCGCTGTTGGCAATGGTTGGCGTCGGCGAGTACAAATCGGTGCCCGAGGCCTGCTCGGCCATCCGGGTGACAGAAGAAATCCATCCCCGTGAAGAGGTCCGTCGGCAGTACGACCGCATTTACACCCAATACGCCCGGTTTTACGATGCCTTGCAAAAGGAGTTCCGGGGTATCGCAGCCCTGAAGAGTGCAAGTTGAGTGATCCCGCGACCTCCGGTGTTCTTCGTCTTGTCGCTGGGTATCGGCCCTCTTAGCATGACTTTTCTAAGGGAGTGAACCTGAAAGGATACTGCGGAATCGAGGATTGCCATGTCGATTGATAAAAGCCTGCGGCGCAAGAACACGTTGGCCCGTGCTCGCAGCGTCTTGAAGCGGGCCGAGCGGATCAAGGTGCTCCAGGAGCAGGACCGGTGGAAGGAAGGACAAAGCCCCTTCGGCCTGCCCAAGGTTCGCGTCCATAAGGTGGTGCTTAAGAAGGGCAAGAAGGCCAAGGAAGAGGCGAAGGAAGGGGCCGAGGCCGCAGCCGGGGCCGCTGGCGGCGAAGCCAAGAAGGAGGCGAAGAAGTAGCCTCCT
>JANWWR010000220.1 GCA_025055835.1 Gemmatales bacterium | reverse complement strand
TGGACAAGCAGGCTGGTGGAATTGTGCAATCCCTCCCTGTCGGGGAGCCGAAACACCCTTCGGACTTCCCGGCACGCGCGAAAGGACTCCACGAATGTTCGGGGCATTTCCGCTGAGGATGGAGACTCAAGCGGTAAATCTCGGAAGAACGGTTGCATGTCTCGCATGGCTGCTTGCTATTGGTTCATCCGCATCGGCCCAGATGCCGCAATCGCTGCCGGAACCCATTCCGCTTCAGCAGCGGCAGGATGATGCCTCTAAAATGCGGGATTCGACCGAGGCGAACGCAACGGAAACCGGAAGGCTGACGCCCTCCGCTCGCCGGGATTCGTCCGAGCCAGATTCTGCCAGCCTAGGCGCGTCCGAAGAGAAACCCACTGGCCAAGAAGGCTCCGAGAAAGCGTCTGCGGGTCAGAAGCCTGAGCAGAAAAGCGACGATGAGTTTTTCTGGAAGAAAATTCCGCCGCTCCGTCCACCGCCGCGACCAGGCATGCCGATGCTCTTCCCAACCGGTCCCGGCTACTACTCGCTGATGGACCAATTGCATGGCCGGTACGTCGAAAAGGCTCCGCCACTTCCCTACGGCCTTTTCGCCATGGTGCCGCCGTCGTTCTTCGATCTCGACTTCCGCTACCTCGAGGATCCCAAGTACACCGATTTCGGCCTGTTCGATCCGCTCAAGCGCATCCATTGCTGCGACGACTGGATGCTGTCCGTCTTCAGCCAGACCTGGTCGCGGACGATGATCGAGCGGAACGTCGATTTTACGCGGTTGGACAACGACCACAATTTGTTCCGAACTCGCCTGGCAGGCGACTTATGGTACCGCGATCAGTTCCGCTTCTTTGCCGAGTACATCTACGCTGAGCGTTCCGGCTTCGGAAACGACGATTTCGGTGCCCGTGCCATCGACATCAACCGGAGTGACCTTCAGAACCTCTTCGTGGACGTGAAGCTCGGCGAGTGGTGCGAGGGACCAGTCTATGTCCGCGTGGGACGGCAGGAACTTCTGCTGGGTTCGCAGCGGCTCATCAGCACGCTGGACTGGGCCAACGTCCGGCGAAAATTTGACGGGGTACGCGGCTTCTGGATCGGCAAGGAGTGGACCGTGGACGCCTTCTGGGTCCAACCGGTCCTGGTGAACCGCAACGACTGGGACAACGTGGACAACAATCGGCACTTCTTTGGCATCTGGGCGAGCCGCAAGCCCGGCGAGCGGCCGGGGCTTGATCTTTATTGGCTCTATCTGGATGACACCAACCCGATCCACACCGGCCGGGACGGCGTTCGCGGCGGGTGGTACGTTCACACCCTCGGAGGACGGGTGTTCGGCAACTGGAACAACTGGGTGTACGAAATCGAGCCGATGTTCCAGGTCGGCACCTATTCCAATCAAGACCTGCTGGCGGCCTCGGTGCCGTTCGGCGGCGGCTACCAGTGGAAGCAACACGCCTGGTTGCCTCAGATCATGCTCTACTACGAATGGGCGACCGGTGACCGCAATCCCGGCCAAGGCGATTTGAACACGTCGTTCAACCAGCTCTATCCCTTCGGCCACTACTACTTCGGCTTCCTGGACCTGGTGAGTCGGCGGAACATTCACGATGTCGTCTTGCAGTTCACCTGCTGGCCGGAGAACTGGCTGACCTGTCTAGTCCAGGTCCACAATTTCTGGCTCTACAGCAGCGACGACGCCCTCTACAACGCTGCCGGGGCGCCGATTCGCCGTGATCCGACGGGACAAGCGGGCAACTATGTCGGCACCGAACTGGACCTGTTCTTCGTCGCCCAGGTAAGCCGATACGCCAATGTCAGCGTCGGCTACTCGCGGATGTTCAACGGCGAATTCATCCGGCAGACCGGCCCGGACGTGACGCCAAGTCTGCTCTACTTCATCTTCTCCTACCGCTGGTGAGTTATCACCAAAAGCGCAAAAAGAAACCCAGCGCGCCGCAGCGGCTGGGTTTGACGTTTGCTTTTTATCCCTGCATCCACTCCGCTGTTGGTTTTTACCTGCGGCTCAGCAGCAGAATGCGGATGATCCAGTAGAACAGCGTCATGATGGCGCTGAAGATGTAAAGGGCCGCCCCGACATACTGATCGGTGCGGTAGTGGTACATGACGTTGGATGTGCCGTACAGAATCGCCGCGGACATCAAGGCCACCATAGCGAACGAGAAGACCAGCCCCAGAGTGAAGCCGAAGAGGATGGCGGCTACGATGATGCCGAGGGCGACGAAGGAAGCGATGGAGATGATCGGCCCGAGGAACGAGAAGTCGCTTCGGGTCCACAGCGTCGCCACGGTCAAGCCCCCGGCCACCGCGGCTGTCAGCAGGGCCGCCTGGTACACCAGGTCGAGACTACCGGTTTTAAGCTCGACGATCGCCAGGACGGGCCAGAAGAAGAGCACTTCCAAAAGGATGTAGATTCCCAATCCCGTGTACTGAGTGGCGGGCGAATGGCTGGGGCTGACGAGATATTGCGAAAGATAACTGCCGCCCAGGAAAAGCACCAGAATCCCCAGCATTCCGGCTTTTCCAAAAGCATTGAAAAAGGTCTCGAGCGGTACCAGCGAGTAAACCAGGGCCAATAGGATCGTGAAGATGGCGGTGGCCCCGGCGACGTGCAGATAGGTCCGGCGGATGAACTCGACCCGCTCCGCAGGCAAGGCATTGGCCGCGACATTCTGCAAATCCTGATCTTCGTTCTCGTAGACTTCGTTCATGGCGACACCTCCCGATACCGAAGAATTGCCCTGTTCATGATAACCTTTGACTGTCTCCCCGCAAGCCATCGTTTTTGACAGCAAATTGGAAAAGAGGCCGACTCACGTCTTCGATCACGCCCACGGAAGAAGGGCGGAGCGATGCACCTTGCCGGCGTCCTGATCGGCAAACGCCTCATTGATGCGCGTCAGCGGGTATTTGGCGGCCAGCAGGTCTGAGAACGGGAAATCGTGCTGATGCTTCGCCAGGAAGCGTACGGCCTTGAACAGGCTGACCGCATCGTACCACATGATTCCCAGCACCGTTTTCGAGCCGTGGACCAGTTCTGATGGGTCCAGCGTGAATGTCGGTCCCTGGCAGATGTTGCCGATTTCCAGATACGTCCCGCCCGGGGCCGTCATCTGAATGCCTTCCGGCACCGCCCCGGCATGACCGACAAGCTCGACGACGACGTCCGCTCCCCAGCCGTCAGTCAGTTCTTTGACCCGGCGGACGCGGTCCTGGGGGGTCGGAAACGATTTGAGGTCGATCACCGCATCTGCCCCGAAACGTCGGGCCAGGTGGAGGCGCTCGTCGATGCCGTCAATGACGATGATCTGCTGGACGCCCAGGGTCCGAGCTACGGCCACGGCGTTAATGCCCAGTCCGCCCGCTCCCTGAATGACAACATGATCGCCGACTCCGACGTGAGCTTTTTCCAGGGCATAAATGACCTGGGCCAAAGCACAGTTGGCCGGGCCGGCCAATTCGTCGGGCACTTCATCGGGCAACTTGAATACCGTATGGTTGGGATGGAGGTAGTAATACTGGCCGTAGGCAGCGTTGAAGTGCGGCCAAACGTGGGGTGGATGGCGATGCCGAAGAGCGAACGGACACCGCGGCGTCTTACCCCGCAGACAGACCCGGCACTGGCCGCAGGGGTAGAAGTAGCGGTACACAACCCGATCCCCGACGTGGAGCGGCTGGCCAGCGCTGTCCTTGGCTACACCCTCGCCGAGTTTGGCCACCACGCCGGTCATTTCATGGCCGACACTGCGGCCCGTCGGACCGCCGGTGTCCGCTGGTTTGTAGTCGCCACGCCACAGATGGAGATCGCTGCCGCAAATGTTGGCTTGCGTCACCCGGATCAGAATCGCTCCCGGACCCGGTTCAGGCACGGGATACTCCCGGAGCAGAAACGGCTGACGCGGTCCGACCAGCGCGGCGACGAGGGCGGTTTCGGGCATGGCTTATCCTTGCAGGGCGGGTTCCCAAAGCGACACCGGCCAGCATAGGACAGGCCGAAGCCAATCCGCAACCAAAATCAATTTTCCAGATTGGCCCGCGTGATCGGAGCGTTCTGACCAGGCGATAGCAGGCCGGAATCGCCGCGGCCATTGCCGCCGTCGAGCAGAACCGCCCCGTTTTCAAACTGCACCTGTCCGTTCGACTCATCGAACAGACCAAACGACAGCAGATCGTTACCACGGTTGCCTTGCAATTGCAGGTCGTACCAACCGTTGCTGTCGGCCGTGTTGCGGAAGGTCACCAGCATGGAATCGTCGCCGCTGCCGCCGTCGGCCCGCAGTTGGATGCGCCCCGGATCATGGAGCCGGAATCCGCCGGCCACGCCGAAATCGATCATGAACCGATCTTCTCCCCGGTCACCGTACATCTGCAAGAGCAGCAGTCCGGTCACGTCGGCGGGGTTGAGCGGGGTGGATGAATCGGCCCCATCCGGCAGCCCGCGGGTCCAAGTGATGAAGTCTTTGCCGCGTCCACCATGCACCCGGAAGTCGGCCTCGCCTTCCACGGCGAAGGTGTTGATGACCAGATTGCCGACGAAACGGTCATTGCCGTCACCGAGCCAGACCGTGGCCCGAAAGAGGCTGTCGGCGCTGATACGGCTGTTGATCCGCAGCAAGACGCTGTCGTCACCGGAACCGGTGCGGATGCGGAGTTCCCGGGCCGTGCCCACGAATTCGCTGATGGCGTGGTACTCGAAAACGTCTTGTCCGCCTTTTAACTGTACGTCGATCACGTCGAACGTCGTGGTCAACAACTCGTTGTTGACCTCGCCCCGCTCGGAGAAGTTGCCGTTGCCGTTCTTGTCGATGGAGATCCAGGTTCGATTCGCGGCTGGATCGTCGATGATGCGGACGATCTGATTCTTGCGATTCCCGATGATCTGCAAATCGGGGACGGCGTTGCCGTTGAGGTCCACGATGCGGTACGTCACGGACGGCACCACGCGGGTTTCCAATGCCTCAAACTCTGGCCGATAGCGGCACGACGGCTTCATAAGCCCCTCCGCAGCACCGAGCCGGTCTGCGGTCGTGGAGGGCGTCCGCGACTCAGCCCGGTTCCGAAAACGGTCTGGCGACGAAGAGGCGGAACCCATAGACGAAGCCCGACGTGCTGTCAAGCCAAGGGAGGATGGGCAAGAAGCTGCTGTTATGGCGGGTTTGGAGAAACCAGGCGAGGCGGTTCCCGCTGCGGGGGGAATCACGGGCTGCGGAGTTGTCGGTATTTTTCCAGTTTGTCTGCCTGGCCCGAGAGCGTGTACAGTTCGATGAGGCGATCCAACGCTTCGGCGGCGAGCCTTTGCAAGGCTGATCGAGCGGCGTCGGTTTCCGCGGATTCTGCATGCATTTTCACGCCTTCGTAGCCTGGGACGAGCAAGGCCTCGGCTTCGGCGAGCAGGACGGCTTGTTCGGAGCCTGCGTCCAGGTTTCGGGCTTTTCCGAGAATAGCCCCGCCGAGAAGCGACAACGTGTTGAAGTAGTGCCAGGGTGGTTCGGAAAGGTTTCCCTCCCGTTGTTTTTCCCAGATAGCCCGAGCGTCGCGGAGGACAGCTTCGGCTTGTTCCCATTTGCTTTGCTTGATCAGCAGGACGCCCAGGCAGGCCAACTCGTTAACGTAGGACGGATGATCTGAACCGACTTGACCTTTGATGTGGTCAAGCCATTTCCGGCACCAGGATTCCGCGCAGGCATAGTCTTTCGCTTGTTCGCTGACATTGATCGTGTTGTGGACGATCAAAGCAGCCTGGGGATGCCGAAATCGGTGCCTTTCGATCCCAGCGGCAGCCTCTTTGAACCACACGATCGCCTCGCTGACACGACCCGCGGCCTGGTATGCGCCAGCCAGGTTGTTCAGCGTGGTGAGTGTGTCTGGATGATCGGCTCCGAGCTTCCTGGTGCGGGCCATGCGGACCTCTTCGTATAAGGCAATCGCTTCCTCAAGTTGGCCGACGACCTGGTACGCCCCGGCCAGGTTGTTCAGCGTGGTCAGGGTGTCGGGATGGTCGGCTCCCAGCTTCATGGCACGCACCATGTGAACTTGTTCATACAGGGCAACCGCTTCGTGGAGCCGACCAGCCGCCTGATAGATTCCAGCCAGGTTGTGCATGGTGCTGAGGGTATGGGGATGATCGGCTCCCAGCTTCCGCACACCTGCATCCCGGACTTGCTCCAGGAGGGTGATGGCTTCCTCGTTTCGACCGTCGGCTTGGTAAGCCAAAGCGAGGTTGTTCAGCGTGGTCAGGGTGTCCGGATGGTCGGCCCCGAGCTTGGCTTCCTGGACTGCGCGGACTTGGTTGTAGAGGGTGACCGCCTCATTGACGCGGCCAGCGGTCTGATGAGCCAGGGCCAGATTGCTCAAAGTCGTGAGGGTGTTTGGATGGTCCGCGCCTAGCTTCTTGATCTGGGCGTTGCGGACCTGCTCGTACAGCGCAATGGCTTCGTCCAGCCGACCGCCAGCCTGATAGGCGAAGGCCAAATTGTTGAGCGTTGTGAGAGTAGAGGGGTGGTCAGCCCCCAGTTTTGCCGCCTTGACTGCCCGAACCTGTTCGTACAAGCGGATCGCTTCGTCGAGCCGACCGGCCGTCTGATAGGCCAAAGCCAGATTGTTCAAGGTGGTCAGCGTCGAGGGATGTTCAAGGCCCCATTTTGCGACTTTCGCAGTCCGGACGCGCTCGTAAAGAGCGATCGCTTCGCCCAGACGACCGGCCGCCCGGTATGCTCCTCCCAGGTTGTTCCAGGTAGCAAGCGTATCGGCATGCTCGGCTCCCAACTTCGCCTCCCGCAGCGGGCCAACCTGCTCGTAGAGGGCAATAGCCTCCT
>JANWWR010000057.1 GCA_025055835.1 Gemmatales bacterium | reverse complement strand
CTGCAAAAGCTGCGAAGTCCGTGAAAAAGCCTGACGGGGACCTGGAAAAACGCCTCGCTGAGGTCGAACGCCGCTTCGTGGACCTCTGGGGCGACATGAGTTCCTGGTGGGGCGTCAGCCGAACGATGGCCGAGATCCACGGACTGCTCTTCATCACCGGCGAGGCCCTGTGCGCGGAGGAGATTCAAAAGCGCCTGGGCATCTCCCGCGGCAACGTCAGCATGAACATCCGCACGCTGGTGGAATGGGGCCTGGTTCGTCGAGTCCGCAAGCGCGGCGACCGCCGGGAGTATTTCGAGTCGCTGACGGACGTTTGGGAGATGTTCACGGTCCTGGCCGCTCAAAGGAAGCGGCGGGAAATTGACCCGGTGCTGAAGACTCTGCACGAATGCCGGGAAACGTTGGCCCCGGCGGCCAGCGGTCGGAAAGCCGATCCTCGAGCCGCTCAACACTTCCAACGGGTGGAGGACATGCTGAATTTTCTCACCACGATGGAACGGCTGGCCGAGCGGTTTTTCAGCAATCGCCGCGGCATCCAGGCCGCCGTCGAACTGCTCGTCCGCCCCGAAGGCGACGCCCTCCTCCGCTCGCTGTGATCAGACAGCGTAAAGCCATAACCTGAGTCGGATGACTTGCTGGCCAGCTGGCCAGTGATTTTGTGATTTTATGTTGACTGGTCCAGTAGATTCTGTTTGAATCAAGCGCTATGACCGTTTGCAAAATGTTCTTGGCCCCGCTGGTTCACCGGGAGTCCAACCTCTTATACAAGCGAACCCCTCAGGCTTACCTTGAGGGACACGGTTTTTGCACAATCTTTTTTCAGGAGGTCGCCCATGAGGTGCACCCAATTTGTGGCCCTGGGTATTCTGGTCCTAATGGTTTCCGCTTGTCGACCACATACTGCGGGTCCTGCCTTAAAGGCCCTTACGAAGGCGAAACCGCCTCCCGTGAAGTTGCCCAGTACTCCTCCACCGAGTCGAAATGCGCCGGGAATTGCCAAGCAACCGCCGGAAAAAAACAAAAGTTCGCTGCAAGAATTTGCCTGGCAAGCGGGAGAGGAAGTAGCAAAGCAGTATTGGGAGCAGTTGCTGCGGCAGCAGCAACAGCAGAATCGGCAACAGTCAAATCCTCAGAACCAGTTCCCACCCGAAACTCGTCGCTTCCCTGAACCCCATCTGGTCCAGCCGCTGCCAGGAGCCCAGCCGCTAATCGATCCGGAAACCGGTATTATTTTCGTGCCCAACAACTACGGCGGACTCAGCTTCTATGCCTCGAACGGTGCTCCACTTGGTTTTACAGCCGTCCACCTACCGACCGGAGAGCTCCATCTATTCGATCCGTTTGGAAACCGTTTAAGATAGTACAGTGAGGGTCGAAAAGAGCATTGATATTCCAACTTGCCTACGACAGTCTCAGCCAGCGGGGGCGGGCAGCGACGCCTCGGCAGCGCAGGCACATGAACTCTTCGTGCTGGTGTCCGCAGCGCGAGCAGATGCCCATCTGCCGAAACACGTCCACACGCTTGCCGCAGCCCTTGCACTTCCAGGCATCCAAGGCATACGGCACCCAACCGCAGTAGGGGCAGGCGTAGGCCGTCCGCCGCGTCATCGCCACGTGGAAGAGGCCGTAGCCGAAGGCCGCCAGCCATCCGCCGAAAAGGGTCAGGACGATCCACAGCGGCACCCGGTCCGGGGCGGCGACGTGCAACAACAGCGAGATTAGTCCGAGAAAGAACAAGAATTTGCGAGCGCGGCGGATTCTGCGGTACATGACGCACTTCGTCGAATCGGTTTCGGGACCCACTCTAGCTTACGGTCGGAGCAGCAGCCGCTTCCGGATCGACCGGGCCGAAATCGGGATGGCTGAACACCCGTCGGCAGTCTCGTGCCGTGCCGCGATCCACGCTCACCGAACCCGGTTTCCAAGCGATTTCCACCTCGTCGAAAATCCGCTCCAGGAAATTCGCCTTGGCCAGGATTTCCACTTCCGCAAACCCGCTCGACGACTGGATCGGAATTCTTTTGAAAATCTCTCGCCGATACAGGCGGACGGGACAGGTGGCGTCCCGCACGGACACGGCGAACAGCATGTAGGCCCAGAAATTCCACCGCCAGCGGGTCCAACGGCTCAGGCCCGTGCGACAGCCGCAGACCACGTCGCAAGAGTCGATCCGTTCCAGGAACCGCGGCAGGTCGGCGGGGTCGTACTCCCCGGTGGCGGGGAACGTGAACACAAGCGGATGCCGTGCTGCGCTCAGACCCGCCTTCAAGGCCGCACCATGACCCGGCTTTTCCGCTGCCACCACGCTGACACCGGCCAGACTGCCGGGCACGCTGGGACGATGCTCCGGGCCGCCTTCGGGACAAACCAGCACCTCGTGATCCTGACCCAGCCGCTTGAGTTGGTTGAGCAGTGGTTCGAGGGTCGGCTCCAATGGCCCTGCGACGGACGGCATTGGAACCAGGACGGACAACGGAGCGGTTCGGATCGGTTCGCGTTCCCAGACGAATGACATGGCTGCCGAGTTCCTGCCAGGTTACCAAGACCCACCGACAACACCGAAAGCATACTGCGGCGTCAAGCGAATCGGTATGCGAAATGTCGTTTTTTCACCCGGTCGAACCGCGGCCCGGTGACGGGTATAATGGGACAGTTCAGTTACCGAGGTCGCCGCCATGAACAGCCCATTGTCCCGACTCCAATCTGTAATGCTCGCAGTCGTCGTGTTCGCCGCCTTGACCCTGGGCGGCATCGGACTTTTCGCCGTCGGCGATAGTCAGGGTTTGTGGAGCCGCCGCGTTCCCCTCATCGCCAGTTTTCCCCACATCAGCGGCGTCGAAGTGGGAACCCGGGTACGGGTCAAGGGGATCAATGCCGGTCAGGTGACGGCCATCCGCCAGCCGACCGACCGCCACGCCTCGGTGCTGGTTTACATGAGCGTGGATGCGGAAGTCTTTCCACTTTTGGGCAGTGACTCCCGAGCGGTGATCCTTGGCGAAGGCTTAGTCGGGGGCAAGGTCATCGAACTGGACCCGGGCACGGTCGGCAGCCTTGAACCCGGTGCGGTGATCCCCGGCGAACCGGATCGGCTCATGGAACGGCTTCGGGAAATCGCCGATCAGGCAGGGAACACCTTGGAAGACCTTCGCCGCCTGGGCCAACAGGCCGACGCCGCATTGAAGGAAGCTCAAGGACTGGTCTCTGATCTGCGAAACGGCCAAGGACCGACGGGCCAGGAAGTCACTTCCACACTGCGGGATTTGCAGGATGCTGCCCGTGCCGTCGCCGAGGGTTTCGGGGCCATGAAGAACCTGCCGCTTTTGGGCGGATATGTTCAGACGCCGGAATCGCTCCTCGTCCGGCCAGACAAGTTCGCTCATGCTTTCGTGTATGAGGAAAAGGAGTTGTTTGAACCTGGGTCAGCAATTTTGACTTCACTCGGGCGAGAACGGCTTGACCATTTCGTGGCCAAAGAGTTTGAACCGCTGAAAAACATCTCCGGTGCCGAAATCGTCATCGTGGCCTACACCAACAGTGGATCGGGCAGCGAGGCCACAGCATTGACACAGGCTCAAGCCAAGGCGGTGAAGGATTATTTGACAGCGCAGCACAAGATTCACAGCCCGGGCTGGCTTGGGTCCGGTCGGCCGGTGACGGCCCTGGGAATGGGACGCAAGCCGTCTCCAAGCCCCGTCGGAATTCGCAACCTGCCACCGCGCCGCATCGAGATCATCGTTTTCTGTCCGCCGGAAAAGAGGCCGACGACCTCTTCGTCTTCGGAAACTCCTCTGCCCTGAGCGCCGGCGACCAGGAAAGACAGACGGACCTGCTCCCATGACCTCGACGCAGCTGACCGCAGAAGAATTTCCCCAACCGTCGCCGAAGGTCCGCTCCCGATTGACACTGCTGTATCACTTCAACCGGGTGCAGGTTCCGGAGATTACCCTTTCAGAAGCCGCCTTCGTCCATCGTCTCTGGGCCATGTTCGGGCGGGCTTATGGTCGCAAAACCGAGCCGGTAAGCGATTGGGACGAGTTTCTCCGACGCCTTCACGCCCTGGACGCCTTCGTGGCGGCTGCCTGCTTGGAAGGCGATGAGGATGCCTGGCAACTTCTGTTATTCGATGCTCGGTTGGGCGGGGCGGATCAGCGGCTGATCGATGCCCTGCGGTCCCGCGCCGTGCGGCTCTATCCCGGCAACGAGGAGCGGCAGAATTCCGCCGTGGAGGATTTCTGGGGCAGCCTACTTGTTTCCGATTCCCCCGATTCCATTCCGCTTTTGCAACGTTACGACGGTCTGCGTCCCCTGGGACCGTGGCTGGTGACTGTCTTTCAGAATCGCCATGTTTCCCTGTTGCGAGGACGGCATCATCACGGGCAAGCGCTGGAAGAAGACGATTTGCTTCCCGAACCGGATCCCCTTCCAGCCGACGCCTCTCCCATCTGGCACGAGGCGTTTCGGGAAGCGGCTCGGGAGTGGCTGGCCCACATCGCCGACGCGGAAGAACTGCTGCTGCTCGGGTTGCTTTGGCGGTATCGGCTCAGCCAGCGGGAAGCGGCGAAGCTCCTGGGAGTCCATGAGGGCACCGTGTCGAGGCGGATCAAAAGCCTGGCGCAGAAGTGCCGGGAGTTTATCGTCGAGAGACTGAGGCAGATGGATTGGCCCGGCGACGATCTCGACCGGCTGCTTTACGCTGAGATGGCCGAAGTGCTTTTTGAAGAGCCGCGTCTAGCGGCGGATGCCTTGGCCCGTCAGCTGCACCGCCTCGGCAAGAGTATCCCGGCGCCTCTGGACAACGCGCCTTCCTCGGCATAGCAATCTCGACAAGTGTTCGTCAGGTGCCGCTCACGACCGCGCCAGCGATCGGGGAGCGGAGAATAGGGAAAACGGTGCAAATCCGTTGCGGGGCCGCCGCTGTGATCGGCGAGGTTCCCGGACATGTTGCCACTGAAGGCTCCGAGCCTTCGGGAAGGCCGTCCGGCAACCGTCAGCAGCCGAAAGCCAGAAGACCTGCCTGACGAGGGTTCTGTTCCGACGCTTCGGCCGCGAGCGCTCGGCAGGTGGGACGCTGGTTCCCCTTCCTTCCGACCTGCGCCGAAGCAGGCTTCTGTGCCCGTGCCGGCAGGAAGGAAGGTTGCCATGCGTTCTTCTCGTCCGACCCCTCGTGCGTTCACGCTCCTGGAACTGTTGGTGGTCATCGCCATTATCGCCGTGTTGATGGCCCTGCTTCTGCCCGCCGTGCAGAAGGTCCGAGCCGCCGCCGACAGCATGGTGTGCAAGAACAATCTCAAGCAGATGGGCATCGCCCTCCACCATTACGCCCTGGATCACGGCGACCATCTGATCACCACCGGCGAACCGTTTGACTGGATGGTCCCTGCCAGTCCGTCGGCTCCCCGGCAGTACTGGTTTGGCACGGTGATCGGCCCATCCGAGGTCAACGTCCGCGGCGGGTATCTGATGCCGTATCTCGAAAACGTTGCCAGGATCAAGCACTGCCCGACGTTTGACAAAAGCACGATCACGCTACGCTTCCAGGGAGCGACCAGCGGCTACGCCTACAATCCGCAGTTGGGCAACGTGACCTACCTGCCGCCGGACTATCGCACCGGGCGGGTGAATCGCTACAAGATCACTAACATCGCCTCGACCAGCGAGACCATCGCTTTTGCCGACAGCGCGGAAGTGTGGTGGTATTGGCCGGCGTCGGCAACCGCCCCGACGCTGCGGGAGAGTTTTATTCTCAGCTTGCCGTCGTCGCAGTTTCCCAACGTCCATTTCCGCCATCCGGGGCAGACCGCCAACGTGCTGTTCGTGGATGGCCATGTCGAGGCCATGACGCCGGTCCACAACCCCCTGTCCACCAATCCGCCGAATCCGTGGGGCTGGCCCGCTGCCGCCGTGGAACTCAAGAATAAAGCGGTAATCGCCGACCTCAGCGAACCCGACGTGCTCTACGACCGGTGGTAGGAAGCCTATTGTTTTCCAGTGATTGCCCCAGCTGCCGCTGCTATTCCAGAAGCGTCATCAGCCACCGTCCGCCTCACTGCTGGGCCTGCAATTCATGTCGCCCCTGGCTCATGTCAACCGGTTGTGGCTTGCGCTGGGGCTTCTGCTCGTGCAGCGGCTGTTTCATTGGCTTGAGGCGGTTTGCCAAATTTGCGGAGCAGGTCCACGACCTCTTCGTCCTCGACCTGACGGAAGTCCTCGTAAAACTGGCCGACCGCCCAAAACAGTTCCGGAGTAAGCAGACAGATCGCCTCGTCGCACCAGCGGCGAACCTCGGCTAGGCGGTCCGGCGAAGCAACGGGCACGGCCACGATCAATTCCCGGGGCTGGTGAGTCCTGATTGCTTGCAGGGCCGCGATCATCGTTGAGCCGGTGGCGATGCCGTCGTCGGTCACGATCACCGTGCGGCCTGTGACGCGCGCCTGGGGACGGACGCTGCGGAAGAGCTTCTTTCGCCGTTCGATCTCGGCCAGCTGATGGCGGCGTTCCTCCGCGAGGTAGTCTTCCAGTCCTTCCATGAACTCCTCGGCGTGGTGATTGAGGTAGATTTGTCCGTCCTCGGAGATGGCCCCGATGGCCAACTCCGGCTGGCCGGGCGCTCGCAGTTTGCGGGACAGGACCACGTCGAGTTCCGCTCCCAATTCCTCGGCCAGCACTGCTCCCGTGACGACCCCGCCACGGGGAATGGCCAGAACCAGAGGGTCGTGCAATGGCCGGTCTTTGAGCTTCGTCGCCAGCTGGCGTGCGGCATCCTCTCGGTCACGAAACATGACTAGGTGCCTCCTTCGGTTGGCTTTCGACTCGGGCAGGGCAGGGGCAGGCGGCCCGATGGCGGTGAGCGGCGTCCAGGAAGGCGGATCGCTTGCCGGAAAGGACTCTTGTGATGCTTCCTGAACCCGATCCATAGCAAAATCAAAGACCTTTCATGCGGCCATCAATGTTTGACCTGCCTTCCCAGGCGTTGCTCGACGCTGGCGATCATCTCGGCCAGATGGTGCGGCTGATGCCTGCGGTCGTCGATCACGATGGTGGTGATGACCCGGTCGTAATTCTGGGCCACAGCTTCATGACAGCGGCGAATGGCCGTCAGCACCTGATCCCACTCCCCCTCCACCGCCGTGCTCATCGGTCCCAGGCGGTAGTCCAGACCGCTAGCCTCCAGAGTCTCGATGACCTTGGCAATATCCTTGCTTAGATGCTCCGCCTGCATCGGGTAGATGCTGAACTGGGCAAGCATGTTTAACCTCCTTTGCTCAACGTTGCCGTTCACGACCCGACAAAGCTCCGGCGGCGGCCAAGTGCCGCAGGAACCATTCCTTTGCCAGCCGCGCAACTTCCTCCAGGGTGCCCGGTTCCTCGAAGAGATGACTGGCCCCCGGAACCACGACCAGTTCCTTGGGACAGTTCAGCAAGCGCAGGGCCTGCCGATTCAGTTCAAGCACCAATTCGTCATGGCCGCCGACAATTAACAGGGTCGGTGCTTGGACTGCGGGCAGGTATTCCGCAGCGAGGTCAGGCCGGCCTCCTCGGGAGACGACGGCTGCCACGGTGGAAGGTTGGCGTGCCGCTGCCACGAGGGCAGCCCCGGCCCCGGTGCTGGCTCCAAAATAGCCCAAGCGCAGGGATCGGGTGGCAGGCTCCTGACGCAGCCAGTCTGCGGCACTTTGTAACCGCATGGCCAACAGTTCGATGTCAAAGACCTTTTCCCGGTCCGCCGCCTCCGCTTCCTCCAACAGGTCGAGCAACAGCGTGGCCAAGCCGGCTTGATTTAAGACGCTGGCTACGAACTGATTGCGGGGACTGAACCGGCCACTGCCCGAGCCGTGAGCGAATGCCACGACACCCTTGGCGTCCGCGGGCACCTTCAAAATGCCTGGAAGGCTTCGCCGATCTGCTGGAATTATGACTTCGCGTTCCGGCTCTTTTGACACC
>JANWWR010000051.1 GCA_025055835.1 Gemmatales bacterium | reverse complement strand
AGCGGTTGCTGTGTTCAGGCGAGGGCCTGTTGAATGATCCGGCCGCGGCTGATCGGCAAGGGGCGGTCCAGCGTGTCCCGCATCTCGGTTTCCGGGTCAAAGCCGAGGCAATGGAAAACCGTCGCGGTGATATCTTCCGGTTTGACCATGCCTTCCTTGGGCTGACCGCCGATCTTGTCCGAACTGCCGAGCACCTGCCCGCCGCGGATACCGCCCCCGGCCAGGGCCACGGAGAAGACATGGCCCCAGTGGTCCCGCCCGGCCCGGTCCCGGATGATGCGGGGCGTTCGGCCGAACTCCGCCGCCCAGACGACCAGCGTTTCATCGAGCATCCCCCGCTGATCAAGGTCTTCGAGCAGGGCCGAGTAAGCGGCGTCCATCGGCGGCATGAGGTGTTCCTTGAGCCGCTTCGGTTCGTGCCAGTGGGTGTCCCACACCGGAGCGTCCGGCGGTTCTTCCGGGCCGCGATACCAGTTCACCTGCACCAGCGTCACCCCGGCTTCAACGAGGCGACGGGCCAGCAGACACGACTGCCCGAATGGATGCCGACCGTAGCGGTCTCGCACCTTCGGCGGTTCGAGGTCGAGGCGAAATGCCTTGCGGGCACCATCGGAACGCAGCATCGCAAAGGCTGCTTGGGTCGAACGGTCGAAAAGGCCCAAGAGACCGGATCGCTCGGCCCTGGTCATCAGACCGTCCACCTTGGCCAGAAGGGAGTGGCGATGGTCGAGACGGTCGGCGGTGAGTTCTTCGGGCAGGTGGAATTCGTCGATGCGGAAGTCCGGTGCGTGCGGCTTGCAGGTGAACAGCCAGGGATCGGCGGGTCGGCCAAGAAAGCCGGCGGTCTGGCCCGGCCACACGCTGCCGTCGGTGTTCCAGATGCGGTGGGGCAAGGTGACGGAGGCGGGGATGCCGTCGGGGCGGTCGCCCTGGAGCCGACGCACGACGCCGCCCACGGAGGGAAAATCATTGGGCGGGCCGGGATTGGCGTTCTCGAAGTTCATCGGCTGGTGCGGCTGCCCCGTGAGCATGTAGTAGCCGCTGGAGGAATGGGCATGATCGCCGGTCGAAACGGCCCGCAACACGCAGAGTTTGTGGCACAGCCGGGCCGTCAGCGGCATCAATTCGCCGACCCGCAGTCCGGGCAGCGAAGTCGGGATGCAGCCGAATTGTCCCCGGATGTCCTCCGGCGCGTCCGGCTTCGGATCCCAGGTCGAATGCTGCGGAGGTCCGCCGACGAGGAACAGCAGGATGCACGCCTTGGCTCGACCGTTTGCCGTGCGGCGAGACTTCGGGGCGAGATCGGCGGCGCGGCTGCGGTGGCGGAGCAGATCGGGCAGCGACAGGCCCATCAATCCCAGGCCGCCGATGCGCAGCAGTTCCCGGCGCGTCCAGCCTTCGCACAGCCGAGTCTCCGCGGCATGGAGGGAGAGCATGGCAGGTACCCCCGAAAACCGGCAGGTTGAGCGAAACTCAGGCGAGTATTTCGTGGCGGACCTTGGCGTCGCCTTCCGGTCCGATCAATCGCTGCTGCAAGCCCTGGTAGGGGTACCGGAGCTTCCACGCATCCAGTCCCAGCAGGTGCAAGATGGTGGCTTGCAGATCGTGGACGGTCATCTTGCCTTCGGTAATAAAGTACCCGAATTCATCGGTTGCGCCCAGCGTGATTCCGGGTTTGATTCCGGCCCCGGCGAGCCAGATTGTGAAGCAGTGCGGATGGTGGTCGCGGCCCAAAAACGTCGAGCCGCCGCGGGCTTCGTTCATCGAGGTGCGACCGAATTCGCCACCCCAGATGACCAGCGTCTGCTTCAGCAAGCCGCGCTGTTTCAGGTCGGTGAGCAACGCGGCGATGGGCTGGTCAATCTCCTTGCACTTCTTGGGCAGGTGATTGACGATGTCGTCGCCCGGCCCGGTGCCGTGGCAGTCCCAGCCCCAGTCGAACAGCTGGACGTAGCGCACGCCCCGCTCCACCAGCCGACGCGCCAGCAGACAGTTGTTGGCGAAGGAGGCCTGGCCCGGTTTGGCTCCGTACAGGTCGAGGATCTTCGGCGATTCCCGGGAAATGTCCATGACGTCGGGCACCGCCAGCTGCATGCGGAAGGCCAGTTCGTACTGCTCGATGCGGGTGAGGGTTTCCGGGTCGCCGAAGTCTCGCAGTTCCGCTTCGTTGAGCCGCTTGAGCACGTCGAGGCTGCGTCGCCGCGTGCTGCGGTCCATGCCCGCGGGGTTGTTGACGTAGAGAATCGGTTCACCGGTGGTCCGGCACTGCACGCCCTGGTACACCGAGGGCAAGAAGCCGGTGGACCACAGGGCTTTGCCGCCGGTCGGGTCGGTGCCGCCGCTGATGAGCACGACGAACCCGGGTAAATCCTGATTCTCCGTGCCCAGGCCGTAGGTGATCCACGACCCCATCGCCGCCGCTCCGTTGCGCGGCGAGCCGGTGAACAGGTACAACTCCGCCGGGGCGTGGTTGAACTGATCGGTCCACATGGACTTGATGATGGCGAGGTCGTCCACGTGGCGGCTCAGGTTCGGCAGCAGTTCGCTGACCCAGGCTCCGCACTGGCCGTGCTGCTGGAACTTGTACGGCGTGCCGAGCAGCTTCGGATGGCCGCGGATGAAGGCAAACCGCTGATTCTGCAAAAGCTCCTGCGGACAGGGCTGCATGTGGAGTTCGACGAGTTTCGGCTTGTAGTCGAACAATTCCTGCTGCGGCGGTCCGCCGGACATGTGCAGGTAGATGACGCTCTTGGCCTTGGGGGGAAAGTGCGGCGGCTTGGGGGCCAGCGGATTGCTCGTCGAGGCGTGGGTTTCCCGTCGGCCCAGCAGTTCGGCCAGGGCGATGGCTCCGAGGCTGAGCGTTCCATTGCGGAGAAATGTTCGTCGCGTCTGATGACGAGCCACGAGCCAGTTCATGGCAGTCGCTCTCCCGGGGGCGGGATCAGCCGTTCGGAAGCTGATCGCACTACTTGGCAGGCTGAACAAGCCGGCGCGTGTTCACGGCCCACAGCCGCACCTCGCCGGTGGCATGTCCCACTACAGCATACCGCCCCCCGCGATTGAGAGCAACAGCCGTGACCGCGCTGGAATCTGGGGCCACTGCCAGAGCATCTTTGCCGCCCGCTTTGGCGAGTCCCTCCCCTGCCGGATTCGTGCTCAGACGCGCAACCTGGCGGGTCGAGGTGGTGCAGACCCAGACCGAACCATCGCGGCATCCCAGAGCCATCCGGTTGCCGCCGTCCACCAGGTCCAGGGCCGTGATCCCTGGACCGGGGCTGCCGAAAAAGCGCTTTCCCAGCGCTCCGGTGCCTGGATCCTGGAGCAGAAACTGCGGGGCGTCCAGCGTCTTTTGGAATTGCCGCCAGGCGGGAGCGCGGCCGCTGCTGCGGGTGAGCGAACCTAGGATGTCGGCGAAGGCGGAAAACGGGAGGACGAAAACGTCAAAGGGCGTGCCGCTGCCCCCTACCGCTCTGCCGGCCGGGGGATCAGGCGGCTGGCCGGGATCGAACCACCGGCCCTGAATGTCCACGGTGCAAACTTTGGTCAGAAGGAGCTGTCGGCCGTTCTCGCTGAAGGCACCCGACGGGTACAAATCTTTTCGTTCGTTGCCGCCGGCGAGGCGGCCCAAGGCTTCTAAAAATCCCGATCTGCGAGGTCCCGCCGTAATCGTGTACTCGCCTCGGACGCCGCGAAGCGGCTCTCGTTTCGTGAACGGCTCGTTCAGCGTGGTCAGTTCCCGGACCACGCGTCCGTCTTCCAGGAGCCAGTTGGCGGCTGAACCGTCCAAGTCTACGGTGAAGACATTTTTCCCATCCTTGCTGACAGCCAGGTCAGCGATGCCCTCCTTGTGCCCCGTCCACGAGCGGATTTCCCGGGCCTGATTGAAGTCCCAATGATGCACCGTTCCTTGGGATGTCCCAATGACCACTTCCGTTTTGCCGGGCACGAACACGGCTCGACATCCTTCCTTGCCCTTGAGTTCCAGTCGGCCCAACTCGCGTTGCTCGGCGAGACTGTGGATTCGAACCACACCGTCGTCGCCTGCCGACACGAACTCCTTGCCGTCCTCCCGAAACCGAAGGGAGCGGACGGGTTTCTCATGCCCCTTGAATTCCTGGACTATTTCCCAAGACCGGGAATCGACGTAATAAACCCGCCCGTCCTCACCGCCGGAGAGAAAGTGCCGCTCGTCCGGGGCGAACTGAAGGCAGGTGACGGCCCCGCGATGGCCCTCGTACCGACGGCGGGCCTCCTGCGCATCAGCGGCAAGCGGCACGCTGGACCCAACGAAGGCAGATAGGATTGCTCCGACCAGACAACGCCGCAAGCTCCAACGCCGTTCGGACATGGCCCGGACCCTCCTGGGCAATTTAGCGGCCTTTCTGCTCGCTGGTCCGCCCGATCCGCCGCCGCCTCGCTCCCCTGCTAAGAGGACGATGACTAGCTTAAGTATCGCTTATGGTTTGAGAAATGACATCGTTTTCTGACGACTCGGAGGGAAGCAGATCAGAGATCGGCGTCCGGTCCAGGAAAGCGAGTCGCCCCGGGCGACGCATCCGCAGGAGGTCGGATACGGCACTCGGGGCGGCGATGGCGATCAGAATCGGATGAGTTTTTCAGAACACGAAGTCGATCATGGCCATGGGGCCGTGATAGAGGACGCTGCCGTTGACGTCGCCCCGGCCGCGATTGTTGCCGAGGTTGAAGTCGATCTGGTCCTGGGCCGTCGCCAGGCCCCAGATCCACAAGGCCCGGTAGCCGACAAGCACCCGCCAGCAGCTTCCGTTGAGGCTGACGAAGGCCCCGGTGTCATTGAGAGCGCTGATGCCCCACTTGTTCTGTCCGCCGTCGATACCGACCAGGCCGTCGCCGCGGACCAGGCTCAGATCGATGTCGGCGTAGTTGGCGAACAGGCCCAGTTTCGTGTTGATGCCGATGGCCAGGTGATGCGTGACCCACTGGCTGATGCCGGCTCCGATCTGTCCGCCGAGGAGGCGGTTGTTGGTCTTGACCGTGTAGGTCGCCTCGGTTTCCGGAATCACCGCGATCTGTTCCGAATCGTCGCTGGTGAACAGGGCCAGTTTCTCGGCCTGGAGCAGGAAGCGGACGCCGATCAGGAACTCGACCTCGGTGCCGTCCCCGCCGTCGAACCAGCGGCTGTTGATTTCCGCGTTGACCAGCTGGTTTTTGAAGTGCATCCGCATGACGTCGGCATTGTCCCACAGGCTCGCCCCCGTGCCTTCGAAGCCGACGGGCGGATTGAAGAAGAACGAGCTTAATTGACCGGGCCGTGTCACTTGGAAGGTCGCTTCCTCGGGCTGGACGTAGAACCCGGCGAACTCCCAGACGTGGTCCTGATTGAAGAAGCCGACGCTCAGGCCGTAACCGTGCTGGAACTCGCTGCGTACATCCCGGAACGTCGCGGCGACCGGCGAGCCAACCGGAGCGGGGTTCGGGTCGTCGAACGGAATGGGATCGACGACGGCCAGCACATGGTCCTTCATGCGGTGCCGCCAGAACGGAACATACTGAGCACTGATGATGACGAAGCAGGCGTCGTCGTCCTCGTAGGAAGGACACGGAGGCGGTCCGCCCATCGGATTCGGATGCAGGATGGGCATGTAGGGAAACGTCGGCATCCGATACTGCCAGCCATGTCCGCCGCAGTTCCCGGACGGGCACATCGGACCGCTCAGGGCCGAGCTGGATGGGCCGACCGGCACGGGATCAGAACCGCTCTGTGCGCGGACCAGCTGCGGCAGCGTGCCGAGCATCATCACTCCGATCAGCGTTCCGAAGAGCCATCGCTTGGCCATGGTCCTGTCCCCTGACGGCGTGAACTGCGCCGATCCCCCTGAGCGTACACCCGGATCCTGCGCCAGCATCGGCACAACCGGAAATCCTTAGCATCAATCGGCCCATAGGGTCGGTGAACTTGAATGGAACGGCAGGATTCTCCCAACCGCCAAGGTGAACGCGGCTTGGCTGATTTGCCCGGTGGATAGCTGCCGGTCCCGCTCTGGACGAACGGCGCAAGGATCGGGGCGGAGAGAAAGCAAAATCTCGTTGAAGGGCGTGGCGGATTGCGTAGGATGGTGAGCGGAAATCAACCGGCGAGATGCTTGGCCCACGCCTGGCCGGATGCCAGTCACGGAGTTGCCAGACATGCGAAACCAGCAACGAACCCCAGCGCAACTTTCTCGGCGTCAATTCCTGCAAGCCGGAGCCGCGACCCTGGGAACCGCGGCCTTCGCCACGGCGACACCGGCCCGTTCGACATCGCGGAGCAGGTACAACTGCATCGTGTTGTTTCTGACCGGCGGCCCGAGCCACCTGGAAACCTTCGATCCGAAACCGGATGCGCCCGAGGAGATTCGCGGACCATTCCGACCGATCCGCACCAAGGTGCCTGGTCTGCTTTTCAGCGAACATCTGCCTCGTCTGGCGGAACGGGCTGATCGCTTCGCCGTCGTGCGTTCCGTGTTTCATCGGCTCTCGGCCATCCACGAGACAGGGCAACAGTTGCTCCAGACGGGCCGCGTCAGCCGACCCGGTGTCGAGTATCCCAGCGTTTCGGCCATCCTTTCCCAGTGGGAGAATCACTCGCCGATGCGGCCGAGAACGGCGCTCCTGCCCGGACCGCTGGGCAACACCGGCGTCATGATCAGCCACGGCCAAGGAGCCGGTTTTCTCGGGTCGAGCCGCGAGCCGTGGTCGCCGCCGCCGAGCCACTGCCGCGGCCTTCTGCGGCGGGAACCGGACGCTCTGCGGGAGCGTTACGGCCAGCACCGCTTCGGGCAGTTGTGCCTGCTGGCCCGGCGGATGATCGAGGACGGCTTCCGCATGGTGACTGTGAACATGTTCGACACCGTGTTCAACGAGATCACCTGGGACTGCCACGCCGATGGCGGCTGCCTGGCATCCGATTTCGACGATTACAAAAACGTCCTGTGTCCGATGCTGGATCAGACGCTGTCGGCACTTTTGGACGACTTGGCCAGCCGCGGGCTGCTGCAACAGACCCTCGTCGTGGCGATGGGTGAGTTTGGCCGCACGCCGGTCATCAATCCCCGGGGCGGTCGGGACCACTGGCCGGAAGTCTGGTCCATTCTCCTGGCCGGGGGACCGATTCCCGGCGGGGTCGTCCTCGGTTCCAGCGACAAGCACGGCTGCGAGCCGCGGCACGATCCGATTCCGGCGGCCGACGTGGCGGCGACGATCCTGCACGCCCTGGGCGTGGAACCGCACCTGCAACTCAGGGAGCCGGGTGGAGCTCACGTTCCGGCCATGGCGGCCGATCCGATCCGGCAATTACTCGGCTGAAGACGGGAACTGGACGGGAATCAAACCGAGGCAGGCATCCGTCAGCGAGCACGGTAAACGATCCGTCCCCGGGTGAGATCATAAGGAGACAGTTCGACCGTCACGGTGTCTCCGGGAATGATGCGGATGAAGTTCTTCCGCATTTTGCCCGAGACGTGGGCCGTGACCATGTGTCCGTTTTCCAATTCCACGCGGAATTGCGTGTTGGCCAGGGCTTCGCGGACCTTGCCCTGCACGGTGATGGCTTCTTCCTTCGGCATAAACAACCCTCAAGACAATAGGGAAGCGAGGGACGACCCTCGTCCCTCGCTTGTTGATTATATGCCGAAGTAAAACAAGCAGCGATAGCTGCCGGGCAAATGTTTAGCGGTTATAGCGGCCGCCGTAGCCGCCCTCGCGCCGCCCGCCGTAGCCGCCGCCCCGATTTCCGTATCCGCCCTCGCGGCGGTTTCCATAGCCGCCTCCGCCACCGCCCCGCTCTTCCCGAGGCCGCGCCTCGTTGACCGTCAGGTTCCGTCCCCGGTAGGGCTTCCCGTTGATGCCTTCGATCGCTCGCTGGGCCTCGTCGTCGTTTTCCATCTCGACGAAGCCGAAACCCCGGCTGCGCCCGGTTTCCCGGTCCGTAATCACCTGAGCGCGGGACACCTTGCCGTATTCCTGAAACAGGACCAGCAAGTCGTCGGCAGTCGCATCCCAGACCAGGTTGCCGACATACAGATTCTTCGCCATCTGCGCAAAACCTCTCCGTGCCCTGGATCAAGGATTCGCCGCGGCGAACCCTCTATCGCAGCCGACACCAAAGCCCAAGCCGTGTCGTGCCGCGCCGGACCGGGGGCACCTGCGGTCCGATTCGCGATACAGAAATCCGGAATCGTCAGGCCATCGCCAGCCTGCCGATTCTCCCTTGCTTGCTCGCACTTTCCGGCCTGACAGGAGAGACGTGAAACCAGACGCTCCGGGGCTATCCGCGCACGTCGCAATCCCAACCGGCCACTCGCGGCTGGGAAACCTGCCTTACTGGTGAGATTTTCCGGAGACCGACTCAGAAGGGACTCGCCAAAGAAAACCGCCGCTCAGGTAGGAAACGCCAGCCGAATGTGCGCTCTCGAACTCCTCTACTCCCTCTTCCACGCGGAGACCCTCCTCCGCAATCTGTTCCAAGTATATCGGCCTTTTTCCGCGAATCCAGTCGGAAATCTGGACGTATCTCGTGCTTTCCAGCGAGGTGCAGGCAAGCTTCGTAAACTAGACCGAGCGGAGGGCGTCAGCCCTCCGTGGCCGTGGACGCGGCGATCTGGGTCCTCGCTGACGCTTCGGGTTAAGATGGGGGTCGCCGTACTGAAACCCGAAGCGTAAGCGAGGGTGGGATTGAAACCCATTTTGCGCCGTCTTTCCCTCGCTGACGCTTCGGGTTACCACGGAGCGGAGGGCGTCAGCCCTCCGTGGCCGTGGACGCGGCGATCTTCGCCCTCGCTGACGCTTCGGGTTAGCGGATTGGCTCGCTATCATGCCACCCGACGAACTCCCTGGAACCCCGAAGCGTCAGCGAGGGTCACCCGATTTAAACCCGGTGCCACTCATGACGCAGGCCCGTGAAAACAGCTCGTTCCCCAGGCGAGGCGAACAACTCGCGCCAGAAGTGTAAGGAGGACGCATTTAGTGAGTATCGAAAACCTCGCCGACCGCATTCTCGAAGTCATCGCCAAACCGAACTACCAAGCCGTCAAACCCAAGGCCCTGGCCCGCAAGCTCGGCATCAGCTCGACGGACTACGCCCACTTCCGTCAAGTGCTCCGCGAGCTGGCCCGCCAGAACCGCATCGAGTTCGGCCGCAATCACACCGTCCAGCCGTTGCGTCCCCACGGCGCGGTCGCCGGAATCTTTCGAAAAAGTCCTGCCGGGCACGGCTTCGTCCGGCCCCATCCGACCGAGGCGATGGCCGGACAGGACATCTTTATCCGACCCGAAGCTGTCGGCGACGCCGCCACGGGCGACGAAGTCCTGGTCCGCATCATCAAACGGCGACGCAGACCGGATCGCGGTCCGGAGGGCGAGATCGTCCGCGTCCTGGAACGGGACACCCATCAGTTCGTTGGCGTCTATTTCGAGGAAGGCGGCGAGGGCTTCGTCCGGGTCGATGGCCACGTCTTTCCCGATCCGATCTATGTCGGCGATCCCGGAGCCAAGGGAGCCAAGCCTGATGACAAAGTCGTCTTCGAAATGATCCGGTTCCCCTCTCCCCGACAGCGGGGCGAAGGCGTGATCACGGAAATCCTCGGTCCGCGCGGTCAGCCCGGCGTTGAGACGCTGTCCATCATTCGGGCCTACGAACTGCCCGATGAATTCGCTCCTGACGTGCTCCGCGAGGCCCGTCGTCAGGCGGAGGCGTTCGACGAAGAAGCCCTCAACGGCCGGGAGGATTTCACGAAAGACCTCGTCATCACCATCGACCCGCCGGACGCCCATGATTTCGACGACGCTGTCTCACTTCGTTACGATTCGAGCAAGCGGCATTGGCATCTGACGGTTCACGTCGCCGACGTGGCCCACTTCGTTCCGCCGGGCAGTGCCCTGGATCGGGAGGCCCGCAACCGCGGCAACAGCGTCTATCTGCCCCAGCGGGTGCTGCCCATGTTTCCGGAAATCCTGTCGAACGGCCTGGCCAGTCTCCAGGAGGGTCGGCTTCGGTATGTCAAGAGCGTGGTCATGGAGTTCACCCACGGCGGACAGCGCAGCAGCGTCCGCTTCGCTCAGGGAGCGATTCGCGTCAAGAAACGCTTCACCTACGAACAAGTCACGGACATCCTCACCCATCCGCAGCGGCATCGGGACAAGATCGCCCCGGAACTGCTCGACATGCTTCAGAAGATGCGGGAGTTCTCGGAAATCCTCAAAAGCCGACGCCTCAAGCGAGGCGCGCTGGAACTGATCATGCCGGAAACGGAACTGGATTACGACGAGGAGGGCAACATTTCCGGGGCACATGTTCGCCCTCACGACATCAGCCATCAAATCATCGAGGAGTTCATGCTGGCGGCGAACGAGGCCGTGGCCGAGCACCTGGCGGCTCACGAAATCATCTTCCTTCGCCGCATCCACATGCCGCCCGCCGCGGACAAGCTGCGGGATTTTCTCGAATTCGTGGCGACGCTGGGCTACGACGTGGAGTTGAACCGGCCCACGGATCGCTTCCAGCTTCAACGCCTGCTCACGGAATCCGCCGAGAAGCCCGAAGGCCCGGCGGTGCATTACGCCCTTTTGCGCAGCCTCAAACAGGCGGAGTACAGCCCGCTGGACGAGGGCCATTACGCGCTCGCCAGCGAATGCTATTGCCACTTCACCTCGCCGATCCGCCGTTATCCCGATCTGACCGTGCATCGGCTGCTCGATCAATGGCTGCGCACCGGACGGGCCGGCAGCGATGAAACCGAACTGGTCGCGCTCGGCGAACATTGCAGCTACACGGAACGCCGAGCCGACGAGGCGGAGCGAGAACTCATCAAGATCAAGCTCCTGGAGTACATGTCCGAGCGCATCGGCGAAGAAATGCTGGCGGTCGTCACCGGTGTGCAGGAGTACGGCTTCTTCGCTCAGGGTCTGGAAATGCCGGTCGAAGGGCGAGTCCACGTCAGCACCCTGCGGGACGATTTCTACTATTTCGATGCCATGACCCACAGCCTGATCGGCCGACGCACCAAGCGGCGCTTCCGGCTCGGGGACAAGGTGCAGGTCCGGGTCGTGCGGGTGGACCTCCAGCGGCGACAACTCGACTTCCAGGTCGTCGAAGAGAAGCGGCCTCGGCGTTAAAGTCCTGCCATTTTCAGCCGTCGCAAAACCTTGGCCGGTTTCCGTGGATTACCGATTTTGCGGGACGTGACGATTTTTCCAGCACTCACCGCATTTTTTACACAGTCGGATAGCAAGTTCCCTTGAGTCCGGGCCGAGCCGGATTAGCCTGAAATGGAGGAAGATACCCAACGCGGAACTCAACCGACTTCCGCTTTGACACGTCGGTGACACGCGGAAGTCATCCAGCCCAGTCCAGGTTCAAGGAAGCAGCGGACCGTTGATGTGCCTTCTTTGAGGAGACCAACCATGCTGTACCTGCGAAAACATGCCGTCGTGCTGGCTGGCCTGGTGATGCTCGTGGCCGCGGGGCCGGTGTCGGCCGGTTGGCAGAGCGTTTTCCAGGTCTGCTGCCATAACTGCTCCACGCCGTCGGTCAGTGCCGCCTACTACTCCGCCGGCTACGACCCCTGCTGCCCGCAGCCCTGCGCTCCCAACTGCTGTCCGCAGGTCGTGGCCACCACGAACTATGTCCAGCGGACCTACTATCAGCCCGTGACGACCTATGTGACGCGCACCTACTACGAGCCGGTGACGACCTACCGCACCAGCTACTACTACGAACCCGTCACCTGCATGCGGTATACCTGCTGCTACGATCCCTGCACCTGCACCTACCGACGGGTTGCCACGCCGTACACGACCTATCGGCTGCGGTCGCAGTGCTGCCCGGTGACGACCTACGTCCAACGCTGCTGCCAGGTGCCCGTGACGACCTATCAGAAGTGCTGCTACTGGGAGGCCCAGACCTGCTATTCGCTGGTCGATCCGTGCACGGGCCGGGTCATTTCTTCGGGGGCCAACGGAACCAGCCCCGGCGTGGCCGAGTCGCCAGCCACCGGCACGACGCCCGGCGTCGGGGAGCGGCCGGCGGTTCCCGCTCCGAGCGGCACCGGCAGTCCGCTTTACGACAGCACCCAGCCTCCCGGGACGCTTCCCGAGGGCAGCGGCAGTTCGCTGAGACGGCCGACGCAAAAGGCCCCGGCCCAGATCCCGCCGGCCTCGCCGCCGCGTTCTCCGGTCGTGCCCAAGTACGACCGCATCGCTTTCGACGATGCTCCGTCGCCGGCTCGCACTCCCTCCACGCTGGCCAGCCGCTGAGTTTTTCGGCAAAGGGTCCAAGGACACTAGCTCGCGGAGGCCGCTTTCAATGCGGCTTCGCTGGGCAGGCGGATTTTCCATGCCAGACCCAGCCAGCCCAGGAGCCGGATCACGAGATAACTGACATCGACCTGCCACCACTTCAATCCATGCCGCGCTGAGGTCGGAAAAGCGTGGTGGTTGTTGTGGAAGCCCTCGCCAAGGCCGAGGATGCCGAACAGGAGATTGTTCCGGCTCTCGTCGCGGCCTTTGTACGGCTGCGTGCCCCACAGGTGGCAGATGGAATTGATGCTCCAGGTGACGTGATGCACCAGAAAGATGCGGATCACGCCGCCCCATAACAGCCCCAGCACCGCGCCCAGCCATCCGCCGATGAGCAGCCAGCCCAGGCCGGTCGGCAGCAACAGTCCCAGGGCGACCCAGAGCGGAAACAGGTGGCTGACCGTCTTCAGCCACGGCCGCTGATCGAAGTCCTTGACGTAGGATCCGATGTTGAATCCCGGCGGCTTGAACATCCAGCCCAGGTGAGCGTGCCACAGCCCCTTGAGCAGCCCCAGGATGCCGCCGCCGTGAGCGTGGGGCGAGTGCGGATCGTCGGACTGATCGCTGTGCTGATGATGCCGCCGATGCACCGCCACCCAGGTCAGCATCGGCCCCTGAAATGCCATCGAGCCGAGCACCGCCAGGAGGAATTGCACCGCGGGCACGGTTTCAAAGGAGCGATGCGTGAAATAGCGGTGGTAGCCGACCGTGATGCCCAGGGCCGTGGCGATGTACATGCCGATCAACAGCCCCAGCTCGATCCAGTTGAAGCCATAGCCCCACATCAACATGCCGGCGGCGACCAGGCCGGCGATCGGGACGGTGACGGCCAGCAGAGTGACGATGCGGACGCCCCAGCCGAGCGGCGTCGGCTCCAGAGCCTCCGGGGACATATTGCTTCCGCTGGTAATACTTGAAGTGTTTTCACAAGTGCTCAAATGTCGGTTCCTTGTCTGGAGGTTTTGGGTCGGTTGAGGTCGGACGGGCGGGACGATTCGAACCTCTCTGCCCTCTATCGGACATCCAGGCGTGCCGATCTCGTCGAAATCAGTTAAATCGCAAGACTCACTCCGCGGAGGCCGTCACGGCAGCCGGACCATGTCGGCAATTCGGAGGCACCAGGGCGTTCTGCGTGTCCCGTTCCAAATAAGCAGCACCCCATAGCCATAACAGGCCGCTGAGCAGAATCATGCCGGAGACGACCAGGAAGGCCGTCGTGAAATTGCTCAGGTCCGCGATGTAGCCGATCACCGTAGGTGAAAAGGCGTCGCCGAAGGCGTGGATGATGAAGATGTTCAGGGCGAAGCCGGTCGAACGCATTGAGGCGTGGACGACGTTGCACAGAATGGTGTTCGTCGGGCCGGTGTTGAAGAAGAGGAAGAAAATCGCCACGGCCATCGTGAACCAGGCGTAGGGGAACGGCACGAACAGGGTCACGAGAAAGAACGCCAGGCCGATCAGCATCCCGACGCCGGAGACGATGAAGTACGAACCACGCACTCGGGTCCGCAGCAGGTCGCCGAGCAACCCTCCGGCCAGGGTGGCGAATAGCCCCGCGACCACGACGATGATGCCGAAAAGGAACGTCACCTGATCGAGAGGCATCTGTTCCTTCAGGCGGTACTCGAAGACGTAGGTCGGCATCCAATAGGCGACGCCGCCGACGGAAAAAGCCATCGCCGTCATGCCCAGCGTGTTGAGCATGTACGACGGGTTTTTAAGGATGGTCAGGTAATCGTCCCAGGTCGGTTTGTAATTCGTGGCAGCCTTGTCCACCAGGCCACGCCTGGGCTCCTGAAAAAAGAAGCAGACGGCCGCCAGAAGCAACCCAGGGGGCAGCATGAAGTAAAACGCCCAACGCCAGCGGTCGGCTGGATGGATGCCGAACTCGGTGAGGAGTTGGGCCTCGGCGACGAAGCCCCCGAACATGAAGCCGATGGCGGTACCGACCGGAATCGCCATGTAGAACCAGGCGATGACGCTGCCACGCCGTTCCAAGGGGAACAGGTCTGAGATGAGCGTGGGAGCGGCGGGACCGTAGGCCGCCTCGCCGATGCCGACCAGACAGCGGGTCAGAAACATGACCCAAAACGCCGTCGCCAGGCCGGAACCCGCCGTGGCCAGGCTCCACACGGCGATGCCGAAGGCGATCAGCCACCATCGCCGCATCCGATCCGCCAGCCAGCCGAACAGCGGAGCGAAGACCATGTAGGCGACCATGAACGCCGTCGCCAGGGAGCCGGTCAGGGTGTTCGCCCACTCATTGTCCGCCTCGAAAAAGGCCCGTTTGACATGGGGCAGGACGGCGGACAGGTTGTAGCGGTCGATGTAGTTGACCAGGTTGATGATGACGAGCAGCACCAGCGCGGTGTAAGCCCCGGGCAGCGGCGACGCGCCAATTGGCGTGGCCAATGCCGGCGTCTCTGGGCGAGTCTGCAAATTCATGGGAGTTTCCTTGGCTGCGTTCCGGCAGGGGGCAGGCTCCCGAGCTGCTCCATGATCGTGATGATGTCGTATTTGTTGTTCAAAAAGTCCTGGACGACCGCCTGTTCCCGCAATTCCTTGAAGAGCTTGGGCACCTCGGTGCGCAGTTTGGTTTCGGCGTACTCCTTGCGGAGGTTTTCCTTTTCGTCCTCAAACTTCTTGCCCGGCATGGGCGGCAACAGCTTTTCCCGAAGCAGAATGACATACCCTTCCGGGGTTTGCAAGACTTCGCTCATTTCGCCGTCACGGAGTTGGAAGGCCCGCTGTTCCATGTTCGGCCAGGCGCTGTGGCGGCTGATGTGGATGAGACCGGCGTTGGCGGCCAGCGTCGGATCGGCCTGGGTGCGGGCCTTGCGGAGAAAGGCGGCGGGGATGGCGTCGGCTTCTCCGCTGCCGGCAGCAGCGAGAATTTCGTGGTAGATCGCATCTGCCTGCCGCTTGTTCTTCTCAAGAATCACCCGGCACTGCACCCGCTCACCGTACTTCGACTCGAACGCCTTGCGGAGGTCGTCGTCGGTCACCGCCACCCGCTGGCCGCCCAGTTTCCGCATGAGGATGGCCGGTTTGATGACGTCCTCTTTGTACTCGAACAGCGTCGTGTCCCGCTTCTGGAGCACGTTGCGCTCAAAATCGCGAGCCGTGACGCAGCCGGCGGCGGCCATGAATTCCTTCAGTTCGGCTTCGACCTCGGCATCGCTGACGGTGATGCCGGCCTTCTGTGCCGCCTGCTCGATGATCTTGCGATTGATGAGGAGTTCGAGCTGCTTTTTGCCGCGACGGGCGATGAGTTCCTCGGCCAGTTCCTGCCGGGTAATCGGCACGCCGTTGACGTAGGCGACAATGGTCTTGTCTGGATCGGCGGCTGCCGGACCAGCTTTGCCGTTGCCCGGCCCCTGCGTCCAACCCGGGTTGGCCAGGAAGACGACGATCAAAGTCACGGCAACGGTGGTGAACACGGGGCCAAAACGCGGCAGGGAATGGCGGGTCATGGCTTCCTTCCTCGCGGGAAAGCGGATTGCGTACGACTTCCCGATTCGTTTTCGGGAGCCAAGGCTATACCTGCTTCCGGCTTCGGGAACAAGTTCAAGAGTCGCCGGTGAGGATACGAACGAACGGCCGAAGCCAGGGATGCAGGCACTTTCCGATGCGGCAGGCACGGGATTCCGGAACGTGAATCTGGTCGTAAGGCTGGATGTGGAGGTTGGTCCGTTCATCGCCTTGGAGCAGGATCGCCTTGAGATCGACTTGGAAAACCTGCGGTTGCTCGCCGGCGTGGCAAGCTGGGCGGACGACACGGACTTCTTCGGGAGCGCTGTCCTGGGTAATGCCGCCGGTTCGCCGCAACAGGTCCACCACGGTTTCCGGTCCCTGGTACGGCACGGCCCGCTGTTGGCCGGTCACTTCGCCGAAAAGATAGACCTGTTGGCTGGCAAATTCGACGACCCGGACCGATACGTTTTCCGGTGAAACACCGGCGGCCTGTGCGATCCGCTCCTCGATCTGGGCCGGAGTCAGGCCTTCGACGCGGATGCCTCCCAGCGGCCCCATGTTGACGCAGCCGTTGACCTCGACCCGGCGGGTGCCGCTAAGATCCGGGCGATCTGTTACTTCGATGTCGAGGACGTCCGGCGAGCCGACCCGGTACTGCCCGACGCCGTGGCACTTCGGCGGATGACTGGCCAGGGTGTTCACCGTGGCCGTGCGGGGCGTGGCGCAGCCTGCCAGCGCACAAAGCATCAGGATTGCCGGACCTCGCCAGAGGTCTTTCCGCATTGCGGCCCCGTCCGCTGCCCGCGGCGATTCTCGGTCCTTGCCGGCCGGTCGTGCCGACTCCCAAGTACGGCCATCTCATGGCAATTCCGCTGCGTCAGGTCAACGCAGATCTCAACCGGGCCGGGCAGGGTTTTCCCCGCGAAGTGGAAGTTTGGACTGGCACAACGGCACCAAGAACCGCACAATAGGGATGTTGCCTCGCCGAGTAAAGCCACGCACCCTGGACAAACCGCGAAGACGCATCATGAGGGCAATCCTTCTCGCTGGGCTGATCGTGCTGGTTTCTTTCTCGCCGCTGCTGGCTGAGGATCCGCCCAAATCGCCAGGGGGTGACACCCCACCCAACGCCCTTCCCGTGACGAAGCTGGCCCCGGCGAAGCTTGTCCCCGATCTGTGCGGATACCACTACAAGATCAGCACGGATTCGCCGCAGTGTCAGGCTTTCTTCGATCAAGGGTTGGCGTTCCTGTACTCCTACGTCTGGATGGAAGCGGCGCGGTCGTTCGAGACAGCCATTCAGCACGACCCGAACTGCCCGATGGCCTACTGGGGGTTGAGCCGCGCCTTGGAACGCTGGGGCCGAGGCGATGCCAACAAGGAACTGACGAAGGCCCATGATCTGCGTTACCGGGCCAGCTGGGCGGAGCAGCAACTCATCCTGGCGCGGATGCAGGAGAAGGGCCTGATTCCTGGCGTCGGCGACGGCGAGGCCCGTCGGCAGGCGGCCCTCAACACGCTGGACGCGCTTCTGGCCGTGCACGATGACGATCAAGAGGCCTGGTTTGCCCGAGGTTTGCTGGCTGCGAACAACCAGCTGTTCGGCGGCTCGACGGCGTCGCTGCCGTTCTACAAGGCCCTGGTGCGGATCAATCCGCTCCATCCCGGAGCGACGCACGAGCTGGTTCACTTCTACGAGAACTTTCAGCGACCGGCCCTGGGTTGGCCGTATTCGGAGGCGTACATCCAGTCGTCTCCGGGCATTCCTCATTCCTGGCACATGCAATCGCACCTGGCGATGCGCCTGGGCCGTTGGGATCGTTCCTCGGCCAGCAGCACGCGGGCCATCGAGCTTCAGCGGCAGTATCACAAGGAGTTCAACGTCAAACCTGCCGATGATCACCAGTTCTCCCATCACCTGGAAACCCTGTTTCTTTCGCTGTTGCACGACGGCAAGTTTCGGGATTGCCGGGCGTTGAAGGAAGAATGCCTCGGCTACGGCTTCAAGCATCCGATTCCGTGGTTCCGCCTGCACATGGCTGAACGCAACTATGCCGAAGCCATGAAGATCGCCGAAGAGCAGCGCAAGGCCGACAAGCTTACCGGCAGCTATCTGGCCGCGTTGGTGTTTCTGGCCCTGGACGATCTCGACAACGCCACTGCCGAGGTCGAGGTGCTGGCCGAGGCGTTCCGCTCCGGCAAGAAGGACAAGGTGCTCAAGCACCGTCTGTGGGAGGCCCAGGGGCAGTTGCTGTGCCGCGTCGGATCCCCCGAGGCGGGGCTGAAACTTCTGCAAAAGTGCGTCGAGGAAACCAAGGACGACTACACCCATCACGCCTGGGGCAATGGGGCGTACTACATGGAAGTCTGGGGCCTGTCTGCCCTGCGCTCCGGCAAGCTCGAGGTCGCCGAGGAGGCATTCCTCGAAGCACTGGCCCACGAGGCGGGCTGTGCCCGGGCAGCGATGGGCATGCAGGTCCTGTGCGAAATCCAGGGCCGTCAGGATGAGGCCCGGCATTTCGCCGATCTCGCCCGCCGTTTTTGGAAACATGCCGAGGTCCAGGACTTCGACCGCGAACTGACAGCCATACGTCAAAGCGCTTTGCGGAGCGTTCCGACGACCACCTCGGCAAGCGAATCACCCGGTTCAGGAAGCCGCCGATGAACCCTTTCCGCACCCCTGGTCTTGTGGTCGCGTCCGTGATCGTTCCGCTCGCCTGCCTGGCCGCGGATCCCTGTCGCTCCGGACTGAATCCCGGTCAGCGTCCCGGTCCGTATGCGTTCATCGTCTCCACGGGTCCGAATCGGGGCAAAGCCCACTGTTTCATCTGCGAGGCGGAGAATCGGCCCATGGTGATCGTCTTCGCCCGCAGCCTCAATGACCCGACCGGCAAGCTCCTGCGACAGCTCGATCAAGCCCTGGTCGAACATCGGCAGGCGGAACTGCGGGCCTGGGCCACGTTTCTCAGCGACGACGAGCCGAAACTGCGTCCCCAGGTGACCGAATGGGTCAGGAAACTCGGCCTGACCAACCTCAGCGTCGGCATCTTCGAGGACGCCGACGGTCCACCCACCTATCGCCTCAACCGCGAAGCCGACGTCACAGTTCTGCTGGCCGTCCGGCAGAAGGTTGTGGCCAATTATGCCTATCGGCCCGGTGAACTGACGGAAGACCACATCCGCGAGATCCTCCTGGCGGTGCCAAAGCTGCTCGAACCCGCCACGCCCTGAGCCGTCCGGCGATTTGTGAGAAATCGGCGAATGCTTGAAACCGCTGCCTGGTCGTGGCAGTATGACCGGCGGATCACCTTCCACGTCGCCACCACGCAGCAAAGGAGGCAGCGCCATGTGGGAACAGAAATGTGTTCGGGATGACCGCCGGGGCGTGTTCAGTCCGTTGCCGACGCAGATGGTCAGCAACGAGGAGTTCTTCCCGCTGCCGCAGACGCCGGAGCAGAAGCGACTGGAACAGCGGGTGGCGGAACTGTCGGAGCAGTACAGCCATGCTCTGGGTCAGGATCGCCGGCAGTTTCTGGCCGGGGCCGGCGGCATGGCGGTCGGTTTCCTGGCTCTCAACGAGGTCTTCGGCCCGTATTTCGAGGTGGACGCCGCTGAGCCGCTCGACGCCGCCTTGCGCGAGGAGAAGTGGCCCAAGGACCAGTTCATCTTCGACGTGCAGTGCCACCACGTGGACGTGCCCCGTGGCAAGGGTCGGGAACTGGTCAGCATGTTCCGCGTGCCTGCTGAAAAATACAATCCCGCACTGCGCGGCCACAAGCACAAGCACGAAGACCTCGGCATCGAGAACTTCATCAAGGAAATCTTCTTCGACAGCGACACGGTCATGGGCCTGATCTCCGGCATTCCGCAGAAGCCGAATCAGAACATCCTCCCCGTCGAACGCATGGTCGAGACGAAAAACAAGATCAACCAGCTGGCTGGCTGTCAGCGGATGATCTCGCACGGCCTCGTGGCCCCGAACCTCAAGGAGTACAACAAGGACGACATGATGCGGCAGGTCGAGGACCTGAAGATCGACGGCTGGAAGATGTACACCGGCCTGTTCTTCGGCAAGGACCAGGCCGGGCCGTGGTGGATGGACGATGAAAAGGTCGCCTATCCGATGTTCGAGGTGTCCCGCAAGGCCAAGATCAAAAACGTCTGCGTCCACAAGGGGCTGCCGCTGTTCGGCTTCAACGAAGAGCATTGCCATCCCCGGGACATCGCCAAGTGTGCCGCCGACTTCCCGGACCTCAATTTCATTGTCTATCACAGCGGTTTCCGGGCCTTGGACGGGGGGGCCAGCGTCAAGCGGGAGAAGCTGCTGGAAGACCCGTACATCCCCTGGGTCAGCGATCTGTGCCGGATGCGCAAGGCCAACCCGAAGCTGACCAACGTGTACATGGAACTGGGCAGCACCTTCGGCATGACGGTCGTGACACAGCCGCTCATCACCGGGCACATCCTCGGCCAGATTCTGGACGCCTTCGGCGAGGACCACATCCTCTGGGGCACGGACAGCATCTGGTGGGGCACGCCGCAATGGCAGATCGAGGCCCTGCGCCGCTTCCAGATTCCCCAGGAACTTCAGGACAAGTTCGGCTACAAGCCGCTGACCAAGGAGATCAAGGACAAAATCTTCGGGCTTAACGCCGCACGGGTCTACGGCGTGGATGTCAAGGCCCAGCGGCAGGCGATTCCGAAGGACTATCTGACCCGACTCAAGATGGCCTACAAGCACGGCGGCGGCGAACGCAGCCTGGCCTTCTACGGCTGGGTGCCGGAGGAGACGTAAAATAGCCGTCGTGGTTCTCGGCTGACCAGAGTGTGCCGGATGGCAACCAGCAGCAACAAGCCGCGGTCTGCAGGCTCCGGGCATCGTACCCGTTCCGTGCCGGCTTTGGTGCGCCGAGGCGTAGGGAGCGGGAGAACCGAGCGG
This sequence comes from Gemmatales bacterium, assembly GCA_025055835.1. Taxonomy (GTDB): domain Bacteria; phylum Planctomycetota; class Planctomycetia; order Gemmatales; family HRBIN36; genus JANWWR01. The sequence continues at coordinate 7,813 of JANWWR010000051.1, read as the reverse complement.
AACGACCATCTGCCCCGTCTCGAACTTGTGGTCGGGGAAGAGATCATCTGCGTTCCCCAGGAAGCGTGGACTCTGGAAGGCTTCCGCAAATGGGCCATCTCGCCGGAGTTTCCCGAACGTGGCCGAATCACGTTCATCGCGGGCGACCTGATCATCGACACAAGCCCCGAAGAGCCTGAGACCCACATCAAGGTGAAGTACGAGTTCGCCCGTCGGCTTATGGACCTCAACGACCGTGAAGATCTGGGCGAGTTCTACGGGGATGGACTCCTGGTGACGAACGAAGCGGCGGAGTTGTCCTGCGAACCGGACGGCACCTTCGTGCTCTCCGAGACGCTGGCCTCGGGCCGAGCCGTGCTGGTTCCTCGTGAAGGGGCAGCTGGTCAGTATACGGAACTGCTCGGCACGCCAGACCTGGTGCTCGAAGTGGTCAGCAAGTTCTCGGTCAACAAAGATTACCAGAGGCTGCGTCAGGCCTATCACCGGGCCGGTGTCCCGGAATATTGGCTCGTCAACGCCCGGGGTAAACAGGTCGAGTTCGTGATCCTTCATCACCGGCCGGACGGGTACGGGGAACGGACGCTCCGCGGTGGCTGGCAGCGGTCGGACGTTCTCCGACACGACCTCCGGCTGATCCGGGAGAGGAATCAGCGGGGCTTGTGGCGGTACACGGTGGAGATGAGAAAACGGTAAATTGCTTCAGGCGATTCAAGTCAGAGTCAGTAGTTTGCAGGAAGCGGCTCATGCACAATCCACCAGATCGGCGCGTCCTGGATCTGTTGCGGAAATACGACACGCCGACGATTTGCAACGTCGTCGAGCTGTTCGACATCCGCCCGCGCAACGAGGGCTATCTGGACCACACGATTCAGGCCGTGTTCCCGAAGCTGCCGCCGATGGTCGGCTTTGCCAGCACGGCCACCTTCCGCTCGGCCTCTCCGCCGGTGGGCGGCAAGCCGTACGCCGGACTGGTCGAGCAGATCGAGTCCTTCGCCCATATGCCCGGCCCGGTTGTGGTCGTGTTCCAGGATCTGGACGAACCCGCCGCTGCCGCCACCTTCGGCGAAGTGATGTGTACCACCTACCAACGCTTCGGGGCCGTCGGACTCATCACCAGCGGAGCCGGTCGTGATCTGGATCAGGTCGAGAGGCTGAACTTCCCGGTGTTCACCAACGGTACCATCTGCGCCCACGGCTATTGCCACATTCCGCAGATCAACATTCCGGTGCGGGTCGGCGGCGTCCGCATCCAGCCCGGCGATTTGCTGCACGGCGACCGCAACGGCGTGACCACGATTCCGCTTCAGATCGCTGCCGACGTGGCCGATGCCTGTGCCGAGTACATGGCGGCAGAAGCCGTCGTTCTTGACTACCTCAAAAGCAGTCACGTCACCCCGGCAGGCTACGCGGCGGCCCAACGGGAGTGCCAACGGCAGATCGAGGCCCTGGCTGCCCGGTTGCGAAAACGCTCGTGAACCGTCGCTCCCGATCCAGCCCTGCCGTCTCAGGCCCCTTCTCGGTACACTGACGGGAAAAGAGCGTGCTTCGGGACGACAGATCGGATTACTGACCAGTGGGGCATGCGATGAAGTTTCTGCGATATGCCGTGGTTCTCGGTCTGACCGCCGTCCTGCTCGCGTCCGGATTCGCCCAGCCGCCGACGCCCTCCCTGGCCGGCAACTGGAAAATCACCGTCTTGCCCCGCGGGGCCGAGTTTACCCTGTGGCTTGTCCAAATCCGGGAGGTGCAGGGCAAACCCCAGGCGACTCTGCTGGCCGCCGGTCCGCCGGAGTTTAAGGCCTCCCGCATCGTGGACACGCAGCTGGACGGCAATTCCTTACGGCTGACCATCGAGGCGAATGGCGTCGTTTATTCCGTGGTCGGCTATGTGCCGCAAGGAATGACCCGACCGATGTTGTTACCTGGTTCCGTGGGAGCCTTGGGACGCCGCGACCTGGCCCGGCTCGAACGCACCGACGCCCGGGAACTCACGCCCGAGACCTCGCAAGTGTTGGGCGGTCCAGCCTGGGAAGCCTTCGAGAAGGCTTTCACCACGGCGGATCCAAAGGAGCGGGAAACCCGATTCCAGGAAATCGTCACGCAGTACAACAGCCAGCCCGTGGCTTTTCATGCCCTGATGCACCTGGTGGAACACGTTGCCCAGTACGAAACCAGCGTCGAAACCGCTCGGGACCGCGCGGAAAAGGCCGTTAAACTGGCCGCCGGATATGGCCGTGAGATGGAATTGCAGACCCTCGTGCAACTGACGCTGCTCTTGGCTAAATCGCCGCGCACTGCTCCTATGGCGGTCGAGTTTGGACGCAAGGCCGAGAAGATGTTTACTCCCAGCGATCCCCTGCTGCTTCAAGCCCGCTGGGCCCGCCTTCTCAGCCGTGCTTTAAAAGCTACCGGTGCTGAGGCGGAAGCCCGCTCCCTGGAGGAACGACTGGCCTCGCTCAATGCTAAACTTGACGAGGAGTATTTGCAGACCGCCTTGCCTTTCGCTCCCGAGAAATATCGCGGTCGCAAAGGCAGAAGCGACCGTGTCGTGCTGGTCGAGCTATTCACGGGAACGCAATGTCCTCCCTGCATCGCCGCCGATTTAGCCTGCGATGCTTTGCATCAAACCTACACGCCCCTGGAAGTCATTGTTCTCGAATATCATCTGCACATCCCCGGCCCGGACCCGCTCACCTGCCCGGACTCCGAGAGGCGAGCCGTTTATTATCAGGTCGAAGCGACGCCGTTGGTTCTAATCAACGGACAGGAAGGCCCGCCGGTCTTCGGCTACCGCCCCCAGGCCCGGGAACGGTATCGCGCCTTACGCAATCTCCTGGATCAGCGATTGGAAACGGAAGCAGGAGCAAAGCTGGAATTAAGCACGCAGATGCGCGATGGGCTTCTTGAGATCAAGGCCGATTACTCAGGTCTTAAACGTCCGGCCGAGACGACTCGTCTGCGTCTGGCCGTCGTCGAGGAGCGCGTTCGCTATGCCGCTCCCGATGGCCGTCGGTTTCATTACAACGTCCTGCGAGGCTTCGCCGGGGGCGCAGATGGCGCTGCGTTGAAGGCCCCATCCGGCTCCCATGCCGCTTCGGTAAACCTCGCCGATATGCGGCAAGGCTTGTCGCGTTATTTGCAAGAAATGGCCAAGGTGGTTCGTTTTCCCGACGAGGAGATGCCGCTCGACCTGCGACGGTTGCGGGTTATCGGATTTATCCAGGATGACAAAACCCGTGAGATTCTTCAGGCTGCCCAGGCCGATGTTGCCGCTGCCGACGGAGGGAGTAAACCTTGAACCGCCCGTGGAAAGACCGCTACGAGCTGGCTCTCGAAGCAGCCCGCGCAGCCGGGCGCAAAGCCCTGGAAATGTTTGACGTTCCTTTAAACGTGGAGTGGAAAAGCAATCAGACTCCCGTCACAATAGCCGACCGCGAGGCGGAAAAACTCCTGCGCGAAAAGCTGCTTTCGCACTTTGCAGGTGACGGCTTTCTCGGAGAGGAGTCCGGGGAAGTCCAGGGCGAAACGGGCTATCGCTGGATCATTGATCCCATCGACGGGACACGCAATTTTGTCCGCGGCATTCCCCTGTGGGGGACGCTGGTTGGTCTGGAATATCGCGGCGAAACCGTCGCCGGGGCGTGCTATATCCCGGCCTTCGATCAAATGTTTCACGCCCTGCGCGGATCGGGAGCATTCCGGGACAACCGGCGGATTCACGTTTCGACGATCCATGACTTGCCCGCATCGCAATGTTTTTATTCCGGGGTCAGCTGGTTTGTCAAAAGTGGCTGTCGCGATGCTTTTTTGGACCTGGTGCAGAATACGCAGCGACAACGGGGCTTCGGGGACTTTTACGGCTTTGTACTTGTTGCTCAAGGATCGGGTGAGTTTATGCTTGAATATGGAGTTAATCCCTGGGACATTGCTGCCTTAAAACCCATTATCGAAGAAGCAGGTGGCAAATTCACGGACTGGGACGGCAATCCCACCATTCACCGGCCTGATGTGTTAGCCAGCAATGGTCTGGTCCATGCCGAGGTGCTTCGCCGCATCCGCACCCAGGCGGACCATTCCTTCCGTCCCGAGGTGGTCGAGCACGCCAAGGACATCACATGACCGAGCCGGCACGATTCTCGCAACCTTATTATGCGGTCGCCTGGCATGGCGACATCAATGGCCATCTTCGCATCCTTGATCAAACCCGCTTGCCCTCTGAGATTGTTTATCGGGACTGTAAAACTGTGGAAGAGGTGTGGCAGGCGATTCGTTCCTTGCAGGTGCGGGGGGCGCCGGCCATCGGCATCGCCGCCGCCTATGGCGTCGTTCTGGCCGCTCAGCAGGCAACACAGCCTGGCGGTCCTGACGCGGTGTTAAAGGCCTGTGACTATCTGGCGACGAGTCGGCCCACCGCCGTGAACCTGTTCTGGGCATTAAATCGGATGCGCCAGGTTGTTGGCAGGGTGCATTACGGAAACGTCAGGGACTTGCAAAACGCCTTGCTTCGTGAGGCCCACGCCATTCGGGACGAAGACGCGGCCATGTGCCGACGCATTGCTCGGGTCGGTGCTCAATTGATTCATGACGGCATGGGAATTTTAACGCATTGCAACACGGGGGCCTTGGCCACGGCGGAATACGGTACGGCTTTAGGCTGCATTTTCTTCGCCGCCGAGGAGGGCAAACGCATTCAGATTTATGCTGATGAAACTCGTCCGCTTTTGCAAGGGGCGCGGCTGACCGTCTGGGAATTGATGCAACGGCATATCCCCGTGACTTTAATCTGCGATAATATGGCAGCTGTGCTCATGCGGCAAAAGCGTGTGCAACTGGTCCTCGTCGGCGCGGACCGCATCGCTGCCAATGGCGACACCGCCAATAAGATCGGCACCTATGGTCTTGCCGTGCTGGCCAGGGCGCATGGCATTTCGTTCTATGTGGCTGCCCCGTCGAGCACCTTCGACCTCGCCTTGCCCGACGGCAAAGGCATTCCGATTGAGGAGCGCGATCCCCGGGAAATCACCGAGCCGCTTGGCTGTCGCATCGCCCCTGAAGGAGCGGTGGCGTTCAACCCCGCTTTTGACGTCACCCCCGCGGAACTCATCACGGGCATCATCACCGAACGTGGGATCATCAAGCCGTTGACCCATGCGACCATCGCGAACGTCCTGGGATCGCCGAGGAAATCAAAGGAGGCCGACCAATAGCGGCTTCCGATCGGCATCCGCCTCCCGGTTGTCAGCTGCGGCACCGGCAAGTCTCCGTTGGCACGGCGGCAAGGTCGTGATACTCTGGCAGCATGGGACGCCTGGGCAGTCGCTGGATCAATCGCTTTTACCTGCTTTTCGGCTCGCCGTCGGAACGGCGGTTGGCACGGGCTGCGCTCTGCGTCGATCAGATTCGCTACTGGGAAAGCGAATTCGACAAGCTCAGCGATGCGGACCTGCTTAAGCTCGGGCTGCGGCTCAAGGGCCGTGCCCGTGGCGGCGAATCGCTGGACAAACTCGCTCCGGAGGCGTTCGCCGCCGTCTGCGTAGCCGCCAAGCGGACCATCAATCTTCGGCCATTCGACGTGCAGTTGGCGGCCGGAATGGTTCTGCATCATGGGGCCTTGGCCGAGGTCGCCACCGGCGAGGGCAAGACGCTGATCGCCTCGCTGCCGCTATTCCTCAATGCACTGACCGGCAAAGGCGTTCACCTGGCCACGGTCAACGACTACCTGGCCAAGCGCGACTGCGAATGGATGGGACCGATCTACCGCAGCCTGGGCCTCACCGTCGCCGCTCTCCAGATGACCATGCCGGACCACCTGCGGCGGGAAGCCTACCAGTGCGACATCACCTACGGAGTCGCCTCGGAGTTTGGTTTCGATTTCCTCCGCGACCGGCTGCGGCTGCGGTCTTCCGGACAAACCGGCGCGGTGCCGTTCTGGGCCGCCTGGTCGGGCAACGGCCAGCGAAGCGCGCCGCTGGATCCCAGCGTGCAGCGGGGCTTCCACTACGCCATCGTGGACGAGGCCGACAGCATCCTCATCGACGAAGCCCGCACTCCGCTCATCATCAGCGCCGCCACCCGGCCTGCCACCGAAGAGGAAAGCGTCGTCTATCTGTGGGCCGACGATCTGGCCCGGAAAATGCGGATCCATGAGCATTTTACATTTGACATTAAAAAGCAAAAACTGGAATTGACCGAAGCCGGCCGCTATCTGGCCCGCTGGTCGAATCCCCCGACCGGCCCGCATTCCCATGCAATGGACAAGCTCTTCGAGCACATCGAACGAGCTTTGCAGGCTCATTATCGCTTTCGGCGGGATCAGCATTACATGGTTCATGACAACAAAGTCATCATTATCGACGAATACACGGGACGCCGTATGCCGGATCGGCACTGGCGGGAAGGACTCCATCAGGCGGTGGAGGCCAAGGAACGGGTGCCGATCACAATGGCCGCCGAGCACGCCGCTTCCATCACCTTCCAAAGCTTTTTTAAACTTTATAAGAAGCTGGCAGGCATGACAGGAACAGCGGCCCCGAATAACCGTGAATTCCGCCGGGTGTATAAACTGCACGTCGTGGTGGTGCCAACCAACCGGCCCGTGATCCGCAAACAACTCCCGGATCGCGTTTTCCCCACGGAAGAGGCGAAATTTGATGCCGTCGTCGAGGAAACGCGCAAGCTGATCGCGGCCGGGCGGGCGGTGCTGATCGGCACCCGCTCGGTGGAAAAATCCGAAAGGCTCAGCGAAAAGCTTACCGAGGCCGGCATACCTCATCAGGTGCTCAATGCCCGCCAGCACGAACGGGAGGCGGAGATTGTCTCCCATGCCGGTGAAAAGGGCCGCGTCACCATCGCCACGAACATGGCCGGGCGCGGCACCGACATCAAGCCGGAGCCGAGCGTGATCCAGGCCGGCGGCCTGCACGTCCTGGGCACGGAACGCCACGATGCCCGCCGCATCGACCGGCAGCTCGCCGGGCGAACCGGACGTCAGGGCGATCCTGGAACCTGCCAGTTCTTCCTGTCGCTGGAAGATGAACTGCTGGAAGCCCTGGGCCAGCGGACCCAGCAGAAGCTCATTGCCCTGGGCCGATCCGGCAAACAACTCGACTGGAATAAATTCCTGCCGCTATTTTACAAGGCCCAGCGCAAGACGGAACGGCGGCACTATATCCAGCGTGTGGATTTGATGGTCTATGAAAAACAGCGGCAGGAAGTACTGAAAGAACTCGGCGCGGATCCGTATGTGGATTAATTGAATCACTAGCCTGGCTCCCAGGAGAACCATGCCTGTGAAATTCGATTTACAAGCCCTGATACTTTGATAAGTTCTCTATGTCAACGGCCGCCTGCCGATAGGCCATCATGGCGTCTCTTAACTCTCGCTCGACTTCCTTTAATTGCATCGTCGCATCATTCTTTATTTTAACCATGCCGGCTATGCGAGATTCCACATTTCTAAGAATATCATTCTGAAGCTTGCAATATTTTTGATTAATAGATTGTCTGTCTTTAAGCGAAACATCACGTCTCGCATCAAATGTAAACTGCTCAATCACCTCCTCCTTCCAATCCAGAAGATAGCTTGTCAATCTCTCGCCAAAACCAGCTATCGCAAGAATTCTTTCCTCCTCAATGTCAGCGGCCGACACAATTCCATGGAACATAAGGGCCTGCTTTCTCCCAGGCCCTATGCCAGGTATTTCCGCATCAATAATTTGATAAAGGCGAAGATGTCGCAAAAATGCCTGATGTTTTGAAGTGTTTTCCAATTCCATCATTTCCCGGTTATATTTGGCTTCTAAAGTATGGCAAT